>NZ_CP025546.1:1835541-2141465 GCF_003614435.1 Mycobacterium paragordonae
GTCGGTGGTGGCCTTGGATGCGACGCTTAGGCAGACGCTGGTGACCAACGTCGCCGAAGCGCTGGACGCCGCGCTGTGGGACGGCGCCGGTGCGTCGAACACCATCAAGGGCATCCTGCGGGCCACCGGCGTTGCTACCGGCACGCTGGATTTGACCGACGCCGACAGCCTGATTGACGGCCTGGCGACGGCGCAGGGCAACAAGGTCAGCCCCACGCATTGGGTCATGACAGCCGCAAGCTTCGCGAAGATTCGCAAGTTGAAGGTCGGCACGGATGACAACCGCTACGTCATTGATCCGTCCACGATTCAGAACGGCACCGCTTTTCAACTGTTCGGGTTGCCGGTCATCATCACTGACAACATCCCGGCCGCGTTGACTAAGAACCGGGTTGCTCTGGTCGACTTTTCGAAGGTCGCCGTGGCGCGTGACGTTGACGCTGAGGTCAAGATTTTGGACCAAACGTGGGGCGACTACGACAGCGTTGGCATCCGGGTAGTGACCCGCTATGACGTTGGCCTGTTGCAGCCGAAGGCTGTGACGCTGCTGACTGAGGCTTAGTCGTGGCGGCGCCGACGGCATCTGAGCTTGGCGCGTTTGTCGGCCGTGAGCTTGATGGCGGGCAAGCTACGGCCGTGCTCGGCATCGTCTCCGCGATGGCGGCCAGTTATACGCGCGGTCAAGGCTATTCCGATGGCGAACCCAACGCTGACGTGCGCGCGGTCATCCTGTCGGCGTCGGCACGGTTGCTCGCGGACACGTCTCAGATCGTTTCTGAGGAAGCAGTTGGCCCGTTCAGCGTGTCGTACCGGGCCGGATTTGATGGCTGGTCGGTGGCAGAGCTGGCGGTGCTCAACAGGTATCGCGTACGCGCTCTGTAGGAGCGCAAGAGACTTGCCGCGCGAAGGAAGTGCGGTAAGGCGATTAGGGCACCCCGCGGCGGGGTGTACCTATCGCAGCCGCCGGGGCAATCGGCCTCGGCGGTCGTAAACAAAACGTCACTGTCGCCAACTGGCGAACCGACGAAGCGTTTGCGGCTGACACAAAAGTGTGTCAAGACAACGGGTCGGGTTTGCGTGCGGGGTTTTACTAGTTACTTCGACCTGAAAAAGTCAGGGCGTGGCGGTGGCTGAATTGGGCTTTGTTTGACGAGATGATGGCCTCGAACCCTTGGGCTAGAAGGGATCGAGGCCATCGTGCTTAGAACTGTAAATGACCAGTTGTCGTTGTGGGATGCAATCCTGCCGCCGGAGCTGTTGGTGTTACCGAGGGAGTTGGGGCGGGTAGACGCGCTGCTAGATGATCCGGTGTTCTTCGCGCCGTTCACGCCGTACTTCGACACCCGTATCGGTCGTCCGTCGATTCCGATGGAGACCTATCTGCGGATGATGTTCTTGAAGTTCCGCTACCGGCTGGGCTTTGAGGCGTTGTGCCGTGAGGTCGGCGATTCGATTTCCTGGCAACGGTTTTGCCGGATTCCGTTCGGGACGCGTGTGCCGCACCCCACCACGCTGATGAAACTGACCACTCGGTGTGGGGACGCTGCAGTGGCCGGCCTCAATGAGGCCTTGTTGGCCAAGGCCGCCGACGCCAAACTGTTGCGCACTGACAAGGTGCGTGCTGACACCACCGTGGTTGAGGCCGCAGTGGCCTATCCGACCGACTCGGGGCTCCTGGCCAAGGCGGTGACCACGATCGCCCGCACCATCACCCGCATCCACAACGCTGGCGGGGCGGTGCGTACCCATGCCCGTGACCGCAGCCGCTCAGCGGGCCAGCGGGCCCGCTCGATCGCCTCCAAACTGCGGCTTCGCGGTGCGGTGGCCCGTGAGGAAGCTCAAGCCGTGGTCGCGCGGATCACCGGGGAGTTGGCCGGCATCGCCGAATCGGCGATGCGGGAAGCGGCCGCGGTGCGGCGCAATGCCCGCCGGGCTGTGCGCAACGCGACCGGGGTCCGCCGGGCTCGGCTATCTCGAGCGATCAACGACTTGGCCGCGATCATGGATAAGGCCCAACGCGTGGTCACCCAAGCCCGTAGCCGCCTGACCGGGGTGATGCCGGACTCGGCGAGCCGGCTGGTCAGTTTCCACGACCCCGATGCCCGCCCGATCCGCAAAGGACGACTGGGCAAGCCCGTGGAGTTCGGCTACAAAGCCCAGGTCGTCGATAACGCCGATGGAGTCATCCTCGACCACAGCGTCGAGATCGGAAACCCCGCCGATGCCCCGCAGTTGGCTCCAGCGATCGCCCGGATCACTCGCCGCGCCGGCCACGCCCCCAGGGCAGTTACCGCCGATCGCGGCTACGGATACGCCTCGGTCGAAAACGATCTGCACGAGCAAGGAGTCCGCCATGTCGCGATTCCGCGTGCCAGTAAACCGAGTGCCGCTCGCCGCGAGTTCGAACACCGAAAAGCGTTCCGCGCCAAAATCAAATGGCGAACCGGATGCGAAGGACGCATCAACCACCTCAAACGCAGCTACAGCTGGAACCGCACGGAATTGACCACCCTCACCGGAGCCAGGACCTGGTGCGGACACGGGGTGTTCGCCCACAACCTCGTCAAGATCAGCGCCCTGGCCTCATGACAACAAACTCCCGCCAGCACCGAGCACCCGCCGTCACTGCCACCGACGAAGCCGTCGCCATCAACCCTTTTTCAGGTCGAAGTAGTTACCCGCGTTTCGTCAGCGCAGCCCGGCTTGCTCTCTACCTTTCTGGGAGACGGCCCCCGGCGTGCAAGGAACACGCAGGGGGCCGTTCTCTTTAGTTGGTCGCCGCCGTCGCTGCGGCTATCGCGGCGCCGAGGGCGTCCCGGAGGCGGGTCGCTTCTGCGATGCTCAGCGGCCCGTCAGGGGTGAACCGGCCCCACAGCGATGGTGCCGTCTTCGTAAAGGCGGACATGCATGTCGCCTGCCCATGAGCGCCCGTCGGCGGGTACGTCGATTCGGAACAACGTGGTCTCCTGTCGGGTCGGCCCGACTAGAGAGGTTCGCGGGCACTGGCACGGATCGTAAGCCTTTCGCGCCGAAAAGTGTTGCAAGTCAACCAAAGTCGTACACGCCGTGTACGGCTGATCTGCCCACATGGGCTTCAATCAGCGCCCTCACCCTCGCCTTCGTCGTCATTTTCCGCCTCGGGGGCGGCGGCCAACAATTCTCCCGGCACTTCAAACAGGTTGCGCAGCAATAAAGTTGTGAAGTTCATAACGCGCTGCGCCGCAGCTTCATCGACGCGTTGATCTGTGGCGTGAGCGCCCAGGTTGCCCACCATGCGAATATCGTGGAGGGCCTCGCCGAACTGCCTTGTAACGAATCCTTGCTCAATGAGGCTGCGGATTCTGCCCACTAGGTTGCGGCCTTGCACTTCAAAATGAGCGGCCGCAGCTTCGAGCGTGCGCCTTAGCTGCACGGCTGCGGCGTCGGGCACTCCGGCGTCAAGCACTCGACGTGCATCGTTGAAATATCTGTCGACGTCTTCCGGTAAGTGGCGTATGTGGTGCTTGAGGTCGGCGTCGGCGGGATACGCACCGATCTCACGCGGGGTGGTGCCGGGGATGGTGTGCTCGACAATCGTCAGGCGGCCGCAGTCGGGGCATTGCAGCACCGATTGAGTGATCGGCCCTCCCGATATGGATTTAAAGACTCTATCGGTGACCACTTGAACCATCTGGGCGCGCCGTAGGCCGCAGTGCCCACACGTGCGTATTCCCATACTCGGGTGAAAGCCCACGGCTTGATCATTCCACCCGTAGACCGGGTTTCGGGGCACGACGCTCCGGACTGGGCTGGCGTGCTGACGGCGGTCAGCACATGTCCCTGTTCGGCCGTATTTTCCCATGTCGAGTCATGCGCAACCATCGCGCGTTTGCGCAGCTCAACCGCGTTATATGCGGCTTCGATTCCCGGCAGCTCCACCGAGAAAATTGCTGGTCAGAGTCAGAGACTCTGGCCAGATTTCTTTTCATCAGCTGTGGCTGACCACTCCCAGCACAGTCCATCGTGATCGCGGCTGTGGATAAAGTAGTGCTCGTGAATTGTCGCCTTGCTATCGGGTTACTCGCCTCTTTGGCGGTGGTGCTCGTTGTCCCTGCCCAGGGTCATGCGGATCCGCCGACCAAATGTCTGAGCAACACGCCCAAAGGCAAGCAGGTCTACGTGCCCTGCGATCTACTCAACGCCGGCGTGAATTTCCCGCCTGGGCAGCGTTGTCCTCTACCGCTCGAGCAGTACCCGAAAGATGTGCAGGAATGGTGTGGCGAAGGCCCGGGCCTTGCGAGTCCCACGCCCACCAGTCCTACGAACCCGACGAGTCCTACGAGTCCGGTAAGTCCTACCAGCCCGAAGGCTCCTACGAGCACGACCAGTCCTACGAGTCCGACCAGTTCTACGAGCCCGAAGGCTCCTACGAGCACGACCAGTCCTACGAGTCCGATAAGTCCGACCAGCCCGACGAACCCGACCAGTCCTACGAGTCCTACGAGCCCGGGCGGTAGATCGTGAGCATTGACGCCGTCAAAACCCGGAAACACAACCGCAGGTAACGCGACGTACTGAACGGGCCAAACTGGAACGAACCGGCAGTTCAGAGCCCAAAAGCCCTGGCTTAGATGCGGGTTCGATTGACGGCAGCTTTACCGGAAACCGGCGATCGAGCGATAGATTCGCCAGATTGGGAATTGAGTCCTGCCTGCGTCGGCAGCGTCGTCCGGCCAAGCGCCTCTCGTTGGTAGGCGACCCGGCGCGGTTCGACGCTGGCTAGCCCGGGTCGCGGCTACCTGACATCGAGCAGGTCGACCACGAAGATCAGCGCCTCGCCGGGCTTGATGACGCCACCGGCGCCACGGTCGCCGTAGGCGAGGTGGGCGGGGATAAGCAGCTGTCGGCGACCACCGACCTTCATGCCCTGCACGCCCCGGTCCCAGCCCTGGATGACCTGGCCGACGCCAAGCTGGAACGTCAACGGGTCACCGCGGTTGTAAGAAGCGTCGAACTCCTCGCCGGTGGAGTGGGCCACGCCGACGTAGTGCACGACGACCGTGTTACCGGCGGTAGCCTCCGCGCCGTCGCCCTCGACGACGTCGGTGATGATCAGGTCGGTGGGTGGCTCCCCGCCGGGGAAATCGATCTCGGGCTTCTTTGCAGTCATGCTCACCACACTGGCAGATGGTCGCCGGTGGAGTTGCCGGCGGGGGTCGTCGGGAAAAAGATGCCCTGGCCCGATTGAACGGCGGCTCATCACGAGGAAACGGAAAAGGCATCGACATAGAACCGCATTCGTTCCCGTAGCTCGCCGGCATCGATGCCGAACTGCGCAGCGTTGTAGGTGTGCTTGCCCTTCCCCTCGCGCGGTTGATGTCGGTGGTGCTCCCTGAGCATCCTTGCGATATCGGGGAGGTTCATACCGGCGGCCCGGTAGACCTGAGCCAGCGCGCCGTGCGGATCGGCAAGCAGCTCGGTGTACTGGAGGTCCAGCCACGTAACTGACTGTGCTGCAGCTGAATTACGCACCGCGAGCGCCCGCCTGAACCACAGTTCGGTCTGTTCGGTTTGGAATTGACCTATGTCGAGTCCATTGACGTGATCGCTGTAGGTGGACCGGTAGGTGGCGAACAGACTGGCGCCTGAGGCGACGGTTTCAACGATGTCGCGGTGAAGGTGCACCACACAAGCGCCGGGGTATGTCGCGATCAGATGATCCAGTTCTGCAGTGTGGGCCGGCGCCTTGAGCAGCCATCGGCGTCCGTCTCTGCCATCCAGTATCTGGAGCATTCTTCTGTGTTGCGCATACTCCACAGCGAATGATTGTGTGCGAAGCCATTTCGCGTAATTGTTGAGTCGCGTGGTGGCCAGGAATCCCCAGTTGCGCATCGTGGTGCCCATGCCCAATACACATTCCTCCGCCAGGCTCGGGCCGGAATCGTGTACGGCGGCCATGATCGGATTGAGGATGTGGAGGATCTGGTGCCCTTCAGCACTTGCCTGTAGCAGTTTGTTGCGGTCTTCCGGTGAGAGATCGCCTGGGAACTGCCATGGCATACCCAGTTCGGCTGGCAGCGGCGCCCGCAGGCGGGGATCGCGGCTGAGCGCGCGGAAGAGGTAGGTCGTACCGGTGCGCCAGCCGCCGATTATGAAGATAGGCGGCTGCAGCGTGCTTTCAGCGACGGCCGAATGCTCGTTGACATAGTGGGCGATGGCGGCTCGGGCCCTTAGCCTGCCCACGGCCGTGTTCTGAACTGATCTGGCTCCCAGCGCGTTCAATTGGCCATCTTCCTCTGCGGAGCACAGATACTCGTTCAGTGCCGGCAGCCACTCCTGCTGGTCGCCAAACTCATCCGGACTGTGCTGCCGCGACGCTCGACCAATCACGAGCTCCACTGCGCCAATGCCCAGCTGATACCTGGCTGGACGTGCGGCCCGATCGGTCTCGGCGAGTCGATACAGCTCTTCCGCCGCGCGTGTACGTTGCGGGGGCTTCCACGCAGTCACGGGTTGCGTCCGAGATCGGTCAAGAGGATTCGCCGAACGGAGGGCAGGCGGGGGGTTTGAACGGGCTGGAGGAAGCGCATGACCAGAATGCCGAACGGGCGTTGCTCGGTGTCGATCCAGTCGGCGTCGGCAAGTCCCGGGTCGGTTCCGGCGACGATGAAGCGGTAGCGCTGGCCGGTCACGGTGGCAGTAGCCCCGGTGTAAGACACATGACGGTAGCGGTGATCGAGTGAATTCAGAAACCGACTGTAAGCCAGAATGTTCCAGTAACGGCAGTCGACTAACTCGCCTTCGATGAGTAGCGCTTCGCCAGGCGAGAGTTGCCAGCCGCCACGCAGGTAGTGGATTCCCGGCTCTGTGTAAGTAGCACCGCCGCTCATCTCGTGCCAGTGCCGTAGCTGATTGACCTGTTCGAGATCCTCGGCTGTCGCTGCTTTCCAGATATGAGGCATCAAAGCCGCGGCCTTGGCTGCTCTGGTCAGCTGGCGGCAGAACCGCTCCGGGTCGATAGGTGCGGGGATTTGCGGTGCGTGGACGGGCTCGATGTCGCACCACCCGGCGCGGTCGTGGTGCATGTCGTTGTGAAAGTGCCTTACCCACAACGTGATTGCGCCGTCCGGGAGCTCGATCCAGTCGCCGTCGGCCGGCCGATTTCCACCGAGTGTCACGTCGTAGTCACCGAGTTCATTGAAAGCGATTTCGTCGCTGTCGAGCCGGGCGATGGCGCTTGACTCCAGGCCGTTGCCTGCTGCCGTGTACACCGTGATCGAGACGTAAGCGGCGCCGCCCCGATTTCCCCGGATCCGGTACTGGACGGCAGCGTTGATGTCTGCGACCCAGTAAAGGAAGTCGGGGTTGTCCATGAGAAATTTCTGCCGCCAGCGGTTGAAGGGCAGCAGTTCAGGCCGCTCCCGGTCGACCTCGAGTCGGCCGAGTTGATTGTTCACCGACCGCAGCAGGGCCCGGAACGCATCAGCCTGCTCCGTGCGGGACAGTTCCGCAGTATTTGCGGCTAGCTGCTGTCCGGCTTTGTGCAGTGAGTCGACGAACCCGTTCCAGGCCGCAACTTCCGGCCGATCTGATACGCCATTGTGGTCCGTGGCCACTCCTGCCTTGCCTTCACTGTGCCGCCCGTGGCGGCCGAGGGGGAATTGCGGAACCAGGTGCTTCCGGAATCGGATGGTTCCGTATTCGGCGGTGGCTGTCAAGGTTGCGCAAACGGCCCGGAATCAAGTCCGATCTTCGAAACCGCCAGCAGATATGTTCAGGCCATGCCCAGGCAATACAGAGGACGCGTCGCGGAGGCGCGCACCGCCGAGCGGCGCGAGCGTCTGGTGCGTGCCGGCACCGAGTTGGCGGGCCGGCACGGTGTGGCGGCAATGACGATGCGAGCCGTCTGCCGTGAGGCCGCGCTGAGTCAACGATTCTTCTACGAAAGTTTCGACGACACCGAGCAACTACTGCAGGCGGTTTATCTGCACGCCCTGGACATCGTGAAGGAGGAGATACGGGCATCGAGTCCAGACACGTTGGATAGCCGACTCCGGGTGCGCGCAGGAGTCGACGCCGTTGCCCAGCTCTCGCGCAACGACACACGCCTGTGCCGAATATTGCTCATCGAGCCCATCGCGGATCTGCGTCTTCGTCGGTTGGTCCGGACCGCTCTCTCGGGTCTCACCGATTCGGCGGCGGCCGACCTGCCGGCGGTGAAGATGCAGTACGCAACCATGTTCGGGGCCATCATCTCGCTGTTCATTGAGTGGACAGAGGGGAATCTGGGCGATGATCGCTGCGCTTTCGTCGACCACGTGACCGATCTGTTGTTGACTTCGCCTCTTGCGGCGAACTTCAGGTGATGGCGCCTTGCCTCAGTCTTGGGTCGGCTCGGGGGTTGATATTCAGTTCACCAACCTGCGTTCCCCAAAGGCGCTAAGCGCGCAACGGCAAAGGCGCCTCGGCATGGTTGTAGGGAGCAATGCCGGCGCCGGTGTCCATCACCTCGGCGCGGCGCCTAGGCTTCCCGGAGCGCCGCCGGGACCGACCGTTCCTCGGATTGGATGCGCAAGATTGAGTTCGATTTCCATCAGCTCCACCACAAACGCGTTGGCCTGATCAGAATGATCAGATCAGTCCGGGTATCAACGCTTTTCGCTCAGGCGGGTAATCAGGAAATTTCTCCTGGTACCACTTGTGCGTGGCGAACGCCCGCGGGACCAGGTTGCCTGCCGTGATCAGAAAGATGATCACCCCGGCCAGCGACCAGGTCAGCAGGGCGAACCCGGCCCACGCGATCAGCTCGCCCAGATAGGCCGGGCTGGTGACGAACCGAAAGCCTCCGCCGTACGGGATCTTGTACTCGGTTGCGCCCGGGTTCGCCTTGTCGCGGAGGTTCCGAACGATCGACTCCGACCGGACCAGCAGGATGAATCCGCTGAGGTACACGACCAACCCGACGAAAAACCGCGGATCGGTCAACCAATCGGCGCTGTACAGGTGCTTGTAGTCGTGGCTGAAGAAGGCGCCGTTGAGGTAGCCGTGCATCGTTGTAATCACCATGCCGAAGGCGAGCACGACGATATTGAAGCTGCCGCGCTTGCCGGGCACCTGCCGGATCGACAGCGGGAATAACCAACCCCGGTTGCCGTAATGCATCAGCCAGATGGCCGCGAGCACGAGCGGCACAGCGTCGAATCGGCGCGGCCCGGTGAGGTAGAAAATTGCGAAAAACACGGTCGCGGGGATCTCCATCAGCCACCAGCCGAGCTTCGGATTGAGGTTCACCCCGCGCGCCGTCGCGCCGAATCGGCCGTAAGGACTCTGCCGGAACAAGCCGCCGATGATCACCAATGCCGCGATGACCAGACCTATCGTCACCACGGTGTCGTAAGTGGTGTTGCCGGTGTACCAGTTCATCAAGCTCCCTTCGAGAGCTGACATCGTCGAGCCTGTTGAGCGACAACGCCTGCCGCAGTACAACTTCTATCAGTACGCGATCGGCAGGACGGGTAAGGGACTGTGTTCTCGATTGACCCGGCTAGGCCGAGATCGGATGGCCTGGCCTCCCAAAAACAGCTCGGATAAGTCAGGCGCATATCGTGGTCTTAACGTCGGACAACACCCGAAGGAGCCATCGGTGGCTGTGAAGTTCCGTTGAACGGAGACCGACCCAACTGGGGCTGGGGGGAGAAGGAGCCGGTGGCGATGTTCACCGAGGCCGAGATCCGCTCGGCCTGTAAGGACTTCGGCCTGCAGGACGGCGACGCGGATACCGTCATTGAGCAACTCAATGAGAACCGTCAGAACAAGCGGGCTGCCGGGCGAGATCCAGGTGACGGTGGCCTATCCGAAGACCACGCCGAGTCATAGCGGCGCCCTGCGGCACCGGGGCGGTGCCACATCGCATGGACGGCCCGCGCTCGTCGCGCCCCATCGCGTACCACTGAAAAACATGAATTGACGCATATGCGTATCGCCGGGCCCTGCGGTGGGTAACTGCTTATTACACAGCGGTCCACTAGGCGAAGGCGAGTACGCGATGAGCAGAGCTACTGTCAGTGCACAAAGCCATGCGGGAGACGTCAGGTCCAAGGTCGCGCGGGTCGGCCTGATCGGCAAGGGAGCGCTGTATGTGCTCTTGGGTTTCCTGGCGATCAAAGTCGCTATAGGTGATAGCTCCGCTGCCAGTGCCAGCAAGACCGGGGCCATCCAGACTGTCGCGCAAGCGCCGTTCGGGAAGTTCCTGCTGATCGCCCTGACGGTGGCTCTGATTGCGCTGGTGGTGTGGAAATTCAGCCAGGCCGTCTCCGGTGATCCGATCGAAGGATCGGACGGCAGCCATCGGGCCAAGTACGCGGGCAAGGGCGTTCTCTACAGCGGCGCAGCGCTGGCGTCGCTCTCGATTCTCATCGCGCATTGGGGCGGCGATGCCGGCGCAGTCCCCAGTGGTGGCGGTGGTGAAGGTCAGGAGCACGCCGCCGGGGTGGTCATGGGCCTGCCCGGCGGACGGTGGATCGTGCTGATCGTCGGCCTCGCCGCCATCGGCTTCGGTGGCTACGAAATCTACAAGCACGCCATCAACCGCGACTTCCTGAAGCGCACCGGAACGCTGAGCCAGGACAAGCGAAAGGTCATCGAAGCGCTGGGCCGGGCGGGCTACGTGGGCAGCGGCCTGGTGGCCATCGGAGTCGGGTTCTTCTTCGTCATCGCCGGCCTGACCTTCGACCCGACGAACGCCAAGGGATTGTCCGGGCTGCTGGCCGAACTCGCCGGCCAGAGCTGGGGACAGTTGGTCCTGTGGCTGATCGCCGTCGGCCTGTTCGCCTACGGTTTGTTCTCGTTCGCCGAGGCGCGCTACCGCCCCGCCACCTAGCGTGGCCCCGGCCGGCGGCTGCAGATCGCGCGCGCCGCAGACACCCGGATGATCGCGCCGGACCGGAGCTGAACCTTCGCACGCGGTCCTTCGCATGCCGCGTGGCTGTCATCCCGGGAAGACTTTTGCGGACTGCAGACAAGCCTCCGCGCCGAAACCTATGCTGCGCGAATGAACGAGTTTCGCGCGTCGGCACCGCCGGATCTACCGGGCGTCCCGTCGGTCGAAGGACCCCTGCCCGGCCCCGATCAACTGATCGGCCGCCCCCGCGCGTTGGGGGTGGATTTACTCGGTGAATTGCACGGTCCGCTCTTCTACTCGGACTTCAACGGCGGCATCAGGAAGCTCTACGCGTGCTCCCTGGAGCTGGTCACCGAGCTTTGCGACGAGAGCCGCTTTGCCAAGAACCTCACCGCCACCCTCGCCCGAGTCAGGCCGTTGGCCGGTGACGGCCTGTTCACTGCCTACCACGGCGAACCGAACTGGCAGCGGGCCCATGATGTCCTGCTACCGGGTTTCAGTTACGCGGGCTTGCGGAGTTATCACGACGCGATGCTCGACATCAACTGCAAACTCATCGACCGGTGGGACGCCAGTGTCGGGGTGGGGCCGGTGGACGTGTCGAACGACTTGCAGAAGCTGGCCATGGACACCGTGGCGCTCGCCGGATTCGGTTCGCGATTCGATTCTTTCGACTGTCCGGGGCTGGCTCCGATCCCGCAGAGCTTCACGAAGGCCCTGGGGGAGTTGGGATCTGGAGCGACTACACCAGTCTTCGATGAAGAACTGGGCACTTTGCACAAGTTCATGGATGGACTGATAGCGGAGCACCAAGCCGGTGACAGTGAGTTTGAGGATCTGTTGGCGCTGATGTTGCAACAGGATTCGACCGGCAAACCGGTGCTGGACACTGAGAACATTCGCAATCAGATCATGACATTCCTGATCGCCGGCCAGCTCACCACGTCGGAGTTGATGCCCAACACGCTGTACAACATCGTCAGCGATCCGGCGGTGCTGCACCGCGTCCAGGCCGAAGTGGACACCGCATTCGGAACCGACGACGACTACCTGCCCCGCTACGACGACATCGGCAAGCTCACGTATCTGCGCCAGGTCATCGAGGAAACCCTGCGGTTATCCCCGCCGGTGCTGCATTTCGACCGAATGGCACTGGAAGACACCGTGATCGGCGGCAAGTATCCGATCAAGCGCGGTGAGGCGGTGACGGTGCTCACCGGCGCATTGCACCGTCAGCCGGGATGGGGCGACAACGTCGAACTCTTCGATCCCGACCGCTTCGCTCCCGAACGCTCGGCGTCCAGGCCGACCGCCCTGTTCAAACCCTTCGGAACCGGGGCACGGTCCTGCATCGGCCGGCAGTTCGCCCTGCACGAGGCTGCCATGGCACTGGCCCGGATTATCCATCGCTACCGCCTCATCGACGCCTACCACTATGTGCCCCAGTGGGAAACGCCGAACAGCCGCCGACCGGTGGGGTTCCGGCTCGATGTCCTGCGGCGCACACCGCAGGACCGCAAGGCCGATGTACCTGGCCTCGAAGCCGCTACCACGCAGAGCGCGGCGCAGCACCCGACGGTGATCACGGCCGGCACCAGGCTCGCCGTCTTGCACGGCTCCAACCTCGGCACGTGCCGCGCCCTGGCCCGTCAATTCGCAGACGATGCAACGTCTTTGGGATGCGTAGCGACTGTGGCGCCGCTCGACGACGCCGTCGGCGGGTTCCCCGAAGTGGAGGCCGTCCTGATCATCGCCTCCTCATACAACGGACAACCAACGGACGATGCACGCGCCTTTCTGACCTGGCTGCTCGACCCGGCCACCATGTTGAATCCGACACCCAACGTCGCGGTTCTCGGTGTGGGCGACCATAACTGGGCCGACACCTATCAGGTAGTCCCGCAACGCATCGACGAGCGCCTCGGCGAACTGCACGCCAACCGATTGGTTCCGCGGGCGGCGGCCGACACTTCGGGGGACATTGTCGGCACGATCGAGGAGTTCGCCGCCGCCCTGTGGTCGTCGTTGGCCGAACGCTTCGGTGACCCCGACGCCGCGCCGCTCACGGACGCGGCCGAACCGCTGTACGAGTTGCGCCAGATCATCGGCCCTGTGACGGCGGCGATGGACGCACGGTCGGCGGTGATTCCGATGACCGTCGTTGAAAGAACCGAACTTGTCAGCCCCGGGCTGGGACAGGCCAAAACCAATATCCGCGTGGAACTTCCGGACGGCGTCGACTACCAGACGGGCGACCATCTCACGGTGATGGCCGACAATCCGCCCGAGGTCGTCGACAGGGTGCTGACCCAACTCGACCTCGACCCCGGACTGCGGCTGGCGATCAACCCTCGACGTAGCTCGCGACGGCTCATCGCGCTGGACCGAGAGGT
Organism: Mycobacterium paragordonae; assembly: GCF_003614435.1. Taxonomy (NCBI): domain Bacteria; kingdom Bacillati; phylum Actinomycetota; class Actinomycetes; order Mycobacteriales; family Mycobacteriaceae; genus Mycobacterium; species Mycobacterium paragordonae. The sequence goes on from NZ_CP025546.1 coordinate 1,848,814, forward strand.
CAGCGTCCGCGAACTGCTCACGCACTTCGTCGAATTGCAGAAACCGGTGACCAGCAGTCAATTACGCAAACTTGCGGCAGCCAACAACAGTCCTGCCGAAAGTCAGCGGCTCAGCGAACTCGCCGACGATCCAGCCGGCTGCCCGCTCAGCGTGATGGAATGCCTCGACGAATACCCCGCCTGCGCTCTCACCGGGGCCGAACTTCTCGAACTGCTCGACCCCATGGTGCCGAGGCACTATTCGATCGCGTCGTCGTCACTGTTGTCACCACGCACGGTAGGACTAATCGTCAGCGTCCTGGACGCACCGGCTCGTTCCGGGCACGGCCTGTTCAAAGGTGTCGCGTCCAACTACCTCGCGACCGTCCAGCCCGGACAGTTGATCCGGGCCCGCGTGGACCCGGCTCGGCAGGCATTCCGGGCCGGTGCCGATCCGGCCAGGAACGTGATCCTGGTCAGCGCCGGTACCGGCGTCGCGCCATTCTGCGGTTTCCTCGGTGATCGGCTGGCCGCAAAGAACGCCGGAGCGCCGGTGGAGCCCGCGTTGTGCTTCTTCGGTGTGCGTGACCCGGAGGTCGATTACATCTTCCGGGACAAGTTCGAGGAGGCCGAGGGCATCGGAATCGTCCAGATGCGCCCGGCCTTTTCCCGGGCTCCGCAGGACGGGGTTCGCTACGTGCAGGACCGCATCGCCGCGGACGCGGATGACGTCTGGAACCTGTTGGGTGACCCGGGCAAGGACGCCCACGTCTATGTGTGCGGTGACGGCGCGCGGATGGCGCCGGCGGTGCGCGGGTCCTTCCTCGACATCTATCGGGCACGGACGGGCGCTGATGATGGTCAGGCCCTCGACTGGCTGAACGGTCTCATCGAATCCGATCACTACGTCGAGGACGTGTGGGCCGGGTGAAAAGGATTGCAGCAGAACGGGCGACCACTGCGTGCGCATGAACTCGGTGAACTCTTGCGTCGGCCGCCGGGTACCTACCTACCGCTGTCGCAGCATCCGATCTGGCCACGGCGCGATAGATTGCTCTTCGTGAGCGAAGACAGAGTCCGGGTGCAGATCGCCGACAACGGAGTGGCAAGGGCGACGATGGTGCGCGCCGACAAGCACAATGCGCTCGATCAGGCCATGTTCGAGAGCCTGGTGGATGCGGCCGGGCAACTGCGGACTGATGCATCGGTGCGCGTGGTTGTCCTGCACGGTGAGGGCAAGAGCTTCTGCTCAGGTTTGGACGTGGCAAGTTTCATGGGCGGCGAACGCGGCACCGGCGTCCTGCTGACCCGGGACGATGACCGCCCGGCGAACCTCGCCCAGCGCGTGAGCTACGACTGGTCGCTGGTACCGGCGCCAGTCATCGCCGCGATCCATGGCAACTGCTTCGGTGGCGGCCTGCAGATCGCGCTCGGCGCAGATATCCGGATCGCCGCGCCGGACGCGAAGTTGAGCGTCATGGAAATCAAGTGGGGACTCGTTCCCGACATGGGAATCACGCAGACCCTGCCGCGACTCGTGCCGATCGACGTCGCGAAAGAGTTGACGTTCACCGGCCGCATCGTTTCCGGCGACGAGGCTTCCGAGCTCGGCTTGGTCACCCGGACGGCCGCGGACCCGTTGTCGGCGGCAATGGCGCTCGCGGACGAGATCGCGCTGAAGTCGCCGCATGCCGTCCGTGCCGCGAAGCGCTTGTATGACGAGACCTGGGTCAGCAATGACACCGCGGCCGCTCTCGCGCTCGAATCAGAGCTGCAGACCGGACTGATCGGCTCGCCCAACCAGATTGCTGCCGTTGTCGCCGGAATGTCCGGGGAGCGGCCAGTTTTCGCCGACCCCAATTAAGTGTTGAACGAGACTCGTTTGGGCAGGACCCAATTGGATGGCCTCGGTAAGTCAAACCTCCCATCGCCGAATGGGTATTTGTACCCCTCGTTCGCAAGCCGGGCTTGAATAACTATTAAGCGCGACACTTCGCGGTGCTGTTTCGCAACTCCCGCAACAGCATTCGATGTGGCTTAGCCGCGGCAGAGGGAAGCTAATGGGTTATCTGATTGCAGCACCGGAATTCTTGACCGCAGCAGCGGGGGACTTGAGCGCTATCGGGTCGGCGATCGGCGCCGCCAATGGGGCGGCGGCGGCTACGACGACCGAGGTGGCCATGGCGGGTGCCGATGAGGTGTCGACGGCGGTTGCGGCCTTGTTCAGCGGACGCGCCCGGGTCTATCAAGCGCTCAGTGCGGAGGCGGCGGCGATTCATAGCCAGTTTGTGCACGTCCTCAACGCGGGTGCGGCCTCTTATGCCGGTGCTGAGGCCGTCAATGCGGCATCTGCGGCGAGCGCCGGCGCTTCGCCCCTGGGGGTCGTCGAGCAGGGCTTGCTGAGCGTGATCAATGCGCCGACGCAGACGCTGTTGGGGCGCCCGTTGATCGGTAACGGCGCAGACGCAGCACCGGGCAGCGGTGCCGCGGGAGGCGCTGGGGGGTTGTTGTTCGGCGACGGCGGCAGAGGCGGGTCCGGCCGTACCGGCGTTGCGGGCGGGCCCGGAGGGGCCGCCGGGCTGTTCGGTAACGGCGGAGTCGGAGGTGCGGGGGGCCCCGGGCTGGCGGGCGGTTCAGGTGGGGCCGGCGGAATGCTCTACGGTCTCGGCGGCGCCGGCGGGCCCGGCGGAGTCGCTGCTGCGGGCGGTAGCGGCGGTGTCGGCGGCCAAGGCGGTACCGCGGGGCTGCTCGGTGCCGGCGGTGCCGGCGGCGCCGGGGGAACCGGCGCGGCCGGCGGGCACGGCGGTGACGGTGGGTTGTTGGGTGGCGACGGTGGTCCGGGCGGGCCTGGTGGCACCGGAGCGACCTTCGGTGGGAAGGGCGGCAGCGGCGGAGCCGGCGGGAACGCGGTGGGGTTGTGGGGCGACGGTGGGGCTGGTGGACTCGGCGGCGTCGGTGGCACCGGTGCTGACGGTGTCAATCCCGGCTTGGCTCCGCAGGTGACCCCGGCGGCCAACGGCTTGGACAGCGGAACCGCCGGCGTGGCCGGGGGGTCCGGCAGCCCGGGAAACGCAACTGGGCAGGCCGGCGGCGCCGGCGGTGATGGCGGTGGCCCGAATGCCAACGGGGTCGCGGGCGGCGGCGGCGCCGGTGGCGGCGGCGGCAGCGGCGCGGCCGGTGGTAACGGCGGCGCCGGCGGCGGTGTCTTTTCGTTCGGCGGCCCGGCCACCGGCGGTGACGGCGGTGCCGGCGGCGCGGGCGGCGCGGGTGGCGCGGGTGGCGCGGGCGGTAACGGCGGATCCGCGACCGGCATGAGCGGTTCCGCAGGTGACGGCGGTAACGGCGGCAAGGGTGGCTTGGGTGCGGTCGGCGGGTCGGGCGGCGCCGGCGGCGACTCCTCCGCGTTCGCCGGCGGTGGTGGCGGCAACGGCGGTCAAGGCGGAAACGCCGGTGGCAGTGCCGGTACCGGCGGAGCCGGCGGGATCGGGGGCGCTGGAGGCCACGGCGGGTCACTGGTCGGTAATGGCGGCGCCGGTGGTCTCGGCGGTGCCGGCGGCATCGGCGGGACGGGCGCAGACGGTGCGTCGGGCGGCGTCGGCGGATACGGCGGTAGTACCGCCGCTCCGCACCCGGGCGGTGACGGTGGTGACGGGGGCAGTGGCGGCAAGGGTGCCCCCGGTGGCGCCGGAGGGGCGGGCGCCGCCGGCGGCGCGGGCGGCGCGGGCGGATTGTTGTGGGGCGATGCCGGTAGCACTGGGTCCGGCGGCATGGGCGGCGCCGGCGGTACTGGCGGTGACGGCGGTACTGGCGGTGACGGCGGCAACGGTGGCAAGTCCGGAGCTGTCATCACCGGTTCCGGCGGAGCCGGTGGCTTCGGCGGCGCGGGTGGCGCGGGTGGTGCCGGTGGCATTGGTGCCGCCGGAAGCGTCGGCAACGGACAGGTTGGGGCCACCGGCGCTACCGGCGCGAACGGCAAGATGGGCCTCTGACCGGTTGAGGCGTGCGTCGAGAGGTGCGGCGGCTGTCTCGGATCCCTGCAACGACCTGTTAATGACCTGTTTTCTCCGCATTTTGCTATCGGTGCGGCCGCGCCGACGATAGGTTTTATTAGGGTGCGCGACTCGTCCGAGTCGGTTCGATGGGCGCAGCAGGCGGATCCATTCTGGTTTTGTGCCTAAAAGGCTTGGGCCAGAATGGGATTGAGGGGGAGTTGTCATGTCGTTGATGGTTGTGCCGGAGTGGGTGACGGTGGTGGCAGCCGATGCTGCGGATGTCGCGTCAGCAGTTGGTGCTGCCAATGCGGCCGCATTGGCGCCGACGACCGGCCTGCTTGCGGCCGCCGAAGACGAGGTATCAGCGGCAATCGCGGAACTGTTCTCCGTGCACGGCGAGGGTTATCAGGCGTTGAGCGCCCGGGTCGCACAGTTCCACAGCGGATTCGTGCAAGCCCTGACGAACGCGAGCGGCGCCTATGCCGCCGCCGAGGCCGCCAGTGCCGCGCCGCTCCAGACGTTCGAGCAGGCAGTGACTTCCCTCGAGCAGGAGATCGCCCAGTTCCCCGCCGGCGTCGCCGCCGGCTTCAACCGGATAACGGGCGAAATCGTCACGACCATCTTCGGCGCGCCCGCCGCTCCGCCCATTCCCGCGAACGCGCTGGGCACCTACACCGGCTCGCCGTCGTTGATCACCCGGTTCGAAGAGGCTTTGCTCTACCCGGTTAAACCGTTGTTGAGTTTGTCGGGACTGGACACCTACATCGCGACACCGGGCAACCCGGTATTGCAACTGCTGGCCAGCGACATTCCGCCGCTGTCCTGGTTCATCGGCAATTCCCCACCGCCGTTGCTGAATCTGCTTCTCGGGGAGACGGTTTCTTACAGCACATATGACAGCCCGACCGGCGGGTCGATGAGCGTTGTGCACATCACGCCGACCAATCCCACCGGTGAGCAGGTTGTTGCCATTCACGGTGGCGCCTTCATCTTCCCGCCGTCCTTCTTGCACTGGATCCACTACTCGGTGATGGCCTACCAAACCGGCGCGACGATTCAAGTGCCGATTTATCCGTTGCTTCAGCAGGGGGGTACGGCCGGACTCGTTGTGCCGATGATGTCGAACTTCATCGCCTCGCAAACCGCGCACTTCGGCACACCGAACGTCAGCGTTATCGGAGACTCCGCCGGCGGCAATCTCGCGCTGGCAGCCGTGCAGCAGATGGTGGTCGATGGCGCGCAGATGCCGTCGTCGATGGTTCTGCTGTCGCCATGGCTCGACCTGTCCATGACCAACCCGAATATTGCGTTTGTCCAGGATCCGTTGCTGCCCGTGGGCCTGGCCCAGCAATTCGGCAGACAGTGGGCCGGCGGCCTGCCGATCAATAATCCGTGGGTAAGCCCGATAAACGGTTCGCTGCTCGGTCTCCCGCCGACGACGGTCTACACCGGCAATCTGGACATACTGTCCCCTGATGCACTGGTGTTGAAGGCAAATGCCGCGTTGGCCAACGCGCCGTTCGGCTTCGTACTGGCCAACGGCCAGATTCACGACTGGCTCATTCTCACCCTGGACGGGCCGACGTATTGGCACCAGATAAACCAGGAACTCGGTATCGCGGCCTGATCGGATCGACTTCCGCACCTAACTTGCGCATCGAGATCGCAAGTCGGCAGCGGACGGTGGTGGTGGGGGACTGCCGCAGGACAGTCCCGACGAGGGGCGAGTGCTCATGTCCAGTCGGGTAGCCGAACCCAGCGATGACGGACGCTACATCGTCGTCGACGGTCGCAGGTGGCGCGCCACCGATCCGCTGATTCCCGAGGGTCGTCGGCTGGATCTGGTCCGGATATTGATGGCGTGGCGCCGAGAGGTGCGTCGCACCAAGGGAACGCCGGAGGAGTCGACCGCCCGCGCAGGGGTGCAGGCCGCGAAAGTCGCTCTCGGGGAACGTGGCTCACCGCCGTGGTGGGAGGTGAGTGAGGAGCAACGCCGCGCTCGATGGCAGGCCGAGGTGAGCGAGCCCAGTTGATCACAAGGCTCTAATCGTGGGTGCGACGCCCGACGTTGTCGACCAGCGATGCCAACAGGAGCTCGAACGCTCGATCGTCGTGCTTCTGCGCCAACCGCCCGAGAAGTACCGAACCCTGGACTAGCTCCGAGACCGCCGAGTAAGTCTCCTGAGCCGTCTGCTCATCGAGACCGGCTCCGATCATGTTGGCTATCGCCTTCTGCGTTTCCTGGGCGCCGAGCCGCCGGGCCAGTGGGCTGAGCGCACCGCGAATGAGGATCAGATCCGTCAGCACCGGATCGTCGAGGAACGTCTGTCGTACTCCTCTCACATGCTTCACCAACGACTCGCGCCAGTCATCCGACTCGACGAAGGCCGGAAACCCGCTGCGGCGCAACGCGCGATCGGTCATGGCGTCGAGAAGCTCCGACTTGTTCCGGACATGCCAGTAGATGCTGGTCACTCCCACGCCCAGCGATCTGGCGACCAGGGGGATGCTCAGCTCGTCGACTGACGAGCCGGCCGCTATCTCGAATGCGGTCTCCACGATCGCGTCGGCGGTCAGTGAGCCACGCGCACGTCGGCGTGTTTGTAGTGGCGGCGACTCCTCGTGCGGATTGGTCATCTCAGCAACGAACTTGACGCGTCACGATCGACGGTCCCGCCAGGGGCGCCGGTAGCAGCCCAGGTGGGGCGTCGATCACCGCGGGGATCGCATTGACCGCTGCCATGGCCGTCGCGGCGACACCAGGGTTCGTGGTGTCGCCCACAGACGGGTCGAGGTGGAGGTCAAGGGTCATGTTGGGCGAGCCTTCGATGCGGAACACCATGCCGCCGCGGCCGGGTTGCGCTGGACGCGGCCAGGTTTCGGGCCACGGTGTGGAGGTCACCGTCGCGAAGTATTGAACCGACACGACGGGTCGATCGTCGCTGATCGCGGAGAGCTGCCAGCGGTGAGCGCAGATCGTGTCCTTCGGAATCACACCGAGTGCGGTGTCGAGGTCGTGCGGCGCGAGGATCGTCTCCCAGGCCAGCGCGACTCTGTGGACCTCTACGCAGAGAGTGTCAGCGATGTAGCGCACCACCGGTTCCCAGTCGTTGTTGACCTTGCCCACCGCGATGCGAATGGGAACATGGCCGTCCGGCTTTCCGAAACCCATTGACTCGTGCAGGACTTCCCATATCGGGTAGGCCAAGTCGAGGTCGAGTGCGTACTCGTCCATCCGATACGAATCGACCACGCCGGCACCCGACAGCAAGGCGGTAGGCAGGTTCAGGCTTACGAAGCCGGGTTCGCATCCGGTCGCATAGAAGGTCGCGCCACCCTTGCGCGCGGCGTGCTCGATCGGCTTACGCCAATGTGCCGGGGCCGCTTTCGGATAGACCATCGGGATTGCGGAGATGGTGACGACGTTGATGCCGGCTTCCAGGTAACCGACGATGTCCGCGATTACCTCCTCTTCGCGTCCGACGGCTGTCGCGCAGTAGGCGATGCAGTCCGGCTGGGTGTTCAGGACCGCGGCGACGTCGGCGGTCGCGGCGATGCCGACATCGGGGCGTCCACACAACCGACCGGCGTCCGCGCCGATCTTGGTGGGTGAGGACACATTGACCCCGATCAAATCCAGTGCGGGGTCATCGATGATCGCCCGCAGGGCCACCCTTCCGGTCAGGCCGGTGCCGACATGAACCACGCGGCACTTGGTGGCCGCACTGCCACGAAGTGGAGTCACAGCTGTTGCCTCCCAATCGATTGCGTGTCCTGCCGAACGATGGCAAGCCGGTTCAACCGCATCCCGAGCCGACGTTATCCAATACTGTAGTATACAACAGTAATAGTTACTAGTGAGACATTCAGGACTGACGCGCGACTATCACCGGGACCTTGGCCCGGTTGACTGCCGCCGCCCCGACCGATCCCAGCAACTTGCCGCGGAACGAACTGCAGCCGTGGCTGCCGACCACCAGCAGCTGCGCCTGTTGGGACGCCTCGATCAGGCACCGTGCCGGGTCGCCGATTTCGATGGTGCGGCGGATCACCACGTCGGGATAGCGTTCGTGCCAACCCGCCAGCCGTTCAGCGAGGCTCTCCTCCTCCTCGGATAGCTGAGCGTCCCAGGTTGCGTCTTGGAACGAGCCCCGGTTGCCGGAAACCCAGGGTTCAGTCCAGACGTGCAACGCCACGAGGGCGACGCCTCGACGGGCGGCTTCCGCAAATGCAATGGCAGTCGCCGCTTCCGATGCCGGCGAGCCGTCGATGCCCACCAGGACCGGCGCCCGTGCGACATGGCCGTTCGTGGTCTGGGCATCGTGGGTCACGGCGACCGGGCAATGCGCGTGGTAGACCAGAGCCGCACTCACTGAGCCCAAGCCGCCGCCGGCCAACACGCCGCTATGTCCGCGGTGGCCGACCACGACCAGCTCCACCACTGCGGAAAGGTCCACCAGCGTCGGGACGGTGGCCGAATTGAACACCTTGCTGTCTATCTGTACGGGACCCGAATCTGCGGTGCACTCCTCGGCGACCTTCGTCGCCGTCTCGACGAAGTAGTGAGCGCGCTGCCCCTGCCACTGTCTGAAGCCGGGCGGTGCGGCGATCTCCAACCACTCCGGTAGGGGGGCGTCGGAGATGTGAACCAGAGTCAGGGGTGCCCGCCGCAGCACTGCATTACGGGCCGCCCACCTGACGGCACCCAGTGCCGCGGCTGAGCCATCAACGCATACCAAGATTGCGCCGCGTGGTGGTTGCCACATTTCAGTTCTTTTCTGATCGGCTACATACCCACCGCAGCATCACTCAGCGGGGCCCGCGAGTATCAGGGCCGAAGTGATGCAAGCCGAAGGACCAAAGACACCGTTTGATGCCCGGCGATTCGGGTGCGTAACGGCGCTCTCTGCGGCCGTTCTAGGCAGCGAAGAGGCGCTTACCTTGTGCGCGGAGTGTTTGCTGAATCGTCAGCGTCGGGTTGTGAACCCGGGTAGCATTCTCGCATCCTGTGCTTGTCGGGGATTGGGGGAGTCCGTCGATGGACGGGTTGGAATTCGGGCGTTATCGCCTGATCGAATTGCTCGGCCGCGGCGGCATGGGCGAGGTCTGGCGCGCGTTCGACAATGAAACCCAACGTGTCGTTGCGGTGAAAGTGCTGCCGCCGCACCTGGCCGACGACCCGACGTTCGAGCAGCGATTCCGTCGAGAAGCGTTTGCCGCTGCCGGGCTGACCAATCCACACGTGGTGCCGATTCACAATTTCGGCGAGATCAATGGGCGACTGTATGTCGATATGCGGCTGATCGAGGGCCGCGATCTGCACCACATCATCACTGAGGGTCCGCTTCCATTGCCTCGCGCCGTTTCCATTGTTGCCCAGGTCGCCTCGGCTCTGCAGGCCGCGCACCGTATCGGGTTGGTTCATCGCGACGTCAAACCGTCGAATGTCCTTGTCGACGAAGAGGATTTTGCGTACCTCATTGATTTCGGCATTGCTCGCGCTGCCGGGCAGACCAGTATGACCGCCACAGGCAACGTGATCGGCACCTGGGCCTACATGGCCCCGGAGAGACTGTCCACCGACAAGTCCGACGCGCGAGCCGATGTGTACGCCCTGGCCTGCTTGCTCCATGAGTGTTTGACGGGCAGTCAGCCATTTCCCGCAACGAGTCTCGAGCGACAGATCGCTGCACATATCGCCGAACCACCGCCACGACCCTCGACGCTGCAGCCGACGGTGCCTTCGTCGATGGACGCCGTGATTGCCAAAGGCATGGCGAAGAGCCCCGATGACCGGTTCCAGACGGTGACGGACCTCGCAACTGCTGCGCGTGCCGCCGCGACGACCTACCCCGCGTCGACGCCACCTCCGACAGCGGCACCGCACGACGCGCAGACTCTCTGGTCGCCATCGGCGCCGCCCGGCGAGCCCCCCAATCCGGCTGCTGCACAGGGGTTTTACACCACAGACCCGACCCGGCAGCAGCTAGCTTCCGATGCTCACGGACCGGCTCCCCTGCTCTCGCCGCCTCCGCAGCCTCCGCAGCCTCCGGCCGCGCGGAACAAGACTCGGCGGATCGCTCTCGCCGGAGCCGGTGCGGTCGCCGTGATCATCGCGGTGGTCGCGGGCATAGCACTGCTGAACACGGGCAGCGACCGGCCGAAGCCCGCACCAACCAACAAGGCGCTGCCGAACACCGGTCCCTTCACCGGGACTTTCACCGCAGCCTTCGGCCCCAAACTCATGTGGGACGGCACCGTCACGACGGGTGAAAGCGCCGATCCGGCTTTCTCGGTGACCTGGCCAGTGCGTTCGGCTTGTGGCAGCAACGGCTGTGTCGCCACCACCAAGACCAACGGTCATTCCGCCCCGAAGGAACTCGTGTTCGACAACATCGGCGGTCGCTGGGTCGCCGTAGGCATCGTGCGGCTGAAGTGTCACGGCGTCGAAACCGATGCGTGGCATGTCATTTCGCTGCAACCGCAGGCCAACGGATCGATGTCGGGCGAAGCCACCGTCATCTGGGTCACCGGATGTTTCAACAAACGGACTCTGACGCTCAACCGAACCGCGGACACCGATGTTTCGGTGCTTACTGATCCGGGCGCGTTGCCGGCGCGCGTCGGGTCGCCGGCCGAGGCCCTTTGGGGGCGGTACGACAGCGTCACGACCTACGCCAACGGCTACAAAACCAAGCTTCAGCATTTTGGCGTGCACACCGACTGTCTGCGCGCGGGCGACCGGTGTATCAGCCCGTTCCTGGCGTCGGACGGCAGCCAAACGTACGTTTACGCCAGCCAGACTTGGGTTTTGGAGAGGGAGTATGACGGAGCCTGCTCGAAGGGCGGCACCGATCACATCAAGTGGAATGCGACGTTGCCTCTTCCCCAACCGGCCCAGGACCCCATGGCTTCGCTGACCGGACACGGTTACAACGACGTGCTACAGGGGAAATGCCCTAGCCAGGCTTTCGACATAACGTTCACCCGCACCGGCGATTAGGACCCGCAGTTCGGACGGGCATGCAAACGCGGGCATTAAAAGACGGGCGTGAAAGTCGTGCGCTACCAAAGCACCCCATGATCGGTCGACAGAATGAACCCGTGATTGCCCTCGGTGTGGCAGTGCACGGCCCCCTGGTTGTCGACCGCGCATACCCCGCCGAGGGTCTGCACCCGGTACCCGGCGGGCAGCACGCCCAAGTTGTTGGTGAACATCTTCGCGTCCGAATGGCGGTACTGAGCGGGATGCGTGGCGTCGGCGAAGGTTTGGTTGGTGCCGGGTGGTGCGTCCGCGGGCACCGCGTCACACCCGACCGGACCGCCGTTGGGCGCGAGGCCGCATGACCGCCCATCGGGCGTGGTGAAGTAGACCCAGGACCGGTACGAGGTCGTGTAGGTGCCCGAGGCAAGCGGGTAGCCGTCGAGGTCATCCACCGGAGGATCACCGGGTGCGGCGACTGCCGGTGCGACGGAGATCGTCATCGCACCCAGCGTGGCCAGCACCCAGAATCGCCATAGCTGCATCCGCTGACCCTATTCGGTCCGGCCGGGATGTGTGGCGGACTTAGGACCCGAAGACCAGGGTCCTTAGTCTCTAATCGCATTGTGCGCGGGCGCCGATACTGGCGAACCTGATGTGGGCAAACTTCTTCCGGGCCGTTGGGGCCACGTTGGCGACACTCGCGCTCGCGGGCTGCGGCTCGACGCCGAGTAAGCCTACGGTCGCGCCGTTCACCATCATCACTGGACCATCAAGCACCACCACCACCACCACCACCACGCGGGACCAGACGGGCGCAGGCCTGCCGCCGATGAAGCACTTCCGGATCGGTGGTGACAGCTACGGGCCGGTGCAGGACTGCCACGTCGCCGACACCGCGGTCACCTGCACAGCGAGTTGGGACCGGCCATATCAAGCGGATACCTACAGCGGAAGCTTCACCGGCACCCTGTCGGGGTTCACGATGACGGGGACGTGGACGACTCATCAGACCGGTCATGACGCGAACGACCCGCGCTGCCTGTGGCAGACGGACACGTCGGTGCCGACGACCTTTCAGTTCAGCCTGGACGGAACCGTCGTCGACCATTCCGGTCCGGGGCAATGGCGGACAACTCGCAGCGGTAGTTGTTCGGGGGAAGAGTCCGGCACCAGCTCGGCCGCGGAGGGCGGCCCCACCGCCTGGAAAGTGCTCGACTAGCTACCCAATTCCGTTGCAGCACAAGGATCATGGGCCATAGTGCAGGCCCGGGCGCTACGCGTTGCCCAGGACGATCTTGCTGAACAGCATCGCCGCCCAATAGGTGGCCAGCAGAGTCGACGCGAAGCCCAGCAAAGCAACGAAAATGGGCGGCGTCAAAACCAGGGCTCCCAGCTGCACGAGGAAAGTCCACGGATTGTCGTCCGCCGCGGGCGCGACCGACGACAACACCGAGGCATTCGCAGCCTCCGCACTCGCGTAGACATTCGCGCCGTTGGTCAGCGCCTGGGTGAATTGGTCATGGAAGTTCGCCGCCTGCGCCGAGGCTTTCTGAAAATCCTCGGCGTGCAAGCCGAACAGGCCGGCGATCGCCGTCGACACCTCATCGCCGGCGGCGCTGGCGATGTTGGTTGTTGGCACCGCAGCCCTCAGATGGGCGCAATCCAATTCCGATCCGATGGCTGCCAAATGGCGTGACGCGGCGATGAGACTTTCCGGCGCAACCTGCATCTTCGGCAGCATATCCACGACGCCGCAGGCCGACATCGGTTTCCGGCAAACCGCTCCCTGAACTCTCGACGGCGGCATAAGCTCCCGGCAATCGGGCGATCGAAGGGTGGAGCGGCGCTGTGTCGTATGTTGTTGCGTTTCCCGAACTGATGTCTGCCGCGGCCACCGACGTGTCTTCGATCGGTTCGGTGGTCGCTACCGCAAACGAGAGCGTCGCAGGCGCCACCACTGCGGTACTGGCCGCGGCCGAGGACGAGGTGTCGGCGGCGGTCGCCGCGCTATTTTCCGCCCACGGCGAGGGCTATCAAGTACTGAGCGCCCAGGTGGCCGTGTTTCAGCAGCGGTTCACGCAGGCCCTGGCCGGCGCGGCCGGAGCGTATGCCTCCGCTGAGGCGGCTGGCGCCGCGCCGCTGGCGGCGTTCGAGCAGGTGGCGCTTGGCATTCAGCGGATCCCTAGCACTCTGGCTGCCGGGTTCGCATCGCTGACCTCTGTGCAGGGTTCTCCGCTGCTGGCGCTGCTCGCCAGCGACGCTCCGCCCCTGTCGTGGTTCCTGGGCAACTCTCCGCCACCGTTGCTGAACGCCCTGCTGGGGCAGACGGTCCAGTTCACGTCATATGACGGGATGAAGGTCGTACAGATCACGCCGGCCCACCCCACCGGCGAATACGTCGTCGCCCTGCACGGCGGTGCGTTCATCTTCCCGGCATCGTTCTTCCACTGGATCAACTACTCGGTGACCGCCTACCAGACCGGCGCGACCTTCGAGGTGCCGATCTACCCGCTGTTGCAGGAGGGCGGTACCGCCGGCTGGGTTGTGCCCCGAACGGCAGGCCTGATCTCTTCAATGATCACCCAGCACGGGGCGCAGAACGTCAGCGTGGTCGGTGACTCCGCGGGCGGCAACCTCGCGCTGTCGTCCGTTCAGTACCTGGTCGGCCAGGGTCAGCCCGTTCCGTCCTCCATGGTGCTGTTGTCGCCGTGGCTGGACGTGGGGGCCGGCGGCCTCGGCGCGGTGTGGGCAGGCGGCCTCTCCACGACCAACCCGATGGTGAGCCCGCTGTACGGATCGCTGGCCGGGCTGCCGCCGACATATGTTTACTCCGGCGCGTTGGATGGACTTTCCCAACAGGCGGCCGTACTGCAACAAGCAGCCATCGCTCAACACGCGCCGATCAGCTTCATCCTGAATCAGACCGGCATTCACGACTTCATCCTGCTCACCCCGAGCGGTTGGCCGTACTGGCCGGGAATCAACCAGCAACTCGGCATCGTCGCCTGACCCTCGGCTGTCTAGGCGGTCGCGGGGCTCTTCGCGTCGGACCGGGCCGACTCCGGCTCGCCCGATGGGATTTGATCGGGTACCGGGTCGAACGCGGCGGGATCAGCGAGATACTCCCGGAAGATGCGGGCCATCGTCGCCGCCTGGTAGCCGTCGACGAACCGGTGGTCCAGATTGATCGTCAGAGGCAACACCGGACGAACGACGGGTTGGCCATCGCGAGCCAGCACCTTGTCGGTCACGGCGCCCAGCAGGATCGTGATGGGGACGTGGCAGAAGTTCGGCACCGGAGCGGCGGCCGAATCGAGGCCGTAGGTCCCCACGTTGCTGACGAGTATGGACCCGTACGGGCGGGCCTCGAGGCCGGTGAAGGGGAGGGGCAGCTGCAGGCTCTCGGTGACGAATCCGACGCCGGCCATCAAAGGGCGGAGCAGCAGCGGCGGCAACCCTTTGACCATCGCCTTCATCTTCTTGAACTGCGGATCGTTGTCGTGGCGGATGCGACCGGCACGATCGGCCAGCTCCTGGGCGATCGCCCAGGGCGGCTTCTCATTGATGCGACGCACCACGGTCCCCGATAGATCTGTCCTGGCGGCCTCAACACCGGACACCGGATCGGTCCGAAGCGATACGACGAAGAAGCAGTCGACCGTGGGTGACGGCAGGAAGCTCCCGAACACCACCCGCCCATTGAGCCCCGGCAGGGCTTCGACGACCTTGCCCGCAGCCCGGCCGACGAGATCGACCGGCGTGATGTGCTGGCCAGTCGCTTGCCGAACCTGCTCGATGTAATCGAGAAATTGCCCGGCCTCGACGTCGATCGTGGCCGAAATCGTGGGATCTGTCCTCGGACGCCACGTCGCCATGGCGATCTTGCGCCAGACGGAGAACGGGATGGCTGACGTGGTCTCGGTCATGGTTTCAGAATCTGTGACCGGCGCCACGCGCGGCCAGAGGAGAAGGTCACCGGCCGGCAGGTCTTTCGGACGAAAGCTCCTCGTGAGCCGCCTTAACCAGCCGCCTTAGCCGGCCGCCTGCAGGGTGATGTCGGAGAGTTCCGTCCGGCTCTGGCCGTTGGTGGTGCCGAGCCTGGAGATCCACACCAGCACATTCGAGGTCTTGGTCTTGTTCGTCACCGTGATGCGGTTGCGTCCCGGTTCCAGCGACGTGGTCGGCGCGATTTCGGTGGTGTCGGCCAGCTTCGCGGGCTTCTCACTGGGGGACGAGCGGATCTGCACCTGGGTTCCGGTACTGGGCACGTCGAGCGTCACAACGCTCAGCGCGGTCGGTTCGGACAGGTGCAGCATCAGACCCATCCCCTGGATGAACTTCGGGAACGGCACGGCGTCGGTGTAAGTCACGGTGGACCAACCCGTGTTGGGGTTGCCGTCGATCGCCAGTTTGGCGTCCTGCGGGTTGTCCGGAGTGCCGTCGGGCGAGAACACCGTCGCGCTCACCGGCTTGACGACGGGTCCCGGGCGCGTCTCCGGACTGAACGCGTGGGTGAAATACAGCACACCGCCGGCGGTCAGCACGAGGACGGCGACGACGGCAAGGGCGGCCAGGACCCAGACTTTCCTGCCCTTCGGCGACTTGTCGCTCGGCACGGTCGGCGTGGTAGGAGCGGTAGGAGCTGTCGGCGTGGGCGCAGGGACCTCCGGACGGGCACGCTTCGGGCGCGCGCCGGCGGACAGGTTGACGATCTTGTCGGCGTCGAGGATCTCGCCGTCCCACATGCCGGTGACCTCGACGTCGTCCCCATCGGACAGCTGACCCGGAACGAGATCGGTTTGTATCTCGACCGCAAGAAGCGCCGGCAGGTCCTCGAGCGGCTCGTGTGGCACCACGTGCAGCGACAGGGTTCCGATGTCGTCCACCCCGGCCGGGCTTGATTGCACGGCGCGGGCGGTGCCGCTGACGATGAGACGTTCGAGACGCTGGGTCGTCGGACGTTCGGCCGAGCCCGGGCGCTCGGTGTGACCGGCCTGCGCAAGGGCCCGGGCGAAGTCCGCGCACGTCGGGTATCGCTTGTTCGGGTCCTTGGCCAGCGCCTTGGCCAGCACGGCGTCCAGGTGCGCGAGCTCGGGCCGACGCTGCGATATCCGCGGCGGCGGCGAGTTGAGGTGGTGACTGAGCACCACAGCGCGATTGGTGTCCTGAAATGGCGGGGCGCCGGTCAGCAGGAAGAACGTGGTGGCAGCCAGCGCATACTGGTCCGCCCGGCCGTCCAGCGCCTTGCCCAGGAGTTGCTCGGGGGCGACGTAACTGATGGTCCCGACGGCGACATTGGCCTCGGTGAGGTTGCTGACGTCGTCGATCTTCCGTGCGATGCCGAAGTCGGTCAGTAACACCCTGCGGCGGTGACCATCGGCAGCAGCCACCAGGATGTTCTCCGGCTTGACGTCACGATGGAGCAGCCGGCGATCGTGACCGAAATCCAGCGCCTCGGCCACCGCGGTCACGATTTCTGCGACATCGTCCTCGGGCATGCCGTCCGGGTAGCGGTCGCGCACCAACTCGCCCGCATCCATGCCGTCCACGTACTCCATCGAGATCCAGAGCCGGCCGTTGAACTCACCGCGGTCCAGGACACCGACGATGTGCGGGTGCCACAGCGTCGCCGCCAGTTCGGCCTCACGCTTGAACCTGGCCTGGAACTCCTGGTCGGCGGTCGCCGCCAGGGACAAGACCTTGAGCGCGTCGTGACGGGGCAGACGGGGGTGCTGTGCGAGGTAGACCTCGCCCATTCCGCCAGTGCCGAGCAGACGCTCGATCACATAGCCAGCGAAGACCTCGCCGTTTTTGAACGGCATGCCCGAAAGCCTACAAACCGGCACGGCGGGGGAGCCAATTTCGCCCCTGGGTGGCCGAGCCGATCAGCGGCGATCACTCAGTGGGCGGCTTGGCGTCGGCCTGCTTGTGCAGGGTCTCGTTTGCGCTGCTCACGACGCTGCGAATGAACTCGTACTGGGTCTTGACCAGCTTGTCCGCCATGTCCAGGGCGGCGTCCACGATCGTGTTGCGACGTGAGGGGTGGTCATCGCCGTGCCCGGGTATCGAGTCTTCGACGGTGCCGACGAACTTGCGTACGGCGTCGATCGCCGCCCGTTGTCCGGATTCGACCGATTTGAGGACTTCGTCAGACAGGCCGGCCGCTCGGTCGGTCAGGTCTGCGGCGAGTTCCGCAACGGTCTTCTTGTCGGTGTCTGTGTCAGCCATGGTGGCGCTCCTCCCGAATTTGTGCAGACACCAGAGTGCGCTTCCGACCGAACCCTCCTGTAGGGCCAATGGTCCCTGTCCGTAGGGCTCATCGGCCGCAATGGGATGCTCGGCCGCAGCGATTGGTGTCGGCATGGACGGGATGCAGCAATGGGCACGGTTGTCGGATGAAGTGTCGGGGCGCGGTGCTGCTGGGCGCGGGCCGCAGTTGGGAGATCCGCGAGATCGAACTGGACCCGCCACGGGCCGGTGAGGTGCTGGTGGAAATCGCGGTCGCCGGTATCTGCCACTCCGATGACCACTACGCGACCGGCGACGGTGTGGCGGGCGAGCGCCTGGCGGCGATCATGCAGACACACGGAATTCCACTGCCCGACTTGTACCCGATGCTGGGCGGGCACGAGGGTGCCGGCGTCGTGGTCGAGGTCGGCGCGGGTGTGCAATCAGTCCGGCCCGATGACCGGGTGGCGACGTCGTTCATCCCGGCCTGCGGGGTATGCCGGTGGTGCTCCTCCGGGCTGAGTTATCTCTGCGATCTCGGAGCGGGCACGGTGGCGAAGGAGATGACGACCGACGGCACCCCGCGCCGGCACCTGGGCCGGGAGCCCCTGACGGCGATGACGCAGTTGGGCACCTTCGCCGAGTACGTGGTGGCCGCGGAGTCGTCGGTGATCAAGATCGACGACGACATCCCTTTCCACGCAGGATCATTGGTGTCTTGCGGAGTCATGACCGGCTGGGGTTCGGCGACCGTCGGCGCCGGCACCGAGCCCGGCGACACCGTCGTGGTGATCGGCGTCGGCGGCGTCGGCATGAACGCGGTGCAGGGCGCGCGAGCGGTCGGTGCCAAGTATGTGGTGGCGGTGGATCCCGTTGCGTTCAAACGTGATTCGGCGCTGGACTTCGGGGCTACCCATGTCGCGGCGTCCGTGGACGAGGCGGCGCCGCTGGTCCGGCATCTGACGCGCGCTGTGATGGCCGACCGGGTGGTGCTGACTCCGGGCGTGATGCCGACCGAATTGCTTTCGCCGGCAATGATGTTGACGCGCAAGGGCGGCACCTGCGTGCTCACCGGTCTCAGCCGCTACGACGAGTTGCCGGTGCCGCTCGTGCTCAACGACATGGTGTTGTCGGCCAAGCAGCTCAAGGGTGTGCTGGGCGGCGGAATGAATCCGCGCGCGTGCTTGCCGATGCTGTTGTCGATGTATCGCGAGGGCAGGTTGAAGCTCGACGAACTGGTCACCCGCCGCTACCGGCTCGAGCAGATCAACGAGGCGGTCGACGATATGCGGGAAGGGCGAAACATCCGCGGCCTCATCGATTTTCAGTGACCATTCAGGACGATGAATCAGGACGCTTCCACAGGCTTGGGACGTCGCTTGTCCCGGTACATGGCGGCGTCGGCCCGGCTCAACAGATGATGTAGTTCTTCGGGCGCTGCGGCCAGCGCCACCCCGATGGAAGCGCCGATGGTCAGCCGGAGGTCCGGGGTTATCGCAATCGGCTCGCGCAGCGACTGACGGATGCGCTCAGCCACCAGAGCGGCGCCCGCGGCGTCGGCCCCGGGCAGCAGCACGAGGAACTCGTCGCCACCCAGCCTGACCGCGGGCGGGCTGTCCGCACCGGCCCGAATCACGACGTCGGCCCCGGCGCGGGTGACATCGGCGATGCGCCGTGCCGCCTCGCGCAGCACGCAGTCGCCCGCCTCGTGGCCGTACTTGTCGTTGACCGCCTTGAAGCGGTCGAGGTCGATGAAGATGGCGGCCACCGGAGCCGAGGACGACGCTCCCGCGAGCATGGCGGCCATCACGCTGCTCAGGTGGTGGCGGTTCGGTAACCCGGTCAGCGGGTCGTGCATGCCGAGGTGTGCGAGTTGGGCCTGGGCCCGGCTGAGCTGAGCCGACTCGACGTCGTATGCGAGCAGTCGCGCCGCCCGCAGGTCGGCGTCGGTCCAGGGCACGCTGGAGCCGGTGACCTGTTCCAGCCAGGTGTCGAATGACTTTCGCGGATTCAGCAATCCAACGGAGTGCGCGCGCGGATCCCCGAGCCAGCGGAGTTGCCGCAAACGGTCGCGCCGGAACCAGATCACGAAGTCGTCGGGTGCGCTGAGCGCGACGAACAGACAGCCGGCCGCACCGAGATCGTGCGCCGTCTGTTTTTCCAAGCGGTCGGTGGCCCAGGGCGAGCCGGGCGATCTGGACGCGCGGATCTCGCTCGCGATTCGTCGCACGGCATCCTCTGACGGTGCTGTGCCGATCGAACGGTACTGCCCGTCAACACATGTGGCCGCGCTTTCCGCCTGGCAGAGTTCCAGCAGGTCTCCGGACGCCGATGTGAGGCCTTCGGCGATGTCAGGGGCCGTCTGCATCGCTGAGCGGAGGCGGTTGCGGATTGATTCACGCCGGGCCGCGTCGTTCAACCTCGAGATCTGTTCAGCCGCAGAGACCTGAAGCTTTGCCTGCAGGACCAACAGTTCGCACGCACGGCGCGTGGAACGCGAAAGCCATTGCGGTTTCTCGGATGTGCACGAGACCAGCCTGGTCAGCCGTCCTGCGTCGGCCATCGAGAACGACACGCTGGCCGCGGTGTCCATGTTGCGCATGAATTCGAGGTGGAACGGCGAAACACTGCGCAGCGCAGCGTGACTCAGGTCGAGACCGGTGCCGGCCAGCCGGGGTGACGCGACCACGGCGACGTCGCCCTCGTCGACGTCGGGGATGTAGCGCGACGCTTTGCGGGTATAGATGTGGCGGGCTTGGAGCGGGATGTCGCTCGCCGGGAAGTGATGTCCGAGATAGCGGACCAGGCCGGGGAGACGATCCTCGGCGACGATCTCTCCGTGCTCGTCGTCATGGAACCGGTAGACCATCACCCGGTCGAAGCCGGTCAGGGACCGTACGGCGCGCGCGACGGCCGTCTCGATCTCGGGCACGCTGGTCGCTTCACCGATCTCCTGCGAGGAATAAAGCACCGGAACAAGATTGGCTTGATCGTCGCCGTGCGACCGCTCGATCTCGATGACGATCTGGCCGGCCACCTGATGCAGAATCACATCGACCTTGCCGTGCACGTCGGCCGCCAGACGAACGCCGTACAGATCAGGGGACGACGGCTGGTAGCCGCTCTGCTCGATCGCCTGCTCGAGCCGTGGGTGCTCATCGGGGGAGAAGATGCTCGTCACCGGTGCATCGAAAAGCTGATCCGGCGCCGCGCCGATCCGGTCAGCGGTATTCGCGCTCGCATAGGTGATGCGCCGGTCTTGTAGGTCGGCGGCGATGAGCGCCCCGTGGGCCTGGATACGACCGGAGAGGTGCAGCTGCTCGCTGGCGCAGTCGGGCAGCGCCTGCCCGCTGGGATTCGCTCCAGCAGTCATCAGGTCACTCTAGGCGAGACCCCCTGGGGCTCGGTACCACTTGACCGGCCGAAGGGTTGTCGGCGGGGCCGGGAACGGCGGCGTGACCAAGTCCCGCCGGCGTCAGTTGCCGGCTTCGATGGCCGCGACCTTCGCGGCGCCGTCGGCTCCGCACAACGGCTGGAGCTCGACTCCGCCGACAGCCCGGAAACCGTCGATGCGGCGCCTGAGTTCACCCGAAGAAAGATAGGCATAAAGGTTCTTGCCCGGGCACGACGTCTGTGCGAAATCTCGGTGGCCCGCCAGGGTGTCGGTGGAGAGCTTGTAAGTGCTTGCGGCCCAGGCGAATATGCGTGCAGCCCCGTCGACTTGGGCGTCCGGCACGGCTTCCCGATCGAAGTCGCCTTCACAGATGACCAGGAAGTGGCCGGTGGTGTTGTAGTCGGTAGCGGTGTCGCCCGCAATCTCGGGCTTGCGCAGTTGGTAGATGTTGCCATTGCCGTCGACGCCGAAGTGATAGGCGATGTCGATCCAGCCCAGCGTGTCCTGGTGGTAACGCTGATCCGCGCGGAACCGCGCCGGAGCGTTGCGGTTGTCGCCCAGGAGCACCGCGGCGTGGTGCAGGGTCATGCGGGTGATCGTCTGGGGCGTGCCACCGGGACGGGCGGGACGGGCGCCCCAGGCGTCGCGGCAGATCACGGGCACCGAAGTGACCCGCCCAGGATCCGCAGCGGTCCGGCCGGCGCAGGCGCCGACCGTGGCCGTCAAGCCCAGTCCACCGGCCAGGGACAGCAGCCGGCGGCGGCTGACGCGATCCTCCTCAGCGTCCATGCGCTAAACAATAGATTCGGGCGAAGTGCCTCACCCTCGACGGCCCGCGGTACTGGCAGCAGATGAACGGGAACTCGGCATCGCGGCTAGTCCTGTTCGGCGTCCTGTTCGGCTCCCAGCAGCCGCAACGGGTGCAGTCCGTCGACCGCGCCGACGAACGGCGGGTGAATGCTGTAGCCGAGCATCCGTTGGATGTCTTCGGAGACGTTTCGGGCGATGTCGCGCGACACCGACAGGGTGAAGGCCTCCATCGGTCGCAGCCACGGCTGGCAGTACTGGGCGGTGACGGCCAGCCGGTCGTGGGCGGACGTGTTCGCGCCCCCGCCGTGCCACAGCGTGCCGACGAAGAAGACGCAGGAGCCGGCGGGCATCACGACCGGCAGTGCACGATCGCCGGGGCCCGGACGGCTCTTCCCCCACCGGTGGCTGCCCGGAACCACCACGGTCGCGCCATTGTCGGCGGTGAAGTCGTCGATCGCCCAGATCGTCGCAGCCGCAAGAGGCTCGCGCGGGCGCGGAATCGGGTAGAAACCATCGTCGTGGTGCGCCATCTGGGCGGACTCGCCGGGCTGAATGTTGATGGCCTGCAACGCCGAAAGCAGATAGTTGGGCATCAGCAACCGGTCCAGCACCGCCAGCACCCGCGGATTGTCGACGAGGCGGTCGCACACCCGCGTCCGGCTCAGCACGCTGTAGACGCGCTGGGTGCGCCGGCCCTCGAAGGAATTGCGGCCGGTATGCCCCAGCCACGGGCGCACCACCTCACGGATCTCCCGGCACTGCTCGGCGTCGAGCAGGTTCTCCCAGACGACATAGCCGTCGCGGGCCAGGGCCGTCATATCGGCGTCGACGACCGCGCTGTCCACCACGCTTCCGCCGCTGGGCGTCCACTTGTATCGCTGCGCCAGATCACCCCGGAGGTCCTCCAGCGTGGTGACGGACTCTTCATCTGTGTTCATCTGGTCCGTGTCCTTCGGCTAGTGCTTCTGACCACACTAAGCTGAAACTGCTCGATCCATGTCCGTGAACGCGGGGAATCACTTGAAGCGAAAGGCCATCGCACTCGCAGCGTCTTTGGTTGCGTTTGTCGCGGGGTGCTCGCACGGACCGGCGGCGCAGAATGCGGTGAGCAACGGCCCGCAAACCCAGGCCCCGGGCCGCTTCCACGCAGCGCCGCCGCAACTGCCCGAAATGGCCGGCGCACCAGCCTTCGCCACGGTCTCGACGTTGATCAACGACGCGATCGCCGCTGACAAGTTGCCCGGCGCCGTGCTCGAGATCGGGCACGGGGGCGCGATCGCATTCCACCGGGCCTATGGCTCGCGCAAGCACGCCGGCGAACCCGGCCTGGACGGCCAGCCGGCGCCCGCCGAGCCGATGACCGAGGACACCGTCTTCGATCTGGCGTCACTGACGAAGAACCTGGTCACCGCCACCGGCGTCATGCAGCTGTATGAACAGGGCAAGGTGCGGTTCGACGATCCCGCCCAGCAGTATCTGCCGGACTTCAACCCGGCGAACGATCCGCGCCGGGCCAAGGTGACGCTGCGGATGTTGCTCACGCACACCTCGGGCGAACCGGGCGACGTCGAACTCAAAGATCCCTGGGGACTCAACGGGCCCGACCGAGCAGAAGGCCTTCATCGTGCGCTGAGCACGCCGCTGCAGTCGGGTCCCGGCGAAGGCTTCCGCTACTCCGACATCAACTTCATCGTGCTGGGCGCGCTGCTGGAATCGGTCTCCGGCGAGGCTCTCGATGCGTATGCGCAGCAACACATCTTCGACCCACTGGGAATGGACGACACCCGTTTCCTTCCCCTGGCCAAAGCCTGTGGACCGCACGCGACGTACGGGTCGGCGATTGCCTGGGCGCCCGGCCAGCCGCCGACCACCTGCCCCGCCGGCACCTGGAACACCGGCCTGCTACCGCGCATCGCACCGACCGCACGCGACGAAGAGGGCCGAGCCGATCCGGGCAAGAACCCCGACCTCGATCACCTGCTTCGGGGCACGGTGCACGACACGACGGCGCGGCGGATGGGCGGGGTGGCCGGCCATGCCGGCGTGTTCTCCACGGCACACGACGTCAGCATCTTCGCCCAGGCCCTGCTCGACCGGCTCGCCGGCCGTCCGAGCCAATTCCCGCTGCAGCAGGCAACTTTGGCGATGATGACCTCTCCGCAGCAGCCGGGCCACACGCCCCAGCAGGTCGATGCGGCCAATCAGGCGGCCCGAAAGGCCCTCGCGCAGCGGCCGAATGGCAACCGTTCGCTGCTCGCCGCGCGCTATCCGGCGATTCCGGGCCAGAACCTGCGTGGTTTCGGCTGGGACATCGACACGGGCCAGTCGGCGCCGCGGGGCGCGGTCTTTCCGGTCGGCAGCTTCGGCCACACCGGATTCACCGGAACCTCGCTGTGGATGGACCCGGGCTCCGACACGTACATCGTGCTGCTCTCCAACTCGATCCATACCCGGGGCAGTCCACCGATGTCGAATCTGCGGGGCGAGGTGGCGACGACGGCGGCCCGGGACCTGGGCCTCTGAATTCAGGGCCGCTCGAAGTGCTGGTAGTCAACCGGTGTGCTCCAGTCGCCACCCCAGTGCCAGCCGCGGTCGGTAAAGGTCCGGACCGTCGGGTCGCCGTGGTGCAGGATCCCGGCGTCGGTGCGGTCGCGAGCCAAATATGTTGCCGCGTTGTGTGGTTCGAAGGTGCCGTCGGCATAGCGGCACGGGTTGAGGCGCGGGTTGAGGTCGATGGCCCGGCCGTAGGCGTGTTGAGCCCACCGGCCGGTGCCGGGGATGGCCCGGCAGTTGAATCCGGAAGTGTTGTTGTCCTCCATCGACAGTTCGTCGTCGGCACTCGGGTAATAGTCGACAGTCTGCATCCGCTCGATGGGGTAGCCCAGTCGGTAGAGCTGCTCGAAGACTTCGGTGACGTCCGCGACCAGGTCTTGGTGCACGATCAGCTCACCCTGGTGCGTCTGGCCGTCAAAACCCATGTAGCGGAGCCGGATTCGTCGTAGCTGCGCGGGCTCGACGGGGCAGCCCGGTCGCCAGCTCGCCCCGAGATCGGCGACTGTGACCGGCTCGGTGACCGGCTCTGTGGCCGCAGTGACAGGTGGCGCACTGGCCGACGACGCCGGGGGAGATGTCGCCGGTGGGACCGGGTGCGGCGGCGCCGGCCGGGAGCACTGAAGCAGTACGGGAAGCAGTGTGAGCAGGGTGGCCGCCGCCAGCACGGGCCTCAACCGGGCTCGATCAACAGCGTCGGTACCCCGCAGGTGCCGTCCTTCACGCTGACGACACGCGTGCCGGGCTTGCGACCGGGCCGAACCTCGGAA
This sequence comes from Mycobacterium paragordonae, assembly GCF_003614435.1. Lineage (NCBI taxonomy): Bacteria > Bacillati > Actinomycetota > Actinomycetes > Mycobacteriales > Mycobacteriaceae > Mycobacterium > Mycobacterium paragordonae. The sequence goes on from NZ_CP025546.1 coordinate 1,873,522, forward strand.
ACATCGACGCCCGCTGCCGCGAGCCGCGCCCGCGCCGCGTCGGCGTCCGGAACGCGCCAGGACAGACCCCAGAGCTGATCGGTGTGCGGCGGCAGCGGCGCGTCACGCAGCGGCTGCGCGATCTCGACGGTGACTCCGCCGACCCGTAGGAAGACCAGTCGCATGCCCCAGTCCGGGAAACTGCGGTCCAGCGCGAGGCGCAGGCCCAGCCCGTCGCGGTACAGCGCGATGGCGGCGTCCGCGTCCGAGGTCTGCACGACCGCGTGGTCGATTCCGGTGATGACGCTGTCCGCGGAGCCGACTGGTGCCGCCTCGGGCAGGCGATCCGGTGCTTCGTGCTCGATCGCGATGATCAGCACGCCACGCGTGCGGGTCAGCGGCAGGAGCGTGCTGCGCCAGTTTCGGACCATTCCGGTGCCGGTGTCGATCCCGCGGCCCGGTGAGACAGGTGGCGGCTCAAGGCCGTTGGCGACGAGCCGGGCGTGCACGTCGTCGAGATCGGTGTCGAGATCAGTGCTGGCGAACGCGAGCCCGATCGGGCCGTCGCCCCGTTGGTCCAATTGCGCCGCGACAGTGCGCCCGAGCGGCCCGTCGCCGTGCGGCGAGATCAGTTCGAGGTAGGTGTTGTCGAGTCTGAACAGGGCGTTGGCCGTGCCCCAGCCGGGATGTTCGCCGCGCCACGAAGGGCTCCTCGACAGCAGCGTGGCGTAGCGGCGCGTGGCGTCGCTGAGGTCGCGGACGGCGACAATGACGTGGTCGAGCGCGTCGAACACGAAACCAGCATGCCTGACCGGGTTGCGCGGATCTGTTTGGGTGGCGGTTGCCTGGCTATCCCTGACGGCATGCCGGACACAGCACGAGAACGCGCGGCCGAGGGTGATCGCGCGGCGCAACTGGATGAGCAGATAGCCGAGGGCCACGAATGGGCCACGAAAGCCAGGCCCAACAGCACCGGTGACCTGCACAGCGACGCCGCGAACGAGCATCGGCGGGCCGCGGGCCGGAATCGCTCCAAGGCTGAATGCGCCAGGAATGAGGGCCATGACTGAGCGGTCCTGGAGCGTGGAGGTCGGTGAAGCGGCAGCACCGGACAATCCCGGCGTGCCGCCGGTGCCGACCACCGTGTACGAAGGCGACGAGGCGGGTGCCCGGGACGCGTATGCGGAGTCGACGTCGAAAGCCGCCGTGCAGGATTATCGCTATGTGCTGCTGCGGAATATCGCCGAGGTCGTCGAATGCTGGGGAACGCCGCCGGCGGTCGGCTAGCCCTGGGCGGTCACCAGCAATGCCCCGGCGATGACCGCCTCCACGACGAAGTAGAACCAGTTGGGATAGAACGGCGTCCGGCCCTCGATGACCGCCGAGACGAGGCGACCAAAGGCCATGCCGGCCAGCGCCAGTCCGACGGTGACCACGATTCCGGTTCGCATCGGGCCTGTGCTGATCGCCGCAAACGCCAGCGCGCCCGCGATCGCCAGACCGAATCCGCCGTAGACGGCTCGCACCTCCGAGCGGGATTCGCGTTCTGGCAACTGGATGCCGAACACCTGGATCATTTTGGCTGGAGCGGCCAGCGCGTAGACGCCCATACCGAGGAAGAACACCGCGGCCAGCGCGATCATGGCCGCTGTCACTGGCATCTCCTGACACCCGGGCTGGCGATCACAGGTCGACTGATCACAGGTCGACGATGGTGCCGGCCGCAGGGTCGACCTTGCCGTCGAGCAGCTCGAGATAGGCCCGCTGAATCTCGTCCTCGCTCGAGATTCGTTCGACGCGAAGCCAATTCGAAGCCCAGTCGGCGAACGGCGCCCACGACTCGGCGACATGCTGGTCGAGTTTCGCGGTGCCCCAGTCAGCGCCGCGCTTCTTGATGCGGTCCGGCGCGAAGAAAAAGACGGGTTTCGGGCCGGCGAGATCGCCGCTGCCCTGGGCCATCTGGGTCCAGTGGGTCATGCCGACAGCGGAACTGTGGGCGAGGCGATCGCCGTAGCGGGCGTGGACGTCGGCGCGGACGGCGCCGTCACCGGAGATGTCCACGTATACGGCACGATCGCCGGGCAACTCAGAGATGTTGTCGTACAGGTGAACTGAATCGTAGACCCGGAGTCCTTCGACAAACGCCTGGTTGCCCGCCGAGGTCAGGCCGATCACCTGGGCGCCGTCACGTTTGGCGAGCAGGTACGCGGCGATGATCGCGGTCTTCGACGAGGCGCTGGAGATCACGATGGTGTCCGCGCCGAAAAAGCCTTCGTCGGCTATGAAGTCGTCAATCAGGAACGACGTGAAGAACAGCGGAAAGAACAGGATGTGCTCGGCCTCCCGGTCGGCCGCATAGACGGGGTCGGTCGTGACGTCGCGGTAGCCCTGGTAGGCCGAGGGCAGCGGCAGCCGATGCGGCGCGGCGTCGATGAACCCCTTCTCGTTGATGCGGTCCGGGACGATCAGCAGGTGGCTCGCGCACGGCAGGTATCCGTAGACGCGCATGCCCGGCGCCAGGTCGGGGTGCCGCGATTGCTCGACGTGTGCGTATCCCCAGACATTGAGCTTCCCCCAGTCCTGGTCCGAGGCCGGGAAGAAATCCCAGTAGCGCATCGCCTCGCCGAAGACGGCGTAGGTGATGTTGTTCGACGTCAGCCCGAAGGACTCGACCCGCAACAGGGCTTCACCGTCTGCCGGCGTCGGAGCATCGGAGGATGCGAACCGGGTCTGATGCAGATCCTTGCGGAGAATTTCGAAGTCCATGCCAAGACACTATGGCCGACGTCAAGACACTATGGCCGACGTCAAGACACGGTCGCCGACGTCAAGAAGCGGTGGCCGACGTCAACGCCACGGCACCGCGCGGTGCCGCGTCAGGCCACCGGGTGGCTCAGGGACGCCTCGGCGAGTTCCTGCCGCACGCGCTTCTCGACCAGCAGTGGGATGAAGTCCCGAATGGGGCTGGCCTGGAATCGGGAATGGTGTTCGCGGACGGCGGCGTCGAGCACCTCGATGCTGATTCCGGGGAACTGCTCCATCAGGCGGCGCTCGATCTCAGCGATCCGGGTCTGCTCACTGATCCCTGCGCGCGGCGGCATGGTGAAAAGGATTGCCCGGGCGATGACGGTTCGTCAAACCGAAGGTTAACGATTGTCCGCGAGGTCTGTTCGGCCGGCACAGATGCATGTACCATTTGGTACATGATTACTGAGAGCGGCGTCGAGATCGACGCACCCACGTCCCTGGTGTGGGACGTGTTCAGCGACGTCGAGCGCTGGCCGGAATGGACCGCATCGGTCACCGAACTGGTCGCCCTGGACGGGTCCGGTCTTGCCGTGGGAAAGCGCTTCCAGATCAAGCAACCCAAGTTGCCCAAGCTCGTGTGGGAAGTGACGGATGTCGCACCCGGCGTGTCGTGGACCTGGGTGCAACGCTCGCCGGGCGGCGCCACGTCCGCTCTGCATTCGCTGACCCCGATCGTCGGGGACCGGACGCTGGTGCGTCAGGTACTCGATCAACGGGGGCCGGTAGGCGCGCTCATTGCCAGGTTCATGATCCGCACTACCCGCCGTTATCTGGAGATGGAGGCTCAGGGCCTCAAGGCCCGCAGCGAGCAACTGCGGCATTCACTTGGCCCGCACTCCTGACGCCGCGCGGCGTCGGGCACTGCTCGACGCCCTGATCGACGAATTCGCTTCCGGCGGCATCGGGGACCGGTCACTGCGTGACGTGGCGGCAGCGGTCGGTACCAGTCACCGAATGCTGTTGCATCACTTCGTATCCCGCGACGAGATGCTGCTGGCGATCGTCGAGGAGGTTGAGCGCCGGCAGATGACGGTGCTCGCCGAGTTGCCCACTGACCCGGCCGAGAGTTTCGCCGCGATGTGGGCCACCCTGTGCAGTCCTGAATTGCGTCCCTTCGAGCGCCTGTTCTTCGAGTGCTACGCCCGCGGCGCGCAGGGCGAGCAGCCGTTCGCCCGGATGGTGCCCGGTGCTGTCGACGACTGGCTGGCCGAGGCGGCGAAGGTCGCCGGCTCCGCGTACGACCCGGCCCTGGTGCGGCTGGGCCTTGCCGTCACCCGCGGACTGCTGCTGGACCTGGTGGCAACCGACGACGACGCGGGCGTCAGCACCGCCGTGCAGGCGTTCGCCGATCTGCTGCGGGATTCGGGATTCAAATAGCGGACGCGCCGCGTTGCTCATCTTGTGAAGATTCGATTCGGGGTTGGACTGGGCTCGGACACCTCGCCTGATCAGCTTGCCGGGATTATCGATCGGCTGGAGTCCAGTGGGGTGGACTCGCTGTGGTTCTCCGAGCTGGTGTACTCGCCGGCGGTCGATCCCATGGTCGGCATGGCCTACGCGTTGGCGCGCACCCGGCGGTTGAAGGTAGGCACGTCGGTGGCGGTGCTGCCCGGGCGGCACCCGGTGCTGGTGGCCAAGCAACTGGCCTCGCTGGCGGCGCTGGCGCCCAAGCGGGTCCTTCCAGTGTTCGGTCTGCGCTCGGCGATCGCGGCCGAGCGCGAAGTGTTCGTGGTCCCCGACGGGGAGCGGGCGGCGGTGTTCGACGAGTCGCTGCGGATCCTGCGCGCCGCGCTGGTCGAGGACGCCGCCAGTTACCGGGGCCGGTTCTTCACGTTCACCGACGCGGCTGTCGCGCCCCGGCCGTCTCCGCCGTTGGACATCTGGCTGGGCGGCTCGTCGCAAGCGGGGTTCCGCCGCATCGGGGCGTTGGCCGACGGGTGGCTCGGCAGTTTTCTCACCCCGGCCGAAGCGCGGCAGGGCCGCGAGGCCATCGAACATGCGGCGGCGCAGGCAGGACGGCGCATCGAAGCCGACCACTTCGGCATCTCGCTCGCGGTCGCCGACGGCGAACTACCTGCGGAACTGGCCGCGGCCGTGCGCCGGCGCCGTGCCGATCTTGATCCCGAGGAGCTGGTCGCCGCGGGCTGGGACCAGCTGCATCGGCAACTCGACGGCTATCTGGAGGCGGGGTTGACGAAGTTCGTCATCAGGCCGGTCGGCGCGGCGGCCGTGGACGGCTTCATCGACCGCTTCGTCGCAGAGCTGCTGCCGCGCCAGAACTGAGCACACTCCCGTGATTGACTCCGGACTCTTTGTGGGTACAGCATCCGCATGGACCGCCCTGACACGATCATCGAAATCCATCGTGAACGCGTGCAGGACCAGACGGCCGAAATGTTCAGTGGCGACAAGCGCAGCGAGTCGGTGGATGGCACCGGCTACTCGGCGACTGCCACCCTGGACCTCACGCTCGACCGGGTCTGGTTCATCGTCGACTCGCACCAACGAGCGTGGCAGGAACAGCACGGCGATGAAACACGCGATCCGCTAAGGCATTTCGCGATCGACCTGGTGGTCTTCGATTCGAGGATCGTCATCGATTCGGTGACCTGCATCCCCCTGGTCGAGCTTCCCCCGGCGACAATCACCATCCCGGACGGCCCGCGGTCGGGGGAGTCACGGGAGATCCCCTACAACGAGATCCCACTGTTCGGGCGACTGATCATTCACGACCAGCTCGAGCGGCACGAGATCGAGCCCGGTCAGCAGACCATCGCGCTGAACTTCACCGCCCAGGACGCTCCGGTGCTGCTGGCCGGCGCGCTGTCCGACCGGTACGCGCCCCGACTGTTCGGGCCGAACGTCGAACGCCGCGCCGACGGCACCACCGCGCTCACCGGACAAGACCCGCGGATCAGCTGGGAACTCGACTACGCCGAAGCGCACTGGATCACCCACAGCATCGCGGGCCAACTGCTGGTGAACATGGAAAAGCTGCAGCATCCCGGCCTCTCGGACGACGAGGCCACAACCAGGGTGCTCGACTCGCTCGCCACGCAGATCGCCGATGCGATCCGCCCTCAGCTGGCCGACATGGGCGACAACGGGATTCAGAGTCTGTTGCCGACGCCCCTGGACGTGGATCCGGACGCGGCCGACGACAGCACGGTCAAGGCTCTCGATGCCATCGTGCACCGCTTCGAAGTCGGCGACACCACCCAGGAATCGATGGTGGTTCAACTGCAGACGCTGCGCGAACTGCCCGCCGGTGAGCAGCTGCCACCATCGATTCTGGCCGAAAACCCGCATGAGAAAACTGGATTGGCTGCCACCGGGTGGGGCATTCTGCGCCAGGTGCGCGACACCGTGATGAACAGTTTCGACCTGGACGAGACCGACTTCGACCCCGACGTGCCGTGCCTGTTGCGCGGGCCCAAGACTGTCAGCATCGGTGGCGACGACCGCAGCCTCGACGCGCTCGACGCCGACATCCTGCCGCGCACCGGAGACGGCCGGTTGGTGATCGACGGGACCGTCAGCGCCGAAACCAAGCTGTACGACTTCAAGGCCAACTTCAAAGTCACCTACGAGATGGGCCTCGACGAAATACCGCGCGACCCGAAGGTGGAGGAGACCCGGCGCGCCAATCTGAAGACCGTGGAAAGCCTGGAACAGGCGCTGCAGGAAGCGGGCGAGAAGAAACGCGCGGGCGAGCTCAGCGGCGAGGACTACGAGGCGGAAGTCAAGCGGGTCAGTGAGCTCTTCGACGAGCTGCCACGCACCGTCGGGGTCCGGCCGGCGCAGAATCCGCCGGAGCCCGAGGTGAACCCGGACTTCAGCCTCACCGCTGCCGGAAAGGTGGCCACGGCGGCCGGCGCCGTGGCCGTCGCCGGCCTGGTCGCGCTCCCGGTGACCGCCGCGGCGGGGGCCGCGGGAGTCGGCGTGGCCGGGGCGGGTGGCCTGTTGACACTCGCGATCGCGCAGTACCTCACCACGGTGCTGACGATCGACTGGTTCGGCACCGGGATCGGGTCGCGTCAGGTCAAGAAGTCGCTGAACGACCAACCCGAGGGCACCTCCCTGCCGCCCATCGGCATTCCGGTCGACGTGAACCTCAACCGCCAGCGACTTGCGGTGTACTTCCGCCCGCTGCCCGGCAAGTTGTGGGTCAGCTGCCTGCAGGCGGAGGAATCCGAAGACCTTGAGCACCTTGATATTCGGACCGTCGGCGGCGAGTGGCCCACCGACGGCCGACCGTGGAGACTGTCCAACGACGACGCCCTGCTCTACGTCGCTTCCGAGGAGCTGGAACTCCTCGTCGAGCCCGACACCGACGGGGCCAACGAACTACCCATCAGCGTCGCCACGGCAGCCGACGGACACCCTTACCTGTGTGTGGAGGGAGATCCCGACCGGCTGCGCCGGCTGCCACGCGGATAGGTTCGTCAGAACTTCGCGACGGCGCCCGCATCGACCGGCAGCGCCGCCCCGGTGATGTACTGCGACTCGTCGGAGGCAAGGAAGAGCACGGCGTTGCTGACGGCGCGTGCCTCGATCAGCGGCTTGGGCAACAGGTGAAACTGTCCGATGATCTCGCCGGCATCCTGCACGGTGGGGTTGGGCAGGTCCGGCCGCAGCGTCCGGACGAACCAGTCGTTGTCCAGCATCGGCGTCAAAATGTTGCCCGGATGAATCGAGTTCACCCGGATCCATTGCGGCGCAAGCTCATTGGCCAGCGAGTTCATCAGGCCGACGACGGCGTGCTTGGCCGAGGCGTAGTGGGCCATGTAACCACCGCCGCGAATGCCCAACATCGAGCTGACCAGGATGATCGAACCGCCGCCGTTGGTCATATGCGGCAGCGCCACTTTGACGGTGTGCCACACGCCGGTCAGGTTGATGTCCATCATCGTCTGCCACGCGGATTCTTCGATCATCGCCGCGGGTGCGGGAACCCCGCTGATGCCGGCGTTCGCCACCACGATGTCGAGTGGACCCAACGCGTCCACTCCCTGCGCGACCGCGGCCCGCAACGCCTCCACGTCCCGCACGTCGGCTTTCGCGGTGACGATGCGGCGGCCCGACTTCTCCACCAGGTCCGCGGTGTCGGCGAGGTCGCTGTCGGTCGCTCCCGGGTAAGCGACGCCGTCGATGTCCGCACAGACGTCGACCGCGACGATGTCGGCGCCCTCTTCGGCCAATCGGATCGCGTGTTCGCGCCCTTGGCCGCGTGCCGCGCCGGTGATCAATGCGACCTTGCCGGCGACTCTGCCGACCCTGTTCTCTGCCATAGCGATAGATCTTCCCATGGCGGTGCGAAGCGTTTCAGGCGTCGTCGACACCGCCTGCAACCGCCACCAATAGATCGTCGAGGCGCCGCGCCAGATTCCAGCCCAGGTACACGGCGAAATGCACGACGAGTTCTTCGAGTTCGGTCCGGGTCATGTCACCCAGGGTCAGGGCGGCACGGAGGTGTTCGGCCACCTCTTCGTCGATCGCGGTCGACGCGGCGCCGCAAATGCTGATGATGCGCCGATCGCGACGGGTGAGATACTTTGTGCGACTCCATATCTCGCCATACAGGTAGTCCAGGCGGGCACGCCCCTGAAACGCGGTCATGGCGGGCGGCGGCGCCACACCGTGGATCTGCTGGTATGCCGACAGGCCGCGCTCGCGGCGGACACTGTCGTCCACCGGTTCCGACCACAACTCGAAATCCGGCGCCTCGGGTTGCGCGCCGGACTCCTGCGCGATCTTGTAGGCGCTCATCATGCCGTACACCTGCATGACCGACGCCTTGGGCCAACCGGCCTGCGTGCCGAAGTGCAGCACGAACTCGTCGAACTCCGGGTAGCTGATGTCCCCGCTTTTCAGGGCCGCGTAGACGTGGGTCTCGATCGGGGTGATCGCGCCGGCCGCGCCCACGCACGTCAGCGTGATCCAGCGGCGGTCGCGCGGGGTGAGCACGCCGCGGCGCCACATCTCCCCGAAGACATAGCCGATCACGCCCGCCTCGAGGTAGGCCCCGGCCGGGTCCGGGCTTGCGGTGGTCATGACGCGCTCGTACTCGGCGCGCGCAGCGGCCCGCCGCTCTTCGCGAGATGTCCACTCGCTCATCAGAATCGCATGATCCAGCCGCCGTCGACCGAGATGGTCTGGCCGTTGATCCACTCCCCGGCGGGTGAGCACAGCAGCAGCATCGTGCCGACCAGATCGGCCGGCGGCCCCGAGGTCTTGCCCGGAATCTGCGCGCCGAGGATCTCGCGGATCGGCGAATCTTTCGGCAGGCTCACGTACGCGCTGTCGTTGTCGACCAGCCCGGGCGCGATCCCGTTGACGTTGATGCCGCGTGATCCGAGCTCGCTGGCCAGGTTGCAGGTCAGTCCGTGCAGAGCGTATTTCGAGACCCCGTAGATCCCGCCGGCCATGAACGCACCGGCGGACAGGCCGTTGACGACACGCCCGCCACCGCGCGACGACATCGACTCAACCACCGCCTGGGTACACAACAACGGACCGCGCAGGTTCACGTTGAGCACCCGATCCCAGTCCGGCACGGGCATATTCGACAACCCGTAAGGCGGCAGGTCGGTCATTACGGCCGCGTTGTTGATCAGGATGTCGATGCCGCCGAACGCGGCGACCGTCGCCGACGCCATCTCGGCGGCCGACTCCGCAGAGGTGACGTCCAGACGGACCGCCAGAGCCTGAAAACCCTTGTCTGTCAACGCCTTGGCGGTGAGTCGCGCCGCATCGAGGTTGATGTCGGCGATGACGACCGCGGCGCCGACGCCGCACAGTGCCTCGGCGTACACCTCACCGATGCCGCCGGCCCCACCGGTGACCACGGCGACCTTGCCGGTGAGGTCGAAGAGTTGCTTCAAGTCCATTCGAGCATTAGGCACCACTTGCTTAATGAAGTCAAGTGCCTTAAAACTAAGTAATACGTCTTAATCGCGGAGCTGGAGGATTGCGATGACCGTCGACCTGAGCGTTCCCGTCGTGCATCTGCACATCGGGGGAGAGGCGCGCACCGGCGGCTCGGGCGGGGTGCACCAGCACGTCTATCCCGCGACCGGTGAGGTGCAGGGTCCGGTGCCGTTGGCCGGCCCGGACGACGTGGACGCCGCCGTCGGAGCGGCGCACCAAGCGTATGCCCAGTGGCGGGCCTGGCGGCCGTCGGAGCGGGCCCGGGTGCTGCGCCGGCTGGGAGAGCTGATGGAGCGCGACGCCGCCGAGATCGCCCGGCTTTCGGTGCTGGACAACGGAATGTCGGCCGGCATGAGCCAGCCTTTGGTCGCCATCATGGCCAATTGGACGTCGTACTACGCCGGTTGGGCCGACAAGGTGGAAGGACGGGTTACGTCGTTCCCGGCGAACCAGCGCGAGCTCGGCTACTCGATGCCGGAACCCTATGGCGTCGTGGGAATCATCCTCACCTGGAACGGGCCGGTCGTTTCCGTCGGCATGAAACTGATCCCGGCGCTGGCGGCCGGAAACACCGTCGTCATGAAACCTTCCGAGCTGACCCCGTATGCGACGGAACACCTGATGGGTCTCGTCAAAGAAGCCGGAATCCCGGACGGGATCGTGAATCTCGTGCTGGGCGGACCCGAGACGGGGGACGCCCTGGTGCGTCACCCGCTGGTCAACAAGGTCAGCTTCACCGGCGGTCCGGCCACCGCGCGCAAGATCCTGACGCGCTGCGCCGAGTCCCTCAAACCGGCCGTGCTGGAACTCGGCGGCAAGTCCGCCAACGTGCTCTTCCCCGATGCCGACCTGGATACGGCGGTCGCCGTCAACGCATTCAGCGTATTGGGCACCCTGGCCGGACAGGGATGCGCAATCCCGTCGCGCATGATCGTGCACAACGACATCTACGACGACGTCGCTGATCGCGTGCTGGCGATCGTGTCCGGCATGCGATGCGGTGACCCGTTCGACCCCGCGACACTCATCAGTCCGGTGGTGACTCGTGAAGCGCGGCAACGGATCCTGGCCATGATCGACCGGGCGCAGACCGACGGAGCGAAGCTGCTGGCCGGTGGCCGAGTCCCCGATTACCTGTCCCGGGAGTGCTCCGACGGCTTCTTCGTGGAGCCGACCGTCTTCGGCGACGTGGAGCCCGATTCCGAACTCGGCCAGATCGAGGTGTTCGGGCCGGTGCTGTCCCTGATGCGGTTCGAGACGGAGGAGCAGGCGATCGCGATCGCGAACTCGACCGAATACGGCTTGGCCGCTTACGTTTACACCAAAGACATCGACCGGGTGCAGCGGCTGGTGTCCGCGCTCGACGCGGGCGGTGTTTACGTCAATGGAGCCAGCCCCGTCACCGGTTGCGAGCTTGCCTTCGGCGGCGTCGGCATCTCCGGCTACGGCCGCGAAGGTGGCGAGGAGGGATTGTTCGAGTTCCTGCGCACCAAGGCGGTGGGGATCGCATGAGCAAGCCCCTGAAGTTGAACGGAGCGGTCGCGGTGCTGACCGGGGCGGGCAGCGGCATCGGTCGGGCCACTGCGGTCGAATTCGCGCAGCGCGGCGCCCGGGTGGTGGTGAGCGATCTGTCAGCGGACCGCGTCACCGAGGTCGTCGAGGAGATCACCGCCTTGGGCAGGCCGGCGATCGGGCTGCCCGTGGACGTGACCGTCGAACGCGATCTCGAGAATTTGCGTGACGCCGCCCTGCAAAGGTTCAGCCGGATCGACGTGGTGATGAACAATGTCGGCGTGCTGGCCGTCGGCGCGCCAGAAACGTTGCCCGACGAGGCGTGGACCCGCACCATCGACGTCAACCTGTTCAGCATCGCGCGCAGCAACCGGGTGTTCCTTCCCGGTCTGATCGCGCAGGGCAGCGGCCATGTGATCAACACCGCGTCGGCCTCCGGGTTGCTGGCGTACGGTTTCGACCGGCTGCCCTACGTGGCGTCCAAGCACGCGATCGTCGGGCTGTCCGAGGCGCTGGCCGCCTACCTGGGCCCCAAAGGCGTTGGGGTGACCTGCCTTTGCCCGTCCGGAGTGATCACGAACATCCTGGAAGGCATCACGGTGTACGGCGACGCGGCTCCGACCCCGCTGGCGCCGGCGCACCAGATCGTAGCCGCAGAGGATGTCGGGAACCTCACCGCCGACGCGGTGGAGACGGGGCGCTTCCTGGTGGTGACGGCCCCGGAGGTGCACGATGCACTCATGCGTCGCGCCACCGACATCGAGGCCTACATCCAGGCAAGCATCGAGGCACAGGGATGACCGGCCTGCGGGTCGGATTCGTCGGTCTGGGGTCACAGGGCGGTCCGATGGCGCGCCGGATCGTCGAGGACGGGTTCCCAACGACTTTGTGGGCGCGCCGCCCCGAGTCCCTCGAACCGTTCGCCGACACCGGCGCCGCCGTGGCCGCCGATCGTCGTGCGCTCGGAGCCGCATCGGACGTTTTGTGCCTCTGCGTAATTGGTGACTCGGACGTCGACGAGGTGTTACGCGGCGACGACGGTGCGCTGGCCGGGATGGCGGCCGAGGGGATCGTGGTGATTCACAGCACCGTCCATCCCGACACGTGCCGGCGGCTGCAGGCCGACTTCCCGCACCTGCACGTCGTCGACGCCCCGGTGTCGGGCGGGGGGCATCTGGCCGCGGCGAAGGCTCTGCTGGTGATGGTCGGCGGCGACGACGGCGCGGTCGACCGTTGCCGGCCCGTGCTGGAGACGTTCGCGAATCCCCTTGTCCACCTTGGTGGTCTGGGCGCCGGGCAGGCGGCGAAGCTGTTGAACAACGCTCTGTTCAGTGCCCAGCTGGGACTGGCCGCCAGCGTCTTCGCCGTCGCCGACCGACTCGGGGTGGACAAAGACGCCCTGAACACGGTGCTGTCGAAGGGCAGCGGCCGCAGCTACGCAGCGGAAGTGATCGGCAATTCCGGGCACAGCCTTGCGGTGATGGCGCAACTGGCGGGCTCCCTGCTGGCCAAGGACGTCGACCTGCTCGCCGACCTGGTCGGCCGTGATTCCGCTGAGGTGGTCCGGGTGGCGGCCAATACCATCGACGCCATGGATCTCGGCGCCCGGTGATGCCCAGCCCGCTTCCGGCGACCGCCCTGCAATTGTTGTTGGCGGCCGAGCGGCTGTTCGCCGAACACGGCCTGGCCGGGGTCTCGTTGCGGCAGATCTCGGTCGAAGCCGGATCGTCGAACAACTCGGCCATCCGCTATCACTTCGGCTCGAAAGAAGACCTGCTGCGCGCGATCTTCACCTACCGCCTCGGGGATCTGATGCAACGCCGCGCGTTGCTGCGGGCCCGGGCGCGGCCCGATGATCTGCGGGCGCAGTTGGAAGCGCACGTCGTGCCGCTGATCGAATTGGCGGAATCGCCGGACAGTTCCTACGTGTCGTTCATCGACCAACTGCAGCGCACCGGCCAGGTCGAGGTGTTCCTCCGGCAGGCCGACGCGATGAAGTCCCAGGACGAATTCGTTTCCGGGATGCAGCGGCTGCTGCCGCACATCCCGGAACCGGCGCGCTCGCTGCGCATTCAGCAGGCCCAGGATCTCGCGGTCCACCTCGCCGCCGAACGGGAACGCGCCGTTCGGCGCAACGACGCCGTCGTACCCTTCGCGCTTTTCGTCGCCGGGGTAGTGGACGGCCTTTCCGGATTCCTTGCCGCGCCTGCCTCCGCGGAGACGCAGCAGCTGCTCACGCGGTAAGGCCGCGGTTCAATTGCGCCGGTGCAGGAATCCGTGCAGGCTCGCCTGCACCAGTTCGTCGACGATCGCGTCGCGCGAGGGTTGCTGGTCGCCGAAGAACGCCGAACGCAGCGCCACCATGCCGACGATCATCGCCACCGTGGAGTGCGCCGGCAGCTCCGGGCGGGCAGAACGCAGACCGCGTAACTGCATGCCTTCGCTGCTGATTCGACCGAGCACCGCGATGGCCGCCCGGATGTCGCCGATGCCGGCTTCGGCGATCTCTTCCTCGCTGAAGGCCTCCGATGCGGCCAGGGTCAGCAGCAAGCCCCGATGTTCGACGATCACGTCGTAGAGCTGTCCGACGAAATGACGCGCCAGTTCGTCTTCGTCGGTTTCCTCGGGCACCACCTGCTGCCAGGTCCGGCCGAATTCGTCGACGAAACTCGTGAAGGGAGCGACCAGGGCTTCGCGGAAAAGGCCGGCCTTGGAGCCGAAGTTGCGGAACAGCAGGTACTCGGTGACCCCGGCGGCCGCGGCGATCTCGCGCGTGGTGGTGCTGCGATAGTCCTTGCGCGCGAACAGCTCCCGGGCGGCGTCGAGCAGGAGCCGGCGCGGCTCGCCGCGGGCTCGGCGGACCGCGGCCGGCTTCGGCTCGGTGGGGCGCTGGGGCACGATCATCGACGATAGTCGCGCTTGACCACGCTCTTAAGATAGTGTCCACTATTAATTGTGGGCGCAGTCATCATGCTCGGCTCGCTGTTCGGGCTGATCTTTCTGATCTACGGCGTGGTCATCTACCTCGATCCCGAAGCCCGGCGATGAGCGCCGGGCTGTCCCCGTTGCTGACGGGCGCGGTCATCTTCGGCTGGGGCAGCGGCATCGTTTTCACCGCGGTCGGCGTGTATCTGAGCATCCGTCGCCGCCGCCTGCATCCACTGCTGTTGCTCTGCATCTCGGCGATCTCGTTCTCCTGGATCGAAGCGCCGTACGACTGGGCTATGTACGCACAGTTCCCGCCCGCGCTGCCGCGGATGCCGTCGTGGTGGCCGCTGAACATGACCTGGGGTGGGCTGCCGTCGTCGGTGCCGGTCGGCTACATCGGCTATTTCGTATTGCCGGCCACCATCGGGGCCGCGCTCGGGCAACGGTTGAGCGCGCGGTTCGGAACGCGCAGACCGACCACCCTTCTCACGGTCGGCCTCGTCGTCGGCTTCTGCTGGGCGTTCGTCTTCAACGCGTTCATCGGCGCCCGGCTCGGAGTCTTCCATTACGGCTATGTGATCCCCGGACTCGCCGTCTTCGAGGGGACCACGCACCAGTATCCGATCTACGACTCGCTGGCGATGGGCGTGCAGATGATGGTCTTCACCTACCTGCTCGGGCGCACCGATTCGGAAGGCCGCAATGTCATCGAGGCGTGGGCCGACAGAAAGACGAGGGGTTCGCTGCACTCTGCGCTGCTGTCCATCGCCGCGGTCGTGATCGTCGGAAACGTGATGTACGGCGCCGTCTTCGCACCTCATCTCGCGACCAAACTGGGCGGGTGGGTGACGTCGGGCCCGACCGGGCAGCTGTACCCGGGCGTGCCCAACCAGCCCGCGCCCTAACCCGCCGCGTTGGTCACTTCTTCGACACAATCTCATCGCGGTCCTACCAGCTGGGATGCAATCAGCGCGACGATTGAATGCATCCGACGAGGAGGCAGTGTTTCGATGCGAGCAGTTGTCCTGAGCGCGCTTATCGCCGTGCTCTGCGTGTTGAACCCGCTGGCATCGACCGCCCGAGCCGACCCGACCACGACGTGCGGGGTGAACCTGAACGCGCCCCAGATCGAATCGGCGCTCGGCTCGTTGCCGGCGCTGCCGCAAGGCTCGGCTTGGGATCACAACGTGAAGAGTTTCGATCCGAGCAGCAACTACAACCCGTGCGCGACGCTGTCGACGGTCATCATCACCGTCGTCGGGGCCACCGGCAGCTCGCCCGACCTGGCGTTGTTGTTCCACAAAGGCAGCTACGCCGGCGTGGCCACGTTGAAGGCGTACGCGTTCACCTCTCTGAATGCGGCCAAGACAACGGATGACACCGTTGCCCTGGACTACAAGGACGGCAGGGAGGTGTGCACGGCGTGCCCGGGACCGACCACCACGGTGCGCTACCAGTGGCAGAACGATCACGTCGCGATGCTGGACCCGGCGCCCGCGTGGTGACCCCGGTTCGGGTGCGCGGACTCTCGAACGTAAAGATGTAGAGCGGAACACTCGCGCGGGCCGCTGACGCCGACCCGCACATCTGCGTTGAGGTCGACATCATGGACGTTCGCCGCCGGTACTCGCACAGTTATGTAATGCGCTGTAGCGCAGCCCTTTTGGTTACGCTGGCCGTGTTCGTATCACCCGGGCACGCGGCGGCGGCCCCGCTGCCCACGCAGCCGGCACTGGCCGCCGAACCGGCGCTGCTGGCCCGCGACCTCGTAGCAGACGAGCAGGCCCTGCGCGACCCGTCGTCGTCGGACGCCGTGTTGCAGGCGGCCGCGCTTCGTCAGCAAGCCGCCTACCGCGCCATCGGGCGCCACCCCGAGTGGGAGCCGATCGTGCGGCCCGTCATTCCCGCATCGCTGGTCGGGATCTACGACCTCAACGTCGACGCGCGGCATCACCTGATGGCCCTGAACGCCGGAGAAGCCAAACCCACCCTGCCCGCATGGCGCATTGACGCCCCGGCACCGCTGGGCGAACTGGTCGGCGACTACCAGGCCGCGGCGGCAGCCACCGGAGTCGACTGGACCTACCTCGCCGCGATCAACATGGTCGAAACCGACTTCGGCCGCATCAACGGTGTCAGCACCGCCGGAGCCCAAGGCCCCATGCAGTTCCTGCCGTCGACCTTTGCCGCGTACGCCGAGGGCGGCGACATTCACTCTCCGCGCGACAGCATCATGGCGGCGGGCCGGATGCTCGCGGCCAACGGCTTCGCCGGCAATCACGACGGCGCCGTCTACAGCTACAACCACTCCAGCAACTACGTCGGTGCCGTCAAGGACTACGCGGCCGCGATCGGCGCCGACCCGGCGGTCCTGCCCGGCTACCACCGCTGGGACGTCTACTACCTGACCACCTCCGGTGACGTGCTGCTGCCCGTCGGGTACCTGGCATCCGAGCGGATTCCCGTCGGCGACTACCTGGCCGGTCACCCGCAGTGAGGATCAATCTGACCAGCATCCTCGTCGACGACCAGGACAAGGCGCTGCGGTTCTACACCGAAATCCTCGGTTTCACGACGAAGGCCGACATCCCGATGGGCGGGGCCCGCTGGATCACCGTGGTGTCACCGCAAGACCCGGACGGCACCGAACTCGTCCTGGAGCCCGACAGCCATCCGGCGGTCAAACCGTTCAAGGAGGCGCTGGTCGCCGACGGCATCCCCTTCACGTCCTTCGCCGTCGACGACACCCAGGCCGAATACGAGCGATTGACCGGTCTCGGCGTGCGCTTCACCCAGGAACCCGTTGCCATGGGCCCGGTTATCACCGCGGTGCTCGACGACACCTGCGGAAACCTGATCCAGATCGCGCAACTGACCGGATGAGCCGCTCGGCTCAGGTCATGCACACGTTGGAGAACAGCAGGACCGGCCAGGACACGATCGATCCGAGGTAGGACACGACCAGGTCGGCGCCCTGCATGTGCTGCAGGTGCGCCGTGTGCGTCGACGACCACACCACTCCCACAACCAGATACGGCACGCCGAGCATGACCGCCAGCCCCAGCAGTTCGGCGACGGTCAACTTGTAGTCGAGCAGGTTGCGAAGTCTGGTCAGCATCGGTGCCCCCTCTGCGCAATGCGCCCTGACGGTTACGGCTCGGTGATATGTTAATGCTGATTCCTGGTCGGGGGTGACTGAAATGCGTGCTTCGCATCACGAGACTGAACCGCCCGTGCTTTCGCTGGCCGACACGCGGATCCATGCGACTCGGCAAGCCGCCCGGTGGAGCGGCGGCTCGGTGGACATCGGCGAAGCGATGGACTTCTGGGCCTTTGCCGCGGGGGCGGCGAACGTGATCATGCAACTGTCCTGGCCCGAGGTGGGCCACGGCGTGGTGGAATCGAAGGTCGACTCCGGCAACCTGCTCAAGCACCCGTGGAAGCGGGCACGCACCACGTTTCAATACCTGGCCGTCGCGGTCTTCGGGTCACAGCGCGACCGCGACGCGTTTCGCGAGGCCGTCGACGGCGCGCATCGGCACGTCCGGTCCGCGCCAGAAAGTCCGGTGCGCTACAACGCCTTTGACCGCAACCTGCAGATGTGGGTGGCGGCCTGCCTGTTCGTCGGGCTGGAAGACACCTACCAACTGCTGCGCGGACCGATGACCGAGGAACAGGCCGAGCAGTTCTACCGCTCGGCCGCGACGCTGGGCACCACCTTGCAGGTTCGCGACGATCAGTGGCCGGCGACCCGAAAAGCGTTCGACGCGTACTGGATTGACGCATGCCGGCGCGTCCGGATCGATGATGTCGTCGGCGACTATCTGCACGACCTGATTGACCTGCGGATGATCAACCCGTTGCTGCGGTTGCCGTTTCACCGACTGCTGAAGTTTCTGACCACCGGCTTTCTCGCGCCGGTCTTTCGCGACGCGCTCGGTGTCTCCTGGAGAGACGCCCAGCAGCGCCGGTTCGAGCGGCTCTTTCTCCTGGTGTCCTTCGTCAACCGTTTTCTGCCGCCGTTCATCCGACAAGGCGGTAGCCACCTGCTGCTCGCCGACGTGCGCCGCAGGGTGCGGCGGCAACGTCCGCTGATCTGAGCGAGGGGCTGACATGGAGCGACTCCGGCGGGTGCTCGGCCATCAGGTCAGCGTCGGGGCACTCATCGAGCTCGCGATCTGGATGGCGATCCCTTACCTGGTCGTCGGCTTCGGGTGGGCGTTTGTGCATCCCGGGCAGGTCGAGCAGATCGAGATGCGTATCGCGAAGGTGATGCCGGTGGGCGCCGACCTCGCGGCGTTCGGAGCGACGGCGTTGCTATGGCCGGCGTCGCTGGAACTCGCCGAAGCGTGTCACTAGAACGATTTCACGTTGTCGATGCTGACGAACATGCCGTGGCCGGTGCCGTCATTGGTGAAGCGGGTGCCGTCGCTGGTGGGAACGATCGTCCAGCCCAGGACGTGGTAGGTCTGGCCATAGTTCAGCACCATGTCGTTCTGCGGCGTCCCACCACCGCCGAGGTTGGCGTTGTTCCAGCTGAAAGCGCCTGACGCGCGGATTACGGCCTCGTCGAAGTGCTCGCCGTACGGACCGACCGGTGCCTGCGCGAAGCCCGGTCCGTGTTCGCAGGTGACCATCGAGTCGCCATCGTTCAGTTCGGCGGAGATGACGATGCAGCGCACCGCGCCGGACTGCGTTCGCACGTACTGGCGGCCGGCACCAGGATCGGCGGATGCCGACGGCGCGATCCCGACGAGCAACGTGAAGGCCCCCAGAATTGCTGCCACGCGGACCATGTCGCCTCCTCGGCGCCGACCCTACTCTGCTATCGCAGGCGCTATCACGTTTTGGACGGCATCATGCCCGGCCTTCCGGGTGCTCAAGTGACGGATGTGAATCACCGGAGAATCCCGGTCCCGCCTCGGGCGTCACGTTGCGCGCGGTGATCTCCTCGCCGCAGTGCGCGCAGATCAGCCGCGGTTCGGCCACCTCGCCACAAGTATGGTGCCGCAGCACAATTGGCGGTCCGTCCGGATTCGGGAGGTGCTCGTCACCCCACCGCATCAACACGACGACCACGCCGAACAGATCGTGTCCCACCTCGGTGAGGCGATACTCGTAACGTTCCGGATCCTGCGAATAGCGCACCCGCTCAAGCAGTCCCGCATCGACGAGCATCCGCAGTCGCGACGACAAGGTCGGCCGCGGAATGCTGAGGTTGCGGGCGAGCTGACCGAAGCGCTGCACACCGAAGAACGCCTCACGCAGGATCAGCAGTGTCCAGCGCTCGCCCACCAACTCCAGCGCGCGGCCGACCGATTCGCCCTGGAAGCGGTGGGACAAATCGGCGGCCGTCATAGTTCAGTCACTGTACCGGTTCAATAACTGAACCGCACGTGGTAACTTGACTGCACCGTCACCATCACCCGGGAGCCGCCGATGAAGAACGCAGACACCCCCGAGGTCCTCGCGGAGAAGATCGCACTGTCGGCCCGCGACTTGGCGCCCGAAATCGACCGAGAGCGCAGGCTTCCGCCCGAACTCGTGGCCCGTCTCAACGAGGCCGGCATGCTGCGCGCCACCATGCCGCGCGAGGTCGACGCGCTCGAACTGTCGCCGCCGACGGCCCTGCGGTGCGCCGAGGCGATCGCACGCGGAGATGCGGCGACGGGTTGGTGTGTGTCGATCGCGATCACCAGCGCGTTGCTGGTGGCCTACCTTCCGGACGGCGCCCGAGACGAAATGTTCGGCGGCGGACGGGGTGTCGCCGCCGGGGTGTGGGCGCCGCGCGGCAAGGCGAAGTCGGTCGACGGCGGCGTGGTCGTGTCGGGGCGCTGGCCGTTCTGTAGCGGAATCACGCACGCGGACATGCTTTTTGCGGGCTGTTTCGTCGACGACAGCCGGGTGCCGTCGGTCGTCGCGCTGCCCAAAGCTGACTTGCGGGTCCTCGACAACTGGCACACCCTGGGTCTGCGCGGCACCGGCAGCCACGACACCGTCGCCGAGGAGGTCTTCGTGCCCGCCGACAAAGTGTTCTCGGTGTTCGACGGCCCGGCCGTCGACCGGCCCCTGTATCGCTTCCCGGTGTTCGGGTTCTTTGCGTTGTCGGTCGCCGCGGCCGCGCTGGGCAATGCCCGTGCCGCGATCGACGACCTCGTCGAGTTGGCCGGCGGCAAAAAGGGACTGGGGTCGACGCGCACCCTGGCGGAGCGATCGGCGACCCAGGCCGCGGTGGCGACGGCAGAGTCGGCACTGGGTGCGGCCCGCGCGCTGTACTACGAGGCGACCGAAACCGCCTGGCAGGCCAGCCAGCAACCCGACCCCGTACCTGTCGCCCTGCGCAACCGCCTGCGGCTGGCGGCCACCCACGCCGCCCGCACCTCCGCCGACGTGGTGCGCAGCATGTACGACCTGGCGGGCGGCACCGCGATCTACGACACTTCGCCCCTGCAACGCCGGTTCCGCGACGCGTTCACCGCGACCGCCCACTTCCAGGTCAACGAAGCATCCCGCGAACTGCCCGGCCGCCTGCTGCTCGACCAGCACGCCGACACCTCGATGCTGTGACGAAACTCGAAGTCGTCCTGCCGTTTTGGCTGGACCGGCCGGACCGTGAAGCATTGGAGATCGCGCGGACGGTGGCGGAATCCGGTTCCTCTGGTTTCGAGGCCCTCTGGATCGGAGAGATGGCCACCTACGACGCGTTCGCGCTGGCGACCGCGATCGGGCTGCGCGCATCGGAGCTGCCCCTGAAGATCGGACCGCTGGCCGTCGGCGTCCGCGGCCCGGTCACCCTGGCGCTGGGCGTGAGCACCGTCGCCTCGCTGACCGGCAACCGCGTCGACCTCGCCCTCGGAGCCTCCAGCCCGGCGATCGTGACCGGCTGGCACAACCGCAGCTGGTCTGACCACGTCCCGGTGATGCGGGAAACCATCGAATGCCTGCGGCCGATGCTTGCCGGCGAGCGCGTCGAGTACGACGGCCGGCACGTCAGCAGCCACGGTTTCCGGCTGCGCAATCCCGTCCCGGAGGCGCGAATCGCGTTGGGCGCGTTCGGCCCCGGCATGATCGCGCTGGCGGCGCGGCAGGCCGATGAGGTGGTGCTCAACCTGGCCTCGCCCGCGCGGGTGGCCCAGGTGCGTCAAGCCATCGACCACGCCGCGGCCGGCCGGCCCGCCCCTCGCCTCACGGTGTGGGTGCCGGTCGCGCTCGACCCCGGCCCCGGCGCGCACGCGCAACTCGCCGGTCAACTCGGCGTCTATCTGGCGCCGCCCGGATACGGGGAGATGTTCAGCGCGTTGGGTTTCGGCGATCTGGTGCAACGGGCCCGGGCCGGCGCCTCCCGCCGCGAACTGGCCGCCGCCATTCCCGTCGAGCTGCTCGACACGGTGTGCGCGCTGGGTTCCGCGAGCCGGATCGCGCAGCGGCTGCGCGCGTACCGGGAGGCCGGGGCCGACTGTGTCGCGGCGGTGCCGGGCACCGCCGAAGATCCCGGCGGCCGTAGGGTTCTCACCGCATTGAGTCAGGAGATGCCATGACGCTGACGAACACCGTGTGCCGGCTGGCCGCCCGTCCGGTCGGCCTGCCGAAACTCTCCGATTGGCAGATCGACGAGGTACCCGCCGCGGCGCCCGCGGATGGCGAATTTCTGGTGCAGGTCGAGTACCTGTCCGTCGATCCGGCGATGCGAACCTGGATGAACGCCGGACGGTCCTACGTGCCGGCGGTGGAGATCGGCGAGGTGATGCGGGCCGGCGGCATCGGGCGCGTCGTCGAGTCGCGGCACCCGGATTTCGCGACCGGCGACGAGGTGTTCGGCACCTTCGGGGTACAGCGCTACGCGGTCTCCGACGGGCGCGACGTGACCCCGGTCGACACCACCCTGGCGCCCGCTCCGGTGCATCTCGGCGCGCTGGGTATCAGCGGGTTGACCGCCTATTTCGGGCTGCTCGACGTGGGCCGGCCGCAGCCCGGCCAGACCGTGGTCGTTTCGGGTGCCGCCGGGTCGGTCGGTAGCATCGCCGGCCAGATCGCCCGCATCAAGGGGTGCCGCGTGGTCGGCATCGCGGGCGGCGCAGACAAGTGCCGCTGGCTGGTCGAGGAACTCGGCTTCGACGCCGCGATCGACTACAAGGCGGGCGACCTGCGCAAGCAGCTGAGAACGCACGCCCCGGACGGCATCGACGTCTTCTTCGACAACGTCGGGGGAGCGACCCTGGAAGCCGCGC
Source organism: Mycobacterium paragordonae (assembly GCF_003614435.1). Taxonomy (NCBI): domain Bacteria; kingdom Bacillati; phylum Actinomycetota; class Actinomycetes; order Mycobacteriales; family Mycobacteriaceae; genus Mycobacterium; species Mycobacterium paragordonae. The sequence continues at coordinate 1,895,907 of NZ_CP025546.1, forward strand.
TGTCCCGGCTGGCCCGCGGCGCCCGCGTCGTCATCTGCGGCGCCATCTCGCAGTACAACGCCGACGACGAACTGCGCGGACCGGCGAACTACATGCAGCTGTTGGTCGCCCGCGCGTCGATGACCGGCTTCGTCATCTTCGACTACGCCGACCGGTACCGCGAAGGCGTTGTGCAACTGGCGGATTGGCTGCGCAGCGGTGAGCTGCGTTCGCGTGAGCAGGTCATCGAAGGCAGCGTCGGCGATTTTCCCGAGGTGCTGCTCGCCCTGTTCCGCGGCGACAACACCGGCAAACTGATTCTCGCGCTCGATTCCTGAAGCCGAGGGGTTTGATTTGGGCCGATGACGGCTAGATACCTGGTATGGGCAAATATCAGGTCGTGGTAGTCGGCACTGACGGGTCGGACACGTCGTTTCGCGCTGTCGATCGCGCCGCGGCGATCGCAGCGGAAGAAGGGGCGAAGCTGATCGTGGCTTCGGCGTTCCTCGACGAGGACGGTGACCGCGGCGGGACCGATCCGGATCAACTGCGCACCGTGGAATACCGAACCCAGGGCAACGCGCCCGTCTACGACATGCTGCGCGCCGCCGCCGACCGCGCCAAGGAGGCCGGCGCCTCCGACGTCGAGGAGCGCGCGGTGGCAGGTGCGCCGGTGGACGCGCTGGTGCAGCTGGCCGAAGATGTCGACGCCGACCTGTTGGTGGTGGGCAATGTCGGCGCCAATTCGATCGTCGGGAAGGTCATCGGGTCGGTTTCGAAGGCAGTCGAACGCAAGGCGAAGACCGAGGTGCTAGTTGTCGAGACCGACAGCTGAACAGCCAAACCCGGTGTAAGAGCTGATAAGTGGCAGCCGGGCCGTAGTCGCAAACCCGGCCGGGGCGGCGCAGACCGCCGGCACCGCATTGAGCACCTGCATGGCCGTGGCGACGCTGGCCGAGCGGACGTGCTCCGCCATCGAGGCGGTGCGGGCGAAGCTGGCCAGCGCGAAGAAGTGGGCGCGCATGGACGGGTCGCCTTCGATCGTCAGCGTCCAGCCGTGCTCGGGTTTGGGCCAGTGCGGCGGATATTCGCCGCCGACCGTCCACAACGTCTCAATCTCGATCAAGGTCTTGCCGCCGCGTCGGCCGGACCATGTCCACCGCTGGCCGGCGGTGGTGCCGGCGCGCAGTAGGTGCTCGAAGACCTGATGGTCCTCCCGGGCCGGCACAGCTTCCACGTCCGCGACCACTTCGTCGATGCCGGCGCGCAACTCATCGGCGAGAAACCAGACCTGCTCCTCAAAGATCGAGCTGTTGAAGGCCAGGAATTCGCTTGCGGTGGGACTGATCTGATCGACCGGCTGACCAAAAGCCATGTTGTCGAACGTGATTGACGTGCTTTCGTACACCGACCAGTCCGCGCGCTCCTGCAGGGTGATCTTGTCGATGGTGCGGCTCATGCCCGACAGGGCCAGGGGCAAGACGCCCGACAGGTTGCCGGGATTGAGACCGCTGCCGTGTATCGAGGCATTGCCGGTCCGGCAGGCCGCTGCCAGCCGGTCCCGGTCGCCGGGCGGGATGCGCCGCGGATGAAACAGAAACGCGGTCGTGACAACGTTTTTGCCGCCGGCCAGTAGGGCACACACCTCGTCGAGTCGGGCGATGCGCGGCGTGTACAGCACGCAGTCGGCGTCGAGAGCCAGCACCTCGTCGACGTCGGTGGTGGCCAGGACACCGATGGGATCGCGTCCGGCCAGGGTGCCGACGTCGACGCCGTTCTTGTCCGCGGAGTAGACCCGGGCACCGACGATCCGCATGCCGTGGCCGTGGTCGAGAATCGCGGTGAGCATCTCGCGGCCCACCGCGCCGGTGCCCCAGGCGATGACGCGGAGCATCTAGATGTTGAACCGGCCGGCGAATGCGCGCAGCGGCAGGTCGGCGCTGGTGAGCAGTCCCGGGGGAGCGGCGACCACCGACTTGATCGAATTCAGCGCCGGCAACCCGGTGACCGTCATACCGATGGACGCGAAGTTGTCAGGGTTGGACAGATCGACGCCGGGCTTGGGAAAGATCATGTGTTTGTTGTAGATGCACGGGTCGCCCTTGATCTGAGTGATGTAGCAGCCCTTGATATCCCAGTTGGGATCGGTGTGCGGGGTCATCTGCCACTCCAGATGCGTCTCGACCCGCGGCACTCCGTCCACCATGCCCTGGTACTTGATGTAGTTACCGCCGAGCGAACCTTTCGGCAGCGTGTACCAGCCCAGGTCAACATCCTTGGTGCAGGCGCCGAGTTCGTAGTCGAACTTCACCTCGTCGAGGCGCAGGTCGAAGCAGTCGGCCATCATCAGCACGCTGTCGGCGAACACGCGCGTGTACTTCTCCAGCTTGCCCGGAATGGACGGATCATCCACGGGCAAGCCGTAACCCACCTCGATCCAGGTGTCCTTGGAGTGATGGCACGACACGTCGACCGACTCGATGGTGGTGACATTCTCGATCTCGGCCACATCGGCCGAACACACCACGCCGAGGATCTGGTTGACGCCGGGGTTCATGCCCGTCCCGTAGAACGTCGAGCCGCCCTTCGCGCAGGCCTCGGCCAGTAGCTGGGTGACCGGTTTGCCGGAGTGGTGCGGATGGTTGCGGTCGCGGTGCCAGCCGGTGATCCAGTCCGCGGTGGTGACGATATTGATCCCGGCCTCAAGCACTTTGACGTAGAGGTCCTCGTCGGGGAACACGCCGTGAAATGTCAGCACATCGGGCTTCGCGGCGATGATCTCCTCGACGCTGCCGGTCGCCGTGACGCCGTTGGGCGCCAGTCCGACCAGCTCGCCGACGTCGCGGCCGACCTTCTCCGGTGAGTAACAGTGCACCCCAACGAGTTCCAGGTCGGGGTGGGTGGCGATGCGCTTGATCATCTCGGAACCGACATTGCCGGTGGCGACCTGGAAGACCTTGATCGGGGGCGTCATGGCTGTGCCTTTCCGGAGCGGCTGAGTTCGGCGGCGGTGCCGCCCTTTCCATCGGGGTAGAACTTCTTGGCCCAGTTGCGGATGGCGGTGAAGCCCGCGTACTCCGCGTTCGCTAGTGCCGGCGGGTCGGAATACCGCTGGTGCGCCCAGATGTGCACGTCCTGGCTGAACTGCCGGATTACTTCCTCACCGAACATGCGGGCCTTGTCTTGAGCCCTTTCGTCGTCACGGCCCGGGACGCGGCCGATGTAGACCATGAACCGGACGTCGGACGTGCGCTCGTCGACCGGCGTGATCGCCGAGATGGTGCGGTTGTCGACCATGCCCCAACTGCGGGTGACGGCCACCCCGAGTCCGCCGTTGATCGCCTCGACGCCGCTGCGGACATCCTCGATGCTCTGTTGGTCGTCGCCCTCGAAGGTGATGGTGAAGTCGACGTAGGACACCGGGTCGTCGAAATCGTGCCGGGTGAAGATCGGCACGATGGGCGTGTTGTGGACGTACTTGAAGTGGGCGAAGTCCACTCCGTTCTCCAGCACGTACTGCGGGTGCAACTCCAGGCCCTGCCGGAACAGCCGCTGCTGCGGGTAGTAGTCGGCCGGCTCACGACCGTCGGTGAAGTCGGCGAAGATGTCGGGCGCGTCGAAAAACGGTGCGCGGCCTTCGATGTCGTGCCAGATGTAGACCGACTCATTGCGCTCAACCACCGGATAGGTGCGAATGCGGCGGCCCTTGTTGGGGCGGTCCTGATACGGGATGCAGACGTTGCGGCCCTCCCGGCTCCACTGCCAGCCGTGGAACGGGCACTGCAATACCTCGCCGACCACCTTGCCGCCGTAGCCCAGATGAGCGCCCAGATGCTCGCAGTACGCGTTCATCACGGTGATCTGTCCCGAGTCGGCGCGCCAGGCGACCATCTCCTGGTCGAAGTACTTCATCGTGTGGACGTCGCCGATGCCGATCTCGTCGGACCACGCCACCTGGAACCAGCCGGTGGGTTTCATCGACAACGGCGGCTTCGCCATACACACGGTCCTCTCGATCCGATCATCAAGCACTCTATGAAAAAGTCATAGATGAGTCAACGAAACCGTGTTTGCCGCGTTACGATGCGGGATGTGGCAGTGGCGGACAGCGCGAATCGCAGGGCCAACAAGCGTGGGTTGGCTACGCGGGAGGCGATGCTGCAGGCCGCGGTGACCGCCCTGGCGTCCGGTGATCCCGGAGCGGTGTCGGCGAACCGGATCGCCAAGCAGATCGGCGTTACCTGGGGCACCGTGCAGTACCAGTTCGGCGACGCCGACGGGTTCTGGGCGGCGGTGCTGCACCATACGGCGCAGCGGCGGGCCAACGTGTTCGCCAACCCCGACACCGGGGCGTCATTGCAGGAGCGGGTCGCCGACATCATCGACACCCTGTACGACGGGCTGACCGCCCCGGACTCGCGGGCGATCGAGAATCTGCGCGCCGCGTTGCCGCGGGAGCCCAGCGAGCTGGACCGGCTCTACCCACACACCGCCGCGGAGCTGCGGTCGTGGGGGCAGGGCTGGCATGCGACGTGTCAGAAGGCGTTCGCCGATCTGCAGGTCGATCCGCAGCGGGTCCGGGAGATCGCGACGCTGATCCCCGGGGCGATGCGCGGCCTGGTGTCGGAGCGGCAGCTGGGCAGTTACGCCGATCTCGACGAGGCGCGGCGGGGGTTGACCAACGCCATCGTCGCCTACCTGGCCGAGTCGGCCGGGTCGGTTCGTCGAACGTGTCGACAGGGCGAGAATCCAGCGGTGGTCTCAAGCGGTGGATGCAACAGTGGGTGGGTTGGACAGTAGTTCGTCGAGGGCTTCGGCGGGGGTTTTCCAGTCGAGGGTTTGTCGTGGTCGGTTGTTGAGTTTGGCGGCGACGTAGTCGAGGTAGTCGGCGGGAAACACAGACAGGTCGGTGCCTTTGGCAAACCACTGGCGCAGCAGTCCATTGGTGTTTTCGTTGGTTCCGCGCTGCCATGGTGAATGGGGGTCGCAGAAGTAGATGTCGAGCTCGGTGGCCGCGGCGATCGCCAGATGGTTGGCCATCTCCTTGCCCTGGTCCCAAGTCAGCGTGCGGCGCAGGATGGCTGGCAGTTGGGCCATCTTGGCGATGATGGCTTCTTGGACGGCCAGCGCCGAGTGGTTGCCGGGAAGGTGCAGCAGCAGGGTGTAGCGAGTGGCGCGTTCGACCAAAGTACCGATCGCTGAGCCCGATTCGGTGCTGCCGATGATCAAATCGCCTTCCCAGTGGCCAGGTACTGCGCGGTCAGCCACCTCGGGTGGGCGCTCGCTGATATTGATCATGTTCGGGATGCGCCCACGGCGCTGCCCGGGACTGCTGCGGGGTTTACGCACCGCGCGTCCCGTGCGTAGGCAGCGGTGGATGTCGCGGCGCAGATGGCCGCGTCCTTGTATATAAATCGCCTGGTAGATCGCTTCGTGAGACACATGCATCTCCGGATCGTCAGGAAAATCGCGTCGCAGCATTGTCGCGATCTGGCCAGGACTATGAAAGTCGTCTAACCGAGTCTGCACCTCATCGCGTAACCGTTGACTGGCGGCCAGCTTGCTGCGCTTGGGGCGACGCACACGCTGATCGGCACGTGCCTGCGCCACCAACGCCCGATACGGGACCTGGGAGGTCTTGCCGCTCTGCCGCGCTCCAAAGGCTTCTTTGCGCCGGTAACCCGATTTACGTCCGTCATAGAGATTTCGCGTGCCGTTGAGATCGATCTCCCGCTTGATCGTCGATGCTGGGCGCCCTAACCGCTTGCCCATCGACTGCAACGACTCGTTCGTTCTGACACCGATTTCGATCTCCACCCGCTCCACAAACGTCATTCGAGGTCGCGGACCAGAGGTCTTCGGTTCACACAGCCGTGGTTTCACCCCACCAGCATCAGCAAACCAGGTCAACCCGCAGCGCTCCGACATGCCAACAGCCACCCCAGCTTCCGCCGGCGTACAACCAGCACCGATATGACCCCAGAACTGGCGGACAGAAGACCGCAATGGCAGAAGGTTCACAGCAACACTCCTAATCAGATGTGTTGCATCGATCCCTTGAACCTAGGACCCGATTCTTGACCGTGGGAGCACGCTCGGTGACTCGGGGAGCCGGCCGGGGCCTCCGCGGGTTCAATAGGCAGGGTGTGGGGTACCAAAGTTGGTGTGAATGTCGTGGGTTCTGCAGCACGCACCGGGATCGGACTGGTCCCAGGTCTCGTGTCGCTCTATCGGCGGACGGGCGCCGACGTGCCGTTCGGGGATCCGGTCCCGTCGCACGGCACCGAAATGGAAGGCTGGTTCTGGCGGCTCTCCCACCAGGACGAGGGACGGGTCGTGGTCGCCCTGTGCAGCGCCAACCGGCAATCTGACGGCGACTGGTCGACGGCCGCGATCGCGCTGCACCCCGGCGGGGTGGTGCGCTCGGCAGCGGTCGAGGGCGTCACGGCCAGTCAAGCGCGGTTCAGTGTGCAAGCGGAATCGGGCGGGAATCTGATCGACGCCGGCGGCGAGCGGCTCCGGATGGTTCTCGGCGACACCGCGGTCGACCTGAAATTTCACGATGCGTTCCTGTGGCCCAAGCCATTCGGTGGTGGCGGAGTTTTCTCCTCGGTGCCGTTCCTCAACCAGTACTGGCACCCGTACCGGCTGGGCGGCAAGGCGTCCGGCACCGTGACCCATCAAGACCAGCGCTGGGAATTCACCGACGCCAAGTTGTACTGCGAACGAAACTGGGGAGCCGGCTTTCCGCTGCGATGGTGGTGGGGGCAGGCCCACGACTTCGGCGACGCCGACGTGTCGGTGGCGTTCTCCGGCGGCCTGCTCGAGTTGGGACCGCTCAACCGCGATGTCACCGGAGTCGTTGTGCGACTGGGTGATCGGGTCATACGCATCACCCCACCGGCGCTGGTGTCGTCCAGTTGTGACGTGCAGCGGTGGCACATCGACGCCCGCACCCTGCGTTACCGCGTCGAACTCGAGGGGCGCGGCACGCCGGACGGACCGCACGTGCTGCCCGTACCCCTGCCGGCCGAGCGCCGCAACATCGACACCGACTACGAATATCTGGCCGGCACGCTGCACTGCCGGGTGCGGGAATGGGGGCGCGTGATCTTCGAGGGCACTTCGACATTGGCCGGCCTCGAGGTCGGCAGCCGGCCTTCCTGATGGACGCGGTGATGAGCCGAACCACGGCCGGCCCGGTACGCTGCAACGCCATGAGGCAGACGCGATGAGCGCGGGTCTGTTCGGCCTTCTCGACGATGTGGCGACGCTCGCGCGACTGACCGCCGGCTCGCTCAACGGCGTCGGGCCGGCCGCGGGCCGGGCAACCGCGAAGGCCGCCGGCGTCGTCATCGACGACACAGCGGTGACGCCGCAGTTCGTCGACGGAATCTCGGCCGAGCGCGAGTTGCCGATCATCAAGCGCATAGCGCTGGGATCGCTGCGCAACAAGATCCTGTTCATCCTGCCGGGTGCGATGCTGCTCAGCCAGTTCGCGCCGTGGCTGCTCAGCCCGATCCTGATGCTGGGGGCCACCTACCTGTGTTACGAAGGCGCCGAAAAGGTTTGGAGCAGTCTGCGCGGTCACGGCGACGGCGACGAGCAACCGGAGAACGAGCGCCACGTGGTGGCCGGCGCGATCCGCACCGACTTCATCCTGTCCGCCGAGATCATGGTGATCGCGCTCAACGAGGTGGCCGATCTGGCGTTCGTGCCCCGGCTGGTGATCCTGCTCATCGTTGCGCTGGTGATCACCGTCGCGGTGTACGGCGTGGTCGGCGGCATCGTGAAGATGGACGACGTCGGCCTGCATCTCGCCCAGACGTCGTCCCGGGTCGGCAGGGCGGTGGGCCGCGCCCTGGTGGCCGGGATGCCGAAACTGCTGTCGGTGCTGTCGGTGGTCGGGACGGTGGCGATGCTCTGGGTGGGCGGTCACATACTGTTGGTGGGGGCAGATCAGCTGGGCTGGCACACGCCGTACGGGCTGGTGCACCACGCCGAGCAATGGGCTCACCATGCGGCGGCGGCGCTGGGCGGCGTACTGGGTTGGTTGGTCAATACGGCGGCGTCCGCGGTGGTCGGATCCGTGGTCGGAGCGGTCGTCCTGGCTGTCGTGGCGGTATTCCAACGCGTGCGGCGCGCACGCTCCAAGGCTTAGCGCTCCGGCCGCCGCCCGTCCCAGATCTGTTGTGTCTCCTGGCTGACCGACGGGTGATGAGTCTGCTGGAAGTTGCGGCCACCGCGCCGGAACGTTGCTGTCACCGCGGCCGGCACCTCCGGCTCCAGCAGCGGCTCGGCCAGCCAGGTACAGGGCCGCACATGCACCAGGTCGGCGGCCACCGCCTCGTCGTCATCGTCCCGGAGGTACGGCCCGTCGAGCCGGCCGAGCCAGAACAATCCGTCCTGGTCGCGGGTCCAGACGAAGGAGCCGTCGGCCGCGGCGGCGAAGCGGTCGACCCGGCGGGCCAGACGTTCCGCTTCGGCCGGGGTGCCCGTCGGCTCCCCGAAGCCGCACAGGCCCATCCGGCGGGCGCGCTCAAGAGTGGCTGCCGGGTCGATGACGTCGCTGCGGGATCGCATCGGAGCGCGGTAGACGTCGGCCATGCTGCCCATTGTGCGCGATATGCTTCCGACGGTGTCCACCTTCAAGCGCTACCTCGTCATCCAGGCGATGGTGTTCGTGTGCGGCATCGTCGGCCCGATCTTCCTGATCATCTTCTTCTCTGCCCCAACGGATCCGCAGATGAAGTGGGCCTACTGGTGGGGCCTTGTCATCACGTACATCGACATCATGATCGCGATCGGGATCACGGCATCCACCGAGGAGAACACCCGCGCTCAGGTGCCACAGAAGGTTCGGTAGACGCCGAAGTCGGTGGGCGCCGGCGATGCATACCGCTGCAGCCCGGGCCGCTCGGTGTACGGCGCGCTGACCGCCTCCAGAAGTTGAGCGAGCGGGCCGAGGTCACCATCGGTCGCGGCGGTCAGCGCCTCCTCGACGAGATGGTTACGCGGGATGTAGATCGGATTGACGCGGTCCATCGCGTCGGCGTCCGGTCCCAGGGCCCGCCAGCGCCGCGCCCAGTCGTCGAACCGGGCGGGATCGACGAACTGTCCCCGGGCCGGTTCGTCGTCGCCTCGGGCGGCCGTGGCCAAATGCCGGAAGAACGAGGTGAAGTCGACGTGGCTCTCCTGCAGCATGGGCAGCAATTCGTCGAGCAACGGCAGGACGGCGTCCACGTCGGTGGCCACGCCGAGCTTGGCGTGCATACCCGCAAGCCACGCGGAGTGGTAAGCGTGGAATCCGTCGAAGGCGTGCTCTATCAACGCAATTGACTCGTTGACGTCGTCGCCCAGCAACGGCAGCAGCGTCTCGGCGAACCGGGCCAGATTCCAGGCGGCGATCGTCGGCTGATTGCCGTAGGCGTAGCGGCCCCAGGCGTCGATCGAGCTGAAGACGGTGTCCGGGTCGTAGGCCTCCATGAACGCGCACGGCCCGTAGTCGATGCTCTCGCCGGAGATCGTCATGTTGTCGGTGTTCATCACCCCGTGGATGAACCCGACCAGCATCCAGCGGGCCACCAGCGACGCCTGCGCCGCGACGACGGCTTCGAACAGCGCGAGGTAGGGGTTCTCGGCGTGCGCCGCCTCCGGATGGTGGCGGGCGATGGCATGGTCGGCCAGTCGGCGCAGCAGGTCGAGATCACCTGTGGCAGAGGCATATTGGAAGCTACCCACCCGAAGGTGGCTGCTGGCGACGCGGACCAGCAACGCGCCCGGCAGCATCGTCTCGCGGGCCACCGGTCGCCCGGTGGCCACCACGGCCAGCGACCGGGTCGTCGGAACCCCGAGCGCGTGCATCGCCTCGCTGATGATGTACTCGCGCAACATCGGCCCGATGGCCGCCAGGCCGTCACCGCCACGGGCGAACGGTGTGCGCCCGGAACCCTTCAGGTGCAGATCGCGCAACCGCCCGTCGGCATCGGTGAGCTCGCCGAGCAGCAGGGCGCGCCCGTCTCCCAACCGCGGCACGTAGCCACCGAACTGATGCCCGGCGTAGGCCTGGGCCACCGGCGCGGCGCCGGTCGGCACCAGGTTGCCCACCAGGAACCGCAGGCCGTCAGGGCTGCCCAGCCAACTCGAGTCCAGACCGAGCTCATCGGCCAACGGCTCATTGAGCACCAGCAGCCGTGCCTCGGGCGGCACTTCCGCCTGCCACGGAACCGCCATCTCGGGTAGTTCGCTGGCAAAGCGGTTCTGCAGGGTGATGGTGATGTCGGGGGTAACGCTCACTTGTCACACACTACGGAGAATCACCCGTCCTCGTTGATGGCCAAACCTTCCGGCGGAGGCGTGGAGTACGCGGGGTAGGCAGGCGGCGACACGATGCTGTCGTCGCCGTTCTCGCTGTCCTGGTCCTGAGTTTGCGGGTCGTTCGGTTCCTCGGGGTGGCTCATGGGTCTCCTAGCTGACGGCTTGCTTGATCAGGTCACGCGCGCGGTCGAGCATCGACGCGAACGGGCCGACGGCAAAGTTCAACTTGGCCGATTCCACGCCGGCGTGCGGCCGGGTCGGTGCGATGGCTTCGGCAAGTTTCACCGCGGTTCCCATCCGCTTGAGTTCTTCGGGGCCCATGTCGGCCTGCAACTGCTCGAACTCTTCGAGTTCCTCATGCTCAGCGTGGGCCAGCACGGCTTCCCGCAGCTTCGTCAACTCGTCGATGAACTCCTGCGAGGTGATGTCGAGCCCTTCGATCTTCGACAGCTGCTCTTTAGCGGAGTGCTCCTCGGCCAGCAGGCTGTCGACGATCGCGTCGCCCGAGTCGACTTCGCGCCGCGCGCGCGGGTGCACAAACATCTCCTCGGCGGTCTCGTGCACTGCCAGCAGTTGACGCAACTCGATGAACGGCTTCTCGCGGGCTTGCGGATCCGTCGCGAGCAGCACCTGGTCGAACATGTCCTCGATCAGGTCGTGCTGGGCTTTGAGGAAGGCGATGACCTCTTCGGGCGTTTCAACAATCATTTCGGACATAACAAATAAACCTCCGGTGAGGGGGCTCGGAAAGGGCGGGCGGGGGGCTGTGCACCGCTTTTCGGCGCATACCCGGGCAACTGGGTGCTAAAACTCCGGGCGGTGTGCAACCGGGCGTAGTTCAACCAGGCGTTTCACGTCGTCCAGGTCGTACGGTGCGCGCAGGCCGAGGATCAGGTGCTCGGCGCCGGCTCCGACCAGTGACTCCATCAGGGCGGGGTCGGGGCGCTCGATCCACACGGTGCGTTCGATCTCGCGCGGGTCGCGCCCGACCTCGTCGCACCACCGGTCGATGACCAGGTTCTTGGCCCGGATCGTGGCGGCGTCGCCGTAGCCGTTCCACATGTCGGCGTGCTGCGCAACCAGACGCAGCGTGCGCCGTTCCCCGTTGCCGCCGATCAGGATCGGCAACGGGCCGAGTGGTCCCGGCTGCAACAGGGCCAGGCGCCGGCGAATGCGAGGGAGCGCCTCGGCGAGCAGGTCGAGTCGTTGCGCGGGCGTGCGCACCGGGTAGCCGTATTCGATTTCGTCCTTGTCCATCCAGCCCGACCCGATGCCCAATACCGCTCGGCCCCCGGACAGGTGGTCGAGGGTGCGGGCCATGTCGGCCAGCAGGTCGGGGTTGCGGTATCCGCACCCGGTGACCAGCATCCCGATCTGGGACACGTTCGACGCGGTGACCGCCATCGCGGCCAGGATCTGCCAGCCCTCGAAATGCGCCTCGTCCGCGGCTCCGTACAGCGGCGGGAAGAAGTGATCCCACGTCCACAGGCTGTCCACGCCGAGTTCGTCGACCGCCTGCCACGCCGCCCGCAGGTCGGCCATGGTCGTGTTCTGCGGATGTATCTGAACGCCGATCTTCACCATCGGCTCGAAATCTACCGGTGCTGCTGAGCCTGCCGGGCAATCCGTTCGTCGTGGATCCGGACGAGTTCCCGGAACCCGAGCCGGTGGTATTTCGGTACCGGCTGGATTCCCCACACGTCGCGTGCGGTGTCCTTGCCGGCGACGCCCTCCGGCGGTCCGAGCGGTGGGTAGGGATACTTGCACTCCAAAGTGTCATCGGAGTAGCGCACTTTCAGCAGTTCGCTGCAGATCTCGGTGAGACTCAGGGTCGGGTATCCGTAGTAGACGGCCATGAAAGGCAATGTGAACGCGCCCTCGATGACCAGCGCCACCAGGCACACCAACACCGCACGCTTGATCCACTTGTGCATGCGCGCGTAATAGGCGGTGGTGCCCGGGGGCAGGTCTTCGGTTCGGTCTTCAGCTGGTGTCGTCATCGTCCGGTCCTGTCAGTCGGTGAAGATTTCGCGGTTGACGGTGTGGAGGTAGGGGATCGCCAGAAAGGGTGTGATGTAGAAGATGTCGTACAGCCACCAGCCGATGACCGGGAACACGACACCGGCGTACCGCACATCGGCGTACATGGTCATGTTGAAGACGTAGGCCGTCCAGATCACCACGCCCATCCAGCAGGTGACCACCATCCACTGGTGTCCCCAGCGCTTCATCTGCAGGAAGCCGATGGCCGCCGCCACCCGCATCGAGAAGACGGTGAGGATAAGCCCTGCCACATAAGCCTTTTCGCCAGGGCCGGCGGCACCACCGACCCACAGCTCGTTGTAGTGCCAGAAGTAGCCGGCGTCGAACATGTTGCCCCAGCCGACCATCAGCACCCGGTTGATCAGAGTGTGGTTGGCGACCAGGTCCAGCGCCCAGCCGAGGCTGTTGAGGCAGCCGTCGATCAGGACCAGGTAACCGATCAAGGTGACGATCATGGGCCGCACCGCAAGGCCGGCGCGTAATGCCTGGCGCTGCAACCAGACTCCACGCATGAAGATAGGAAAGCCGATGACGCCCGGCGCCCACATTCCCATCAGCGCGGCTCCGGCAATCATCCACTTGTCAGCCCGCCGCTGCGCGTCGCGGGACGCCTCCTCGTGGTCGGTGGGATCGGCGGCGGGTGAATTGCTCTGCAGCGATGGTTGATTCACAACTCCCACCAGCCACGCGCAACGGACATATACAGCTGAATGGCGAACATCACCAGCAGGTAGCCGTAAATGAACAGCTGAAAGACGATCAGCGCCCTCTTGCGTTTACGCTCCTGTTCGTTCATGTCTCGCTCCTCTCAGTGCAGGCTGGCGGCCGCGATTTCACGCAGTCCCTCGGCGATGGCGCCGTCGGTGCTCAGCGGCGCGAGAATGCAGGCGTGCGCCGCGTCCGTCTCGGAAGCTCCCGATGCGATCAACTTCGCCGCGGTGACCAGAACCCGGGTGGACGGTGGCTCGAAATGGAAGATGTCGTCGGCTTGGCGGATAGCTATGGCACAGTGCACAAGTCGTTGTGCGACAGCCGCGTCGACACCCGATTCTGCGACGATGACGGCCGCTTCGCGGTCGGCCGGCAGATAGGACATGGGCAGCGTGGCGAAGCGTTGCCGAAACGACGGTTTGAGATCTTTGAGCGAGCTGCGGTAGGCGGGGTTGTAGGAGCAGACGAGCATGAATGAATCCGGCGCTTGGACGACTTCACCCGCGCGGTCCAGATAGAGAGCGCGGCGGTGATCGGTCAGAGAGTGCAGAATCGCCAGTGAATCGTGGCGGGCTTCCACGACCTCGTCGAGATAGCAGAGGGCGCCGTCTTTGACGGCTCTGGTCAGTGGACCGTCCGTCCACACCACATCGCCTCCGGTCACCATGAACCTGCCGACCAGATCCGAACTCGTCAGATCGTCGTGGCAGCTGATGGTGACGACCGGCCGGCCGAGGAGTGCCGCCATGTGCTCCACCAACCGCGTTTTCCCGCAACCGGTAGGTCCGGTGAGCATGAGCGGGATCATCTGCCGGTACGCCTGCTCGAACAGCCGCACTTCGTTGCCGCTGGGCACGTAGCCGTCGGTCATGCGGCAACCAACTCACGATGAACATGGGCCAGCACGCGCGGAAGTTCCTCGACGCGCCGGATACGTTGCGAGCGAAGCGGTCCGAACACCTCCGGCAGAGGGTCGACCCGGGTCGGCCCGACGCCCACGTAGTACACGGACACGCCCGCGTCGCCGGCCTCGTCGACCGCGTGCGCGACGTCGGCCCACGCGTAGCTGCCCTCGTAGCCCTCATCGGACATCAGACCGTCACCGAGCACGATGAGCAGGCGTCGTTCAGCGGGTTGCTCGAGCAGCCGACTGGTCAGGTGACGTATGGGCGCGCCCAGCCTGGTGTAGCCGCCGGTCGTCAGGCCGGCGCCTCCCGGTGCAATGAACCGCCGCTCCGGAAAGTCCTTCAGACAGCGCACTTCCACGTAATGACGGCCGTTTCCGGTGAACACGAAGATCCCGTGCCGTTCGCGCGCGTCGGTCATCGCCCGCGACAGTGCGTCGGCGCAGTCCAGCTCCAGCCGGAATGTGCGGCCGCCGTGCACGCCCAGGGACATACTCCCGTCCAGGAGCAGCGCGGTGGCAACATCGCGACCGGCGGGTGCCAGCTCTCGAAAGATGCGGGGCGGGAATGCTTCTCCGGCCTTGGTGTCGACGTGATAGCGGACGTACGCGTCGACGTCGATGTCGGATCCGTCTTCACGGCCGTTGGCCATGGCGCGATGGGTTTGTTCCTCGAACCACTTGCGAAGGTCGGCCGGGACGGGGTTGGGCCGGCGAACGGGCACCCCGTGCCTGCGCTCGACAACCGCCACATGGTCGGACAGAAAGCTCTTCGTCCAACAGTTCCACTCGGGGTAGGGAATGCCCTGTCTGCGTTCGGGACTGACATCGAGATCGTTGTCGTCGGGTCTGCTGGGCGGCGGCAGATTGGGATTGCGTACGCCGCCCTCGCCACCGACCGGCACCGAGTAGGGACGGGGACGGCGCTTTTGCGTTGTGGTCCAGGGCATTCGGCCACGCCGGCGGATGGCGGAGGTCCACCCGCGCTGCTCGAGGCGGGCAGCCGGCAGACTCCCGAGCAATGGGTGCTCGGGCAGATCTGTCCGGGCACGCGCTAATTCGATGGCGCGGTCGAGCATGACGGCCGCGGCCGTGTCGGCCGCGATGATGTCCACATCGGGAATCGCACGCCTTGTGTCACACAACAGTCCGGGCCACCGAGAGGCGATCCATCCGAGTGCGACGCCCGCCTCGACGAGGGTCAGCGCGCGTCGTTCCCGCGGCGACAACTCATGCAGACGGTACGCGGCGATGCGTTCCTTCGACGGCGAACATTGCAGTGCCACTCCGCATGTCAACGTTCGACGGGTCCAGTGCGGGTCGGCCGCGGGGTAGGGCACGTGCACAACGCGCAGGCCGGCGTCCAGTCCGAAGCCGCGCTTGGCACCGGTGGTCAACCGCGCGTCTGCTCGGCGCCGTTCGCTCAAGGCGACAGCGGTCAGTGCGCAGCTGCGTTCGATCGAACCTGCGGTGGTCTCCACTTTTTCAGAAGGTGCCGATGTTGGAGAACATCCAGTACCAGAACCAGATGATCAGGCCGGTGCCGCCCCACGCGGCGACATACCGGAGAAGTTCCCACCACATGAATGACCTCCCTAGTCGGAGAAAATCTCCCGATTCACGGTGTGCAGATAAGGAATCGCCAGAAACGGCGTGATGTAGAAGATGTCGTAGAGCCACCACCCGATGACGGGGAGTACGACACCGGCGAAGCGCACGTCGGCGTACATGGTCATGTTGAAGACGTAGCCGATCCAGATCACCACACCCATCCAGCAGGTGACGATCAGCCACTGATGGCCCCAGCGCTTCATTTGGAGAAACCCGATCCCGGCGGCGATACGCATGGTGAACACCGTCAGGATCAGCCCGACTTCCCAGCCCTTTTCGCCCGGGCCGGCTGCACCGCCCACCCACAGTTCGTTGTAGTGCCAGAAGTAGCCGGCGTCGAACATGTTGCCCCAGCCGACCAGCAGTACCCGACCTAGCAGGGTGTGGTTGCCGACCAGATCCAGCGCCCAGCCCACCGTGTTGATGGCAGCGTCGATGATCACGAGGTAGCCGATCAACGTGATGATGACGGGTCTAACCGACAGTCCCTGCCGTGCGGCGCGTCGTTGCAACCAGACTCCGCGCAGGAACAGCGGAAGGCCGAAAACGCCCAGTGCCGCAGTGCCTATCAGCAGGCTGCCGCAAATGAGCCACCGGTCGGCCTGACGCTGCGCGACGCTGGACCGCTCGGCATGCTCGTCGAGGCTGAGTGCGCGATCGCTGCCGGCGCCGGAGCGCCCAGGCGCGCGCAGCTTCGGAATCCGATTCGAGGTCAGATTCAAAGGTCCCTCCCGAGATGCGCCCGGAACGTCGGCTCCGACGGTCGCGTGGCGTGTCGAGCTTGGCACGCTTCACTGACTTGAGTCAATAACCGAGGGCACGCCGCGGTGGCCGGACCCCACGTCGAAATCAGGCTGAGGGTCCCGGAGCGACCAAGCTCCACATCGTCCTTTTCACGTAGTCCTCGACCATGGCGTCGCGCACCGGCCAACCGGTCGTGGTGGTCAGTAACGCATACAGTCCGAGTAGGAAGAACACGGCACTGTTGATGGGGTTGACATCGGGATCGACTTCGCCGCGTTGTTGAGCGGCTTCGATTTCGTGTGCGACAGCAACGATGATCGGGTGGTCCCGGCCGACTTCGGCGGGCGGGCGGGTCTGTGAAAAATGCAGTGCCAGAAAGTTTTTGAACAGTGCGACGCCCAGACGACGCTCGAGCCCGACTATCAGGCGGACGGACTCGCGTAGGGCGCCGGCAAGATCATGCTCCGATTCCAGGAAGCGGGCGAACCTGTCGGCGATGCGCTGCTCTTCACGCTGTTCGAGTTCCAGCAGCACATGTTCTTTGGTGGGGAAGTGAAAGAAGAACGTGCCGTGTGCGACGCCGGCGGCGTCCACGATGGCGCCGACGTCCGCGTCGGCCATGCCCGTCCGCTTGAACTCGGCCACGGCGGCACCCAGCAGCCGCTCTCTGGTCTGCAGGCGCTTGGACTCGCGCGCTGAAAGGCCCTTGACCGCTGTCATGTTCGCTCTTCCCGTCGCGGGATACTATCACTGATTTCAGTCAGTCAACGATACCTGCGTCGGGGTCCCGCAGCGGGAAGCGCCGACGCAGCGCCAGCGACACGAAGACCAAGGCCACCAGCACGGGCACTTCGATCAGAGGTCCGACGACACCGGCGAGGGCTTGCCCGGAGGTGGCGCCGTAGGTGGCGATCGCGACCGCGATGGCCAGTTCGAAGTTGTTGCCGGCGGCGGTGAAGGCGAGTGTGGTGGTGCGTTCATAGCCCAAAGCCAGGGCCGCGCCGAGAAGGTAGCCGCCGCCCCACATGATGGCGAAGTAGGCCAGCAGCGGCAGGGCGATGCGTGCGACGTCCAGAGGTCGGTTGGTTATCTGTTCGCCTTGCAGCGCAAAGAGAATGACGATGGTGAACAGCAGGCCGTACAGGGCCCACGGGCCGATGGCCGGCAGGAACCGGGTCTCGTACCAGTCGCGCCCCTTCGCGCGTTCGCCGAAGCGGCGGGAGAGGTAGCCGGCCAGCAAGGGAATGCCGAGAAAGATGACTACGGACTTCGCGATCTGCCACGGTGAGGTTGAGATCGATGTCTGGGGCAGGCCCAGCCAGCCCGGCAGGACCGACAGGTAGAACCAGCCGAGGACGGCGAACATCAGAACCTGAAAGATCGAGTTCAGGGCGACGAGCACGGCGGCGGCCTCGCGGTCGCCGCAGGCGAGATCATTCCAGATGATGACCATGGCAATGCAGCGCGCCAGTCCGACGATGATCAGACCGGTGCGGTATTCGGGCAGGTCCGGCAGCAGCAACCAGGCGAGGGTGAACATCAGCGCAGGACCGAGGACCCAGTTGAGCAGCAGGGAGCTGACCAGCATCCGGCGGTCGGCGGTGACGGTGTCGAGGCGGTCATAGCGCACTTTGGCCAGCACCGGGTACATCATGACGAGCAGCCCAAGCGCTATCGGAAGCGAAATACCGTCGATCTGAACCTTTTCCAGCGTGGTGTTCAGCCGCGGAATCCAGCGGCCGAGCAATAGGCCGGCGGCCATGGCGATCCCGATCCACACCGGGAGGAATCGGTCGAGGGTGGATAGTTTGGCGACGACTGTCGTGTCGGACTCGGACGGTGCGGTCGCATCGCTCACGCTGGTGCTCCTGAATATGTGTTGTCGTGGACAGCGAGGGCTGCCGACAAGACGCGAACCGCCTCAGGTACCACTGCGTAATACACCCAGGATCCGCGGCGCTCCGATGTCAGCAATCCGGCGTCGCGCAGCACCTTGAGGTGGTGCGAGATGGTCGGCTGCGAGACGGTGACACCTGCGGAGATGTCGCAGACGCAGGACTCGCCGCCGGCGCGGCTTGCGATGGCGCTGAACAACTGGAGCCGCACCGGGTCGGCGAGAGCCTTGAGTTGCACCGCGATTTCGGCCGCCGCCTCGGCCGACAGCGGCTGAGCGAGCAGCGGCGTGTTCGTGCAGTGACTTTCGGTGGCCGGCGAACGTGATTTCGACACTGGTCGATATTGACAGGCATCGAATCTCAGGACAAGTCCAGCCCCGCCTTGGCTCAACGGTTGTTCTGCCGCGGAATTCCGCCGCGCAACAGTTGATGGGTGGTGGCCGTGGCGGTCTTCAGCCACAGCCGCAGCAGGTGCCGTCGGCGCGAGAGATCCTCGGCATCGGTGTAGGCCTCCCGCGAGTGCAGCACGACGGCATTGTTCAGTAGCTGAACATCGCCGGGCTCGAATCGCATCTCGATGTGGAAGGCAGGATCGTTGGCGATGGCCTCAACGAGATCCAAAGCCGCGCATTGATTCTCGGTGAGTCTCGGTGCGCCGGGATGACGCTGCGAGTCCCGGATGTACCAGGCGATGAAGAACAGTCGCGGCGTCCCGTTCAGGTCCGTGATGGGTGGCAGCTCGAAGAACGGCGGTTCGCCGGCGCCCTGCTCCCCGTTGCGGTCCCACGGCATCGACTGGTACATCACGTCGACCAGATGCGGTGCGCGCCGCAACATCTCGTTGTACACGGCGTGTGCGCTGACGATCCTGGACTCCCCACCCGACTGCGCCGGGTGCAGGCACAACAGCCCGACGAGGTCGGAGCCGTCGCTGTGGAAGTCCTGGCGCAGGTTGGTGCGGTACTTGCGCACGCCCGGGGCGGCGGGTTGGCGTTCGTCCCGGATATGGGTGAGGACGCTGGCGTCGCGGTCCTGGCCGACCGGCTCACCCAGCAAGCGGCCGAGACCCAGGTAGGCCAGCTCGGTCTCGGCTTCGGTGAGCAGCTCGATCGGAAACTGGCGCAGTCGCACGAAACCGGGACCGTGGGTCAGCAGTTCCTCCCAGCGCCGCGCGGCCTCGCCGAAATGGCGGGTGAGATCTGTGAACTCACCTCCGCGCCCGTAGCTAGCCAATGCCCGCCGATCTGCCGGGGAGAGGTCGAACGACCAGAGCGACTCGTCGGGGAAGTCGCCGGGCGTCCATACCGACGGTGCGTGTACGCCGACCGCCGACCTCACTGCACCCCCACCTCGGCACCACAGCAACGGGCTCCTTCGGCAACCGGCTCGGGTGCGAAGAAGGTTTCTGAATCGGCCAGCTTGGTGTAGATCTCCCAGCGGTGTCCGCCGGGGCCGTTCACCCACACCTTGTCCTGGGTGGCGAAACAACAGGTGGTGCCCATCTCCTCCTGCGTGAACAAGCCCTCGGCGCTGAGGCGCGCGATCTCGGCGTGCACCTCGTCACTGGAATCCACTTCCATCCCGAGGTGGTTGAGCGTGCCGCCCTGGCCTGGGTTCTCCAGCAGGACGAGCTTCAGCGGCGGCTCTTCGATGGCGAAGTTGGCGTAGCCCGGTTTGACCTTGGCGGGGGAGGTGTTGAACAGCTTGGAATAGAACGCGATGGCCTCGTCGAGGTCATCGACGTTGAGGGCCAATTGAACACGGGACATGGAATGCCTCCTGACAACCTTTGCGACATATGTCGAACTAATCGGATAGAGCACAGCATGCCACTTTTTCGATATATGTCAAACCTTCTGGCATGATGGAGTCATGCCCAAGGCGCTACCGGTGATCGACATCTCCGCGCCGGTGTGTTGTGCACCGGTGGCGGCAGGAGTGATGAGCGACGACGACGCGCTGCAAATCGCGCTGCGACTCAAGGCGCTGGCCGACCCGGCGCGGGTGAAGATCATGTCGCTGCTGTTCGGCGGCGCCGCGGACGGATGCAACAGCGGGGAGCTGGCGGTTGCGATCGGGGTGGGCGAGTCCACGGTCAGCCATCATCTGAACCAGTTGCGCAATGCGGGTCTGGTC
The DNA here is from genome assembly GCF_003614435.1 of Mycobacterium paragordonae. Classification (NCBI taxonomy): domain Bacteria; kingdom Bacillati; phylum Actinomycetota; class Actinomycetes; order Mycobacteriales; family Mycobacteriaceae; genus Mycobacterium; species Mycobacterium paragordonae. Next base: position 1,916,247 of record NZ_CP025546.1, read on the forward strand.
GAGTCCACCAGGCGCGGCACGAGCGTGTACCACCGCCCGCATCGGGCCGCGGTGGCCGCACTGGTCGGTGTGCTCGACCCGAATTGCTGTTCCTAGAACAGCTTTCAGGTTCCTGCGGGCAGCAGCTCGGCGATGAGATCTTTGACGCGGGCCCGGATCTCATCGCGGATGGGCCGTACCGCTTCCACGCCTTTGCCGGCCGGATCCTCGAGCACCCAGTCGCGGTAGCTCTTTCCCGGAAAGAACGGGCAGGTGTCACCGCACCCCATGGTGATGACCACATCTGAGGCCTGCACCGCGTCGGCGGTCAGGATCTTGGGGTTTTCGGCGGAGATGTCGATGCCGACCTCAGCCATGGCCCGCACCGCGGCGGGATTGACCGCATCGGCCGGCGCACTGCCCGCCGAACGCACCTCGATGGCGTCACCGGCCACCGCCGCGAGGAACCCCGCGGCCATCTGGGAGCGGCCGGCGTTGTGGATGCAGACGAACAACACGGAAGGTTTGGCGCTCATCGGGGCCACCATATCGGTTGCGCCGCCACCGGCGCGTGCCGTGCGGCGCGCGTCCGAGATACTCGGTGGGTGACGGGAATCGGCGGATGACGGATCATCCGAAACTCACGCTCTATCTACGCAACTTCAGCGACGGCCCAGATGCGGACTGGTCGGGGACGCTGGACGCCGCCCGCGCCATGGATGCGGTCGGAGTCGATCGCGTCGTGGTGTCCGACCATGTGGTGTTCGGCGAGAACCTGGACGCCTACGCCGATCCGGCGGTGGGCGGAACCACCGGTGGCAGACAACCGACCGGCCCTGACGGCCAGTGGCTGGAACCCCTCATCCTGCTGACCGCAATCGCCGCAACCACCACGCGGATCAGGCTGGGCACCTCGGTGCTGCTGGCGGCGCTGCGACGGCCGGCCGTGCTGGCCAAGCAGTTGGCCACCATGGATGTGCTGTCGGGTGGACGGATCGACCTCGGCGTGGGGATCGGTTGGCAACGCGAGGAGTACCAGGCCGCGGGGTTGCCCTTTGAGCGCCGCGGCCGCCTGCTCGACCACACATTGGAGGTCTGCCAGACGCTGTGGACGCAGCAGCGGGGCAGCTACAGCTCACCGGAGCTGTCCTTCGACGGCATCCACCAGATGCCGAAGCCGTTGCAGCCCAATGGCGTTCCCATCTGGGTCAGTGGAACCGTGAACCCGGCCGTCGCGCGGCGTTTGAGTCGTTTCGGCATGCGCTGGATCCCGTGGGGCCCGGCGATCACCGACCTGGGCGGCGCGATCCCGGCGATGAAACGCGCGATCGCGGACACCGGCGCGGACCCGGACGGTCTCCAGGTGCAGGGTTCGGCTGGTCTGTTGCGGGGCGCCGATCGCCGGATCGATGTTGCTGCCTCGGTTGCGGGGGTCCCGCGCATGGTGGCAGACGGTGCCACCGACATCCGGTTCTCGGGGTCGCTGCCGTCGGACCCCGGCCAGGCACAGGACGTGCTGGCGGAGTTGGTCGATGCCTTCCGGAAGATCACCGACTGATCAGATTGCGGCGACCAGCTTGCTGTACTGCGGGCAGTAGGCGCGGACCGAGATGGCGACGAAGTCTTCGGCGTGGGCCGCGAAGTCCGGGCTGCTGGAGCGGAACTGCGCGACCACCTCCTGCACCGTCATGCCCTGCCCGATGTTCTGGCACACCGTTTTGCCGTTGAAGACGGCGGCTTGCGGGTTGGCGAACTGGATGCCCTTGTCGTTGAGCGAGGCGATGTAGCGGCTGTCCTGGTCCGCCGTGGAGGAGACGGTGGTGGTGGCCGGCGCGGTGGTGGTGACGGGCGCGGTCGTGGTGCGCGCCGGCTCTGCGGCATTGCCCGAGGAGTTGTTCTTGTGCATCAACCAGCCCGCGACCACGATCACCACGGCCAGCGCCAGACAGATCAGCAGGACGGCGGCGGCTCGGGTCCACGCGGTGGTCCAGGACTGGTCCACGTCGTCGGGCGGTGGGGTGGGGACGGCGCGGCTGCCAGGGGCGGCGGGGCTGTCTTGAATGTCCGCGAGTTCGTTCCCGCTCGACCATGCCAGGTTTTCCGAGGCTGCCGTTTCGCCGGCGTTGTAGTCGGCGCCTCCGACCCGGTCGACCATGGGGGTAATCGTAGTCCGCGGCGGCCGTCTCAGGTCAGGTGGCGGTTGCGCCAGCGGGACAGCCGACCGCTCGGCGACTGAATCGCCGCCATCACCGAGCTCATGGACGATGCCACCGACTTGGCGTGTTCCTGCGGTTGCGCCGCGGGAACCGGCGGCGCGTCACCCACCCACCAGGTTGGCGACAACAGCGCCGACGTCACCGGGATCGCCCGCTCGACGCTGGCTCGACCCCATCGGTAGGCGCGGTCGATCGCGGTGGTCGACGGGGCCAGGTTGATCGGCGACAGGGTGGGTTCGTAGCGGACCAGGTGGTCGGCATAGGGCAGGTTGCGCAGCATCTGCAGCTGGATCGCCTGCAGGATCGGGGCCAGCCACAGATGTCGCGAATCCCATTGCGGGTGAAAGCAATCGAACGCGAGATAGCAGGCATTGCGGGTCCCGAGCTTGCCGTCGCGGACCTGCTTCCACGCCAGCTCGACCGGTACGTTGCTGGCCGCGCCGCCGTCGACGAGTGCCGCGATCTCCCGCTCGGCGAACAAGTCCTCCAGCAGCGGCAGCATCCGGGCGTCGCTCGTCTCGTGATGCAGCACGCCGGGGATCGCCGAGGAGAACGAAGCCGCGTCGAGGACGTCGAAATCGAGTGCCGGATCATCGCCGGAGATCACGATCGGCTTGACCACCCGCAGGTCGATGAACGCCGACACCTGCCACATGCGCGCCGCCACCACCGGGCCGATACCGATGGGGCGGAAGGGAATCGAGCGCCCTTGCAGCGCCGCCAGCTCGGGGCGGCGAAACCGCGAAGGCAGTGCGGCGTAGGGCTGCCGGCGAACCCCGGCGACCACCACGTCGAACGGAATCGCCAGGTCCGACATCCGCAGCCGCTCACCGTCTTCCCTGCTGAGCAGGGCGTGCGCGAACTGGTCGAAGCGCAGCGTGAACAGGCCCGCCATGCCGTGGCGGCGACGGACCCGCTCGGGTCCCAGGATGGCGCGGTAAGAAACCGTCTTGGCCCAGGCCACGTACTCCTCGATCGGCACCGGCAATTCGCGGGCCACCAGGCTGCCGATGATCGACCCGAACGACGAGCCGATCATGTAGTCGGGTAACTGGCCGGCCTCCAACAGGCGCGCCATGCCGCCGATGTAGACGAAGCCCGCGCCGCCACCGCCGCCGAGGACGGTGACGAGCTTCTTGTAGCCCACTTCGGCGTCGAGTTCGGCGGCCGAGAAGTCGTTGCGGTGGCGATCGATGAGTACCTGTCGCTGGTCGTCCTGGTCCTGGGTCAGGCCCGCCAACAGCTCGCGTGCCGCCGTCAGCGCCTTGATCTGGTCGGGTTCCTCGCGCAACGGAGCGAACAACGCATCGACGACCCGGGAGCGCCAGGGCCCGATTTCGGCGCCCACCGAGATGTCCCCGCGGCCCCGACTGCCGCCCGGCCCCGCGACCCCTGGTTCGAAGTCGGCCAGCCGCGCGAAGTTCAGGATGTAACGCAGTCGGCGCAGTTCCTCGTCGCTGAGCACATCGGGATTGGCCAGGTGGTTACGAACCAGCCGGTTCTCCATTTTCTGCAGGAGCAGGGCCGGATCGGCCGACGGCAGATCGACGGTGTCCAGGGCGGCGTCGGTGGCTTTGGTCTCAGGGTCTTCGAGGTCTTCCAGCGCCGGCGTGAGATCGAACTCGGGCACGTGGCGGCCCCTGCGAGGGCCGAAACGGCCAAGCAGCACGTCGGCGAACGGGATGTCCATGAGGAACCACCCTCTCATGGGCGGCTCCCGGTCGTGACTACCGTCCGGGGACGGGCACCGTGGGCATCGCCGTGGTACCCGGCCAGCAACCCAGCGGGCTGATGCCCTTGTTGATCGCCGCCGTGATGCAGTTCTGCACAACCACGTTGGGGTCGTTGCTGATGGAGCGCGACAGGATCTCGTTCGCCTTGGCCTGAGCCTCGGCCGTGCGCTGCGACTCCACCGCGATCGAGGTCTGGGCGCGCTGCTGGTTGAGCTGGTTGATCTTGTCCTCGGTGCCCTGGTCGTACTGGATGGTGGGCACGTTGATGTCGAAGATGTCGACCTGCCCGCCCACGTCCTTGCGCATCAGGTCCGCTGCGCGCTTGGCGAGGTTGGGCAGCGGCGAGACGTCCAGGTTTTGCGGGTCCAGCGGGTTGAATGCGGCGAACACCTCGTTGAGAGCGACCGACAGATTGCGCTCGATCAGGTTGACGCGCACGTTGTCGAACGTCTTGTACTGCTGGAAGAGTTCGGGAGCCGCGGGTTGTTTGAGCTGCCAGCGGATGCTGACGTCGGCCCAGGCGGTGGACTGGTTGCCCAGTCGCACCATGATGCGCTCATCGTGGTTGCCGTCCTTGACGTACTTGTCGATCTGCACCGCGCCGTCCATCTGGTGCGTCATCTGCCAGGGCCACTTGCCGTGGAATCCGTTGTTCAGACTCACCCCGGTGGGGCGTCCGAAGGTGGTGACGATCGCGATCTGGCGGGTCCCGACGATCGTGAAACAGCCCAGCAGGAAGAACAGCACCGCGGCCGCCAGCGCTCCGATGACCGCCGTCCGGCGCCGGTTGCGGGCCTTGTCTTCGCGGCTGACCAGCCAGCCGAGGGCCGCAACGCCGGCCGCGATCAGGCTCAAGACGAACATCACGATCTGCCACGTCATCCCAGACTCCTTCTCCTGTGGTGTGGGAAGACTCTAAGCTGCCGCCATGGCCATCGATCGTGCCGCTCTCATCGCGGGCAGTATCCGACTCGCTTCGGGGATCTCGTTCCTCGTCGACCCCATCAAGGCGAACAAACTGTGGGGGGACCCGGACGATCAGACCGCGACGGCGCAACTGCTGTTGCGGTCGATGGGCTACCGCGACGCGTTGATCGGCGGGCTGCTCGCCACATCGGCGTTGCGCGGCAAGAACACTCGCGGCTGGTTCCTGGCCTCCGGCGGCGCGGACGCGGCTGACCTGTTGGGCGGGCTGTCCGTGCATGGTCAGCTCAAGCGGTCCCAACAGATCATCGGCCTCGGCGGCGCGATTGTCGGTGTGGGCGTGGGGCTTTGGGGTGCGGCCCGGCCGGCCAAGCGGGTTGAGCAAGTGCCCGCCGCCGACTAGCTCCAGGGACCGATGCCGCCGACCTTGTCGATGCGGATGCGGGTCAGGAATCCCGGTGGCGCATCGGCCGGCGGGAACACGTCCGGGTCCGACAGCGTCTGCGCGAGTTCCTTCAACAGTTCCGGCGCACCGCCTTCGACGATGCGTGCCGTGCCGTTGATGGCGAGGTACGGGCGCATCTCACCGTGCGGGTCGTCGGTCGAGACGACGGTGAGGGCGACACGGGGATCGTTACGGACGTTGCGCACCTTCTTGTGTTCGCTTAGGTGTGCGGTGACGATTTCGTCGCCGTCCGGGGTGGACTGCAGCGCCACCCAGACCAGGCTCACCTGAGGACTGCCGTCGGGATTGAGGGTGATCAGCGTGGCATCTGCGCCCTTGCCGATGAGTTCACGTGCCGCGTCGTTGAGGTTCATGCGTTGTTCTACCGCTGCGGTCAGCAATTAATTCCCAACGGTTCATTTTCTTGTCAGCTTTTTCTTGTCAGAGTGGACCCGACGAAAGGGACGACCATGCGCTTCGGAATTCTGACGTTCATCACCGACGAGGGCATCGGCCCGATCGAATTGGGACCGGCACTCGAGCAGCGGGGCTTCGATTCGCTGTTCCTCGCCGAGCACACGCACATCCCGGTCACCCATGACAGCCCCTATCCCAGCGGCGGTCCGATTCCGCGGAAGTACTACCGCCCTCTCGACCCGTTCGTGGCACTTAGCGCAGTGGCCGCCACCACTCGAACACTGTTGCTGGGCACCGGAATTGCGCTGCTGCCGGAACGGGATCCGATCGTCACGGCCAAGGAGGTCGCTTCCCTGGATCTCGTCTCGCAGGGCCGATTTATGTTCGGGGTCGGCGTCGGATGGTTGCGGCAAGAGGTTGCCAATCACGGCGTCGATCCCGCGGTGCGTGGGCGGGTGTCCGATGAGCGGCTAAGCGCGATGATCGAGATCTGGACGCAGGAGGAGGCCGAATTCCACGGGAAATACGTTGATTTCGACCCGATCTATTGTTGGCCGAAGCCCGCGACGAAACCGCATCCGCCGTTGTATGTGGGTGGCGGGGGACCGGCCAGCTTCAAGCGCATCGCCCGGTTCAATGCCGGGTGGATCGCGCTCAGCCCGTCCCCGGAACTGCTGGCGGGTCCGCTGGAGGAGTTGCGTGCGTTCGCCGGCCCCGATGTCCCGGTGACCGTATGCCAGTGGGGTGAAGCCACGGCGCAGACCCTCGAGGGTTATGCGCCGCTGGGGGTGGAGCGGGTCTTGCTCGATCTGGAGACGGCGCCACGCGATGAGTCGCTGCGTCGATTGGACGAGTTGGTCGAGCTCGCGCGACTGACGTGACGCTCAGGGAAAGACGATGCGCAGCCTTTCCCACCCGCGCACCGTAGAGGTCGGCGCCAGCTTGAGGCTGTCGTAGTCGACGTCCCATTCCGGCCATCGGTTCAGCAGTTCGTCGAGCGCGACCCTGCCTTCCAGACGCGCCAGATTCGCGCCGAGGCAGTAGTGCACGCCCTTGCCGAAGGTGAGGTGGGAGATGTTGTCCCGGTGCAGGTTGAAAGTGTCAGGGTCTTTGTAGCGCAACGGATCCCGATTAGCGGATCCGAAGAGCAGCAGGACCGCGCTACCGGCCTGCACCGTCGTGCCATAGGCCTCGAAGTCGCGGATGGTGTAGCGCGCGACGTGTGGGCCGGTGGGCTCGAAGCGCAGTGTCTCGTCGACCGCGCGCGTCAGCAGGGAGCGGTCTTGGGCGACTTCCCGACGCTGGTCGGGATGTTCGGCGAGCACCTTGGCCAGCCACCCGATCAGCCGGCCCGTCGTCTCGTTACCGGCACCGGCGACCACCTGCGTGTAGTGCAGGACTTCCTTTCGGGTGAGCTTTCTCGTCACACCGCTCTCGTCCTCGAACTCGACGTTGAGCAGCGCCGTCATCAGGTCGTCGGACGGGTTCCTGGCGCGCCAGTCGACGTAGTCGGCGTAGATCCGGCCGTCGGCGATCGAGTCCGGGTCGGCCACCTTCATCGGGGTGCCGGGTTTGGTGCGCAGGTTGGCATCGTTGGCGTCGCGCACCCCGATCTGGTCGTCTTCGGGGATGCCGAGCAGCATGCCGATGACGCGCATCGGCATCATGGACGCGAGTTCGGCGATGATGTCGAAACCGTCGGAGCCGACCAGGGGATCGAGGCACCGGACGCAGTAGGCGCGGATCTGGTCCTCGATCGCGGCCATCCGCCGCGGAGTGAACACCCGGGACATGACCCCGCGCAACATGGTGTGTGTCGGCGGGTCTTCGAACATCATCACGCCGGGAGGCATCGGGAACTTGGACTGGATCAGCTCCAGGATGTCACTTCGGCTGTTGGAGAACGTTTCCCAGTCCGACAGGGCCTTCTCGACGTCGGCGTGCCGGGAGATCGCCCAGAAGTTGTAGCGCTCGTTGTAATACAGCGGCGCCTCGTCGCGCAGGCGGGCGAAGGTGGGGTAGGGGTTGGCGGTGATGTTGACGTCATACGGGTCGTAGTAGACGTCGGTGTCCGAAGTGATCGTCATGCCAAGTCCTTTCGCTACTTCAGGCAACTTCCCGCGTCCACGGGCAGAGTGACGCCGGTGATGTAGCGCGCCTCGTCGGAGGCCAGAAACAGCACCGCGTTGCTGATGTCCTCGGCGTTGACCCAGGGGATCGGCAGGGTGTGGAAGCTCTGGCAGATCGGAGCCAGATCATCGGGTCCCGGATTCTCCAGATCGGGCCGAAACAGCCGGAATGTGGTCTCGTTGATCAGCAGGGGCGTATTCACATGGGTTGGGTGTACCGAATTGACCCGGATGTTGCGCGGGCCGAGCTCGACGGCGAACGACCGCATCAGCCCGACCACACCGTGCTTGGCCGCCACGTAGTGACCGGTGTGGGCATAGGATTTCAGGCCGGCCACCGAGCTGGTCAGCACGATCGAACCGCCACCGCCGGAAAGCAGATGCGGCACAGCGGCTTTCACCGACTTCCAGACACCCGTGAGGTTGACGTCGATCATCTCCTGCCACAGGTCTTCACCCATCCGGTCCAGCCGCACACCGCCGGTGCCGATCCCGGCATTGGCGATGACGATGTCCAGGCGGCCGAGTTGCTCGACCCCGCTGTCGACGGCGGCCTTGAGCGCGTCATAGTCGCGGACGTCGACCTCGGCGGTGACCACCCGGCGGTCAAGACCCTTGATCAGATCGGCGGTTTCAGCGAGATCTTCCGGTGTCGCCGCCGGTGCCGGAGAGTTCTCGAACGGCCGGCAGATATCGACGGCGATGATGTCGGCACCTTCCTGCGCCAGCCGCACCGCATGGCTACGGCCCTGGCCGCGGGCCGCTCCGGTGACGAATGCGACCTTGTCTGCTACTCGGCCGGGCATCGGCAGCCTCCTCGTTGAGTAACCTCGTTACACCCGGTACAGTAACCGTGTTACTGAGCTGAGGCAAGACTTCAAGGCAAGGGTGGATGTGGTTAGCGCTGAGGTCATGGCCCAGGAGTCCGACCCCATCCTCGATGTCGTCGTCGAGATCCTGGAAACCGAGGGTTACGACGCCGTGCAACTCCGCGAAGTGGCCAAGCGTGCGCGCACCTCGCTGACCACCATCTACAAGCGATTCCCGACCAGGGACACCCTAATCATGGCCGCCCTGCAACGCTGGATGGACGAAAACCGGTACGCCGGTCTGGCATCGCAGACGCCAGAACCCGGCGAATCCGTCTACGACGGGCTGATGCGGGTTTTCCGAACCATTTTCGAGCCCTGGGAACGTCACCCGGACATGTTGCGCGCGTACTTCCGCGCGCGGTCGGCGCCGGGTGGGCACCGGCTGGTCAGTCGCGGATTGGACGCGGTGATACCCGCCGCGATGGCCGTGCTCGCGGGCGCGCAACCGGATCTGGTCGAGGAGTTGCCGCCGATCGTGTCCAACCTCGCCTACGGTCTGGTCGCACGGTTCGCTGCCGGGGAAATCCCGATCACCGATATTCTGCCGACGCTGGACCGCGCGCTGTTCCGGCTGACCGCTAACGCGGCGAAAGGATGATCACCGGGATCTCCCGGTCGGTCCACCGCTGATACTTCTCGAAGTCCGCGTAGAGATCGACCAATCGGGGCCACAACGCGGCGCGCTCCTGCGGCGAAGCGACACGCGCCGAAACCGCAAGATTGCGTTGGCCTTTCACGTGAATCCGGGTTTCGGGGTCGGCGACGAGGTTGAAGTACCACTGCGGATTCTTCGGGTGGCCGCCCTGCGAGGCGACGATGACGAAGTCTTCTCCGTCGCGCATGTAGAGCAGGGGAGTGGTGAACAGTTTCCCCGATTTGCGACCGCGGTGTTCGAGAAGCAGTGTCGGCACCGGTTTGTCGAAGCCGGCACCGATGCGCCACTTGTTTCCGATGCGGCCGTTGGTCAGCTTGAAGATCGCGACGTGCGCCCGCGACGAGTACTTGATGATCTTGGCCGTCGCGGGTGAGGCCAGGCCGTCGGGCTTTTCTTCGGGAAGCGAAAACTTCGGCATCTGTTGCCCCCTTTTGCTCGTCAGGACGCCTTGGCGTAGCGGCGGACCAGTTGACCGTCGCGGAACGTGTCCGAGTGCTGCTGACCGTTCTTGTCGCGGCCGAAAAAGGTCCATCTGGTCGATCCGGCTTGCGGGGTGCTTATCATCCTGACCTCGTACGGAAGGTGGTCGGGAGCCACCGTGCCGATGGTGTCACCTACCCGGATCTCCGACGGATGAATCTCGGGTGCGTCGCACCAATTGTTTGTGGCCATTCCTCCATCCTCCCTTATGCCGCAGGTAATGGTGGCCGATCCCCATTCGCGACCCCCAGCGAGAGGGCTCTGGCGGTGGCGTAGCGTCAAGCGCGAGCCTTTTCGTTGTCAGCGATGGTGACCAGTAGTCAGCTACGGGCCGTGCCTCAGGGCAATGCGATTCCTCCGTCGTCCCGCACCCGCGGGGCCGACGATGCCGAGCACGAAGGAACAGCCCCGGTGAACCCCGTTAACCAAGCGCTGGGGGTGCGGCGCCAGTCCACCCCGATACGCCTGACTCTGGCGACCGAGCTCGGTAAAGACATCGACGGGGCGTGGTGGCCCCGCACCGACCGGATCGGCGTTGAGTTGCCCGAACTCATCCTGGCGCTGCGCGCGCGACTCGGCGAGATCACCAGCATCGCGGTCAACTGGCCGCCGCTGCAACGACCGCCAGACTTGAACTGGCAGGGCTGGCAGCACAAGCAGCAGCACGTGATGACGGTGACGGGTGCCGACGCGCTGGCGAACGTGCTGATCGTCCCCTACTCCACCAACGGCACGCTCGCCTTGATGATGCTGCGCCGGGCCGCCGACCTGCCCATCGCCACCGCCCACCGCGACACGGTGCCGTTCCAGACCGCGGGCTCGATCCTCTATGCGGCGCGTCAGCAACGCGCACACCCCGAACTACAGGTGGACCGCGGGCTCAAGTAGCGACCATCGGCTGCGTTCGTCGTCGGTCAGCTCGTTCGACGTAATCGCCCCGAACGCCCCGGCGTCGCGGCCGAACTGTTGTGGCGCGTCCGGGCATGCATCCGGGCCTTCAAGGCGGAAGCAGCTCGGTGCCAGGGGGCCGAACAGCAGGGCGCGACGCAGCTGCGGCCAGTTGTCCAGCCGCGGCTCCACTCCGGCCGCGCGGGCGAAGGTCAGCACGACGCGGTCCATGCGGGTCTTGCCGCCACCGGCTTCTATTGATGTTCGCGGGTCGGGCACGTGGGGAGCAGGGACAGCGCCGCTCCAGGTGTATGCGATCCATCGGGCCTGAAGCTCCAGCGGCACGAAGTATCCGCCCGACTGATCCCACAGACCCACGAATGCCAACCCGGGCAGATCGGGGTGGAAGGTGTAGCGGTCCGCGTCGAAGTGGGTGCTGCCGACGTTGAGCACCGCCCGGATGCCCTCATCGAGGAACGGCAGGCTCAGCCGGTACCCGGTGCCCAGCACCACCGCGTCGAATTCGTCGGCACGTCCGTCGGCGAAGGTCACGCGTGATCCGGTGACCGATTCCATCCACGGCCGCACCGTGATTCGGCCCGCGGCGACCATTGGCAGAAATCCGTCGTTCAACGTGACACCCGCCATCGCCATCGACGGATGAGGTGCCGGCGCCCCGTAGTCGGCGGGGTCTCCGCCGGCCTCGATCACGAATTCCTTTAACTGGCAGTCGAATTGATCTGCCGGTAGCAATTCACCGGCCAGTGCGTGGTAGCGGGTGAACATCCGGTGATCCGAGGGGACGTCGGCCACGAACTTCGGCAGGACGTAGCGTTGCCGTCGCTGGGTGACCGTCACTCGCGCCGCGCCGCCGTGAGCAAGCTCTGTCGCGATGTCGAGAGCGCTGATCGCGCTGCCGGCCACCAGTACGCGCTTGCCCTGGTAGCGCGCCGGCCCGCGATAGTGATACGTCGACGTCGCACCGAGCTGGCCGGAAAACTGTTCCAGCCCTGGGACATTCGGGATAGCAGGGGTATGAAACCTGCCAGGGGCCACAACCACGCGATCGAACTGTTCGCTGGTGCCGGAGTGGCCGAGCAACCATGCGTTGCCGGTGCGCCGCAGCAGATCGACGCGGGTGCCCAATCGGATTCGCGAGGTGATGCCGAACATGTCGGCGTAGCGGTGCAGGTAGGCCAGGATGTCGCGGTTCGAAGGATAGGCGGCGCCTTCGCCGGGCGGGAGGTCGCTGAAAGCGTTCAGGATCCGGCTGCTGTTGGTGCGCATGTGCGGCCACACGCCGCTGCTGCCGTCCAGGCCTGCCCACTGCCCACCGAGTGTCGGCCCCTGTTCGAAGAGCGCGACTTCAGAGCCCTGCGCCAGCAGCCAGCGCGCCGCGACCAGTCCGCCGGGACCGGCCCCGATCACCGCCACGCTGTCCGGCATCTTGCAACCTTCGCACGAACGAACTCGTTGCGTCAGCGCCCGCCGGTGCTGCCTCGAGATCGCCGCTGTGGTTGCGATCGACGCTGAATCGCGACCGCTACCGCAATCTCGAGGTCACTGGCTGGCGCAGCTTCGTCAAGATTGCCGCCACGGTCGTCACAGCCGCAAAAGCGCGACCATGAGGGCAATCTCGGCGGCGGACTACTAGCGAAACCGCCCCAACACCCGGCGCACCAGACCCTCCGACTCGCCGGTCGGAGGCTGCCGGGTGACGTAAGGCCACGGCTGGTTGCGCTCCGGCACCGACGACGCTCGGGCCTGCTTGAGTTGCATCCGTAGGTGCTGGCGCAAGTCGTGCAGGTCGGGGTCGGCCCAACGGTTCTGTGCCTCAACGGGATCGGCGGTCAGGTCGTAGAGCTCCCACTGGTCATCGATCGGGTCGGTGCGGTAAGCCTCGCCGCCAATCCCGTTGGCGGCCAAGTGACGTACGCCGGGTTCGGTCCAGGTGGCCGGATCGTCGAAGGTGCGCACCAGTTTCCACAAATGTCCCGAGCCGCCATCCTCAGCCGCCACTTGCACGACCAGGCCCTCGAAATTCGAGGCGACGTGCGCCGGCAGCTTGATGCGAAGTGGCGCAGGCGGATTCACGTCGCGGCCTAATTGCCGGGACAGCGCGGAAGCGCCGGTGTCGCCTTCGAGCACATTGTCGCGGGTCATCAGATAGACGGAGCGGCTCTCATCGACCGCAGCACCGTCCACCACGGGCATCAGGTCGCGGCCGGGCAGCGGGTGCACCTCGGAGAACGACTCGGCAAGCTGCGCAGCCACCGCATCGACGTCGACACCGGCGGCGCCGAGCAGCGTCGGCACCAGGTCGACGTGCGACGTCGGAGCGGCAACGCTACGCGCCTGGGTCGCGTTTGCGCCGATGCGGGCGATCACGAACGGCACCCGGGTGGCCTCGTCGTAGAGGTTGAACCACTTCTGGTGCAGCCCGCCGTGCGCTCCGAGCAGATCACCGTGATCGGAGGTGCGCACCAGCACCGCATTCTCCGAGCCGCCGTCGGTGACCGCTCGGCGCACCCGGTCGATCGGCGTGTCGACCTCTGCGTGCAGCCGGTAGTACAGGTCGCGGTAGCGCTGCGCGTTGCGCTTGTAGGAGCGGCTGATCGCGGGCGACGGACCGTACCCGGAGTAGTAGGCCTCGCGGAACGCGATCTGCGCGGCCGGCTTGGTGGACAGATCTTCATCGGCGGTGGGCGGCGCGGGCACCGGCGGCGGGTCCAGCGGGGAGGGCTGGATCGGGCTGCGCCGCACCCAGGCCGGGAAGAGCACGATGTCGTGTGGGTTGACGAAGCTCGCCACCAACAGGAACGGGCGCATCGCTTCCGGGTCACCGGCACGGCGCCGCTCATACCGGTCCTCGAGCCAGGCGACGACCCGGTCGGCGATCAGCGGGTCGCGGCGGTAGCCGCTGTTGGCGTTCCCCGCCCCGTGCGGCTCGGGACCCACCCAGCCCGAGAAGCCGTACGCATCGAGCCGGTCGGCGTCGAGATAGCGCTGCACGGCCGCCTGGTCGACGACGCCGTCGTCGTCGTTGGTGGCCAGGGAGCCGCCGGTCTCCGGGTCCTCGAGGTCGGCGTGCGAGATGTGCCACTTGCCGTCGTAGTGGGTGTCGTAGCCCGCCGCGCGGAACCAGTTGCCCAAGGTGGGCACCTCGCCCGCGCGCAGCCAGCGCAGCCGCGAGTCGTCGAAGCGCTTGCCGATGCCGTCGGTCTGGGTGACGCCGTGCAGGTCGGGGTATTGGCCGGTGAAGATGGTCGGGCGGCTCGGCACGCAGGCCAGCGAACCGGTGTAGTGCCGGGTGAAGTTCACCCCGTGCTCGTCGAACCAGCGGCGGCCGGCCAGCGTCCGCTGCCGCCAGGCGAGTATGTCGTCCGACTCATACGGCGGCACCGCCCGCTCTTCGTCGGTCATCACGATGACGATGTCGGGGCGGTCAGACATGCGCGTTCTCCGTTCGTTGGGCCAGCCCGGTTAGTAGCGCATCGGACTGCTTGGCCAGGACCCGCAGCGCGACCCATTCGGCCATCCGGGCGGGCCGCCCGGTCCCGACCTCGACAGTGCTGATCAGTGCGACTGCGGTCTGGGCTCCCACCGCGCGCAGTGTCCAGCGGTTGGCCACCCGCCGTAGCCGGGCCGGCAGTCCTTCGATGTCGTAGGCGAGCGTCGCGGGCGGGTCGAACTCGGTGATGCGCTCCACCAGGGTGTTGGGCCCCACCTGTACCCGGCGCGTGGTGCCCAACGGCCCGCCGTCGGGGCCGTGGTTGAGGATGCAGGAGTGGTCGATGCCGTCGGCCCAGGAGCTCAGCGCGCCGAAGTCGGCCAGGACATCCCAAATCGCCTGAGGCTGTGCCGCTATGGTTCGACTGCGGCTGATATCTCCCACCCCGCCATCCAACACCATGCCGCTACTCCTGTCGGTGGTTCTGAACACCTTGACCGGGAACCGCGCGACGAGCAATGCGAGCTACCTCACACTATGTCTATAGGACATTGTTTTATCAGTACGGTAAGGCGTGGCTTTGCACCTGAATGCGGAACTCGATGCTCGCTACCAGCGGTTCCTGGCGCGGGTACGCGCTGAAGGAAAGGTCTGGTTGCTCATAGACCAGGACATGCAGGGCGCGTGGGTCGAATCGAACCACTACGAAGGCGCCGATGGCGAACCCGTCGTCGTCCATCTTGTCTACTCGGCCGCCGCCTATGCCCGGCTGCACGCCAACGGGCCCTGGGCGGACAGGACGCCCGCCGCCCTTGACCTGGATGAATTTCTCAGCGGACCACTACGGCACATGCATGAGAATGGGGACTTGATGGGACCGGACTTCAACGCCGACCTCGCCGGAGTCGAGATCGAGCCGCTCGATCTCGGGCTGGCACTGCTTGGGGAGGCTGCGTCGTAGGTGCCGCAGCTCCGGGCTTCGGCGCGGTCTACGGTATGTGGCGACTAGTCCGACACCGACCGGCACGAGAAGGCGGCACAGCACGCAATGTATGACCAGGCCAATTACGACGCGACGGATCCCGCCGACGTCGGTTCACGTATCGATCCGGTTCTGGCCCGGAGTTGGCTGCTGGTCAACGGCACGCACGCCGATCGGTTCCAGGCCGCGTCGCACTCTCGCGCGGACATCGTGGTGTTCGACATCGAGGACGCGGTGGCACCCAAGGACAAGGTCAGCGCCCGGGACAATGTGGTGCGGTGGCTGGGCGCCGACAACAACGACTGGGTTCGGGTGAACGGTTTCGGCACTCCCTGGTGGGCCGACGACCTCGCGCGATTGGCCGACACCCCGGTCGGCGGGGTGATGCTGGCGATGGTCGAATCGGTGGACCACGTCACCGAGACCGCCAAGCGCCTGCCGAACGTGCCGATCGTGGCGCTGGTGGAAACGGCCCGCGGTCTGGAGCGCATCACCGAGATCGCGGCAGCCAAGGGCACCTTCCGGCTCGCCTTCGGCATCGGCGATTTCCGGCGCGACACCGGCTTCGGTGAAGAACCGGCGACGCTGGCCTACGCGCGCTCCCGGTTCACCATCGCCGCCAAGGCGGCGGGGCTGGCCAGCGCCATCGACGGCCCCACCATCGGCTCCAACCCGCTGAAACTGATCGAGGCGACCGCCGTTTCCGTCGAGTTCGGCATGACCGGCAAAATCTGCCTGTCACCGGACCAATGCGCCGTCGTCAATGAGGGCCTGTCCCCGTCCCAGGACGAAATCGGCTGGGCGAAAGAGTTTTTCGCCGAGTTCGAACGTGACGGGGGAGAGATCCGCAACGGGTCGGACCTGCCCCGCATCGCCCGCGCCACTAAGATCCTCGACCTGGCCCGCTCGTACGGCATCGTGGCATCGGAGTTCGAGGACGAACAGGTGCACTCGCCGGCACCCTCGGACACCTACCACTACTGAGGTCGTCAGGTCGAGCTGGTCGGCTAACCGCTTCCGAACTCGTCAGCACCGGCGTAACGTCTGCTTCTAGCCATTTTTGGAGGTTGACGATGAGGCACCTAGCAACCTTGGCAGCATCGGTGAGCGTGCTGGCGGTCTTGATCTGTCCGGTGGCCCAAGCCGATCCGAACCTGAGCCCCGAGGACGCCAACTTCGGGAAATATCTCGCACAGGCCGGGATCAACAATCAGAGCCATGTTCCGCTGCAAGTGCTGATCGGCGAGGCGCACGCGGCCTGTGCGATGTTGGACCAGAGTCCTACCACTGAGCAGTGGCACGCTGCAGTCGACATGATCGCCGCCGGACCAGGAAGCTTCAGCAAAACCGACGCGAGAACGATTGGGCAGGCGGGGGTCAACAGCTACTGTCGCAACTACACTCAGCTGAGCAATACGTAGTGAATTCGGCTGTGTGACAAACGATCGGCGACCGATACGCTAACCGTATGCCGGCCAAGAGTCAGATCAAGATGGCGCGGATCTATGACGACGTCGATCCTGACGATGGCCAGCGGGTGCTGGTCGACGGCATCTGGCCGCGCGGCATCCGCAAGGACGACCCGCGAGTGGGCATCTGGCGCAAAGATGTTGCGCCGTCCAGGGAACTGCGGGAGTGGTACCACCACCAGGCGGAGCGGTTCGACGAGTTCGCGGCGCGTTACGAGGCCGAACTGGCCGGCAGTCCCGCCTTGGAGGACCTTCGCGAGCTGGCCCGGCAGGGCGTGGTGACACTGGTCACCGCGACCCGCGAGGTGGAGGGCAGTCACGTGGCCGTCTTGGCGAAGCTCCTCGAGAGGCGCTGACTCACGTGAGACCATCGTGGGATGCAGCTGGGATTGCATGCGCTGGGGATCGGGTCCGGCGCTGACCGATCGGTGATCGACGCCGTCGCCGCGGCGGCGGAGGGCCACGGGTTCGCCACGTTGTGGGCGGGCGAACACGTCGTGATGGTGGACGACTCCGAGTCCCGCTACCCGTACTCCGACAGCGGCGCGATTGCCGTTCCCGCGGAGGCGGATTGGCTGGACCCGGTGATTGCGCTCAGCTTTGCCGCGGCCGCGTCGTCGCGGATCCGGCTGGCCACCGGTGTGCTGCTGCTACCCGAGCACAACCCGGTGATCGTGGCCAAGCAGGCGGCCAGTCTGGACCGCCTCAGCGGTGGCCGGCTGACACTCGGCATCGGCGTCGGGTGGTCCCGGGAGGAGTTCGAGGCGCTCGGCGTGCCGTTCCAGGGACGCGCCGCGCGCACCGCGGAATACGTCGCCGCGATGCGCACGCTGTGGCGCGAGGAGGTCGCGTCTTTCGACGGACGCTTCGTCGCCTTCGATTCGATTCGGGTGAACCCGAAACCCGTTGCTGGACAGGGAATCCCCGTCGTGGTCGGCGGCAACAGCGACGCTGCGCTGCGCCGGGTCGCTGACTGGGGCGACGGGTGGTACGGGTTCAACCTCGACGGTGTCGAGGAGGTTCGGGACCGGGTCGGGCGACTCGAGAAGCTGTGTATAGAGGCGGGGCGTGACCGGGCGAGGTTGCGGCTGGCGGTAGCCTTGGCTGCAGCCCGGGTAGATGATGTCGGTGCTTTGGCCGAGCTAGGTGTCGACGAGCTGGTACTGGTGGAGACGCCGCCGGACAGCGCCGACGCTGTGCCCGGCTGGATTTCGGCTTTGGCAGACGAATGGAAATCCGCGCTATGAAGCTGTTACCGCGAGAACTGGCCGATCTTCCGGACGAGATTCGCCGCGTGCCGGCGCCCCCGACGCCCGAGGTGCCGTCACCCTATGCCTGCCGGCTGGCTGATCCCGATACCGATGCCGAACTGATCGCCGAATGGATGAGCGATCCGCGATTGGTGCGCAACTGGGGCCAGCCCTGGTCGGCGTCCCAGTGGCGCGAGTGTCTGCGCGCACAACTCGCCGGCGACTATTGCCGGCCGTTCATCGGCAGCATCGACGGGGTGGATCACGGCTATGTCGAGTTATATCGGGCCGCAAAAGATCTGGTCTCGACCCAATACGAGTGTGACCCTTCGGATCTGGGAGTTCGGCTGGCAATGGCCGATCTGAAAGTCTTGAGTCAGGGCGTGGTGCTGTTGCTGCTGCCGCACTTCGTGGCCAGTGTCTTCAATGCCGACCCGCAGTGCCGCCGGATCATGTTCGACCCAGAACATCGCAATGCGCCGCTGCGGGAGTTCTGCGAGAAGGGCGGTTGCGTCTTTTTGTGCGAACACGACAGCCTGGATCAGCGCCGTGCGCTCTACGTGCTGCCTCGCACGCTGGATGACATACCGCGCCTGCGGGAGTCTCAATAGTCGTATTCGGCCAGCGGTGTCTCGGGCACTCGCGGCGTGCCGTCCAGTGACATGGCCGCCGGCACCATCTCGCTGGTGACCAGCCCGTGGCGGGCCGTCAACTCGTCGATGATGGTGAAGCTGCGGGCGATCGCGTCGGGGGTGTCGACCACGATGGTCATCAACGGCACCTTGCGAACGAGCTGAAACAGCCTGTCCCCGTGTGGTTTATGGTCGCCGTGAAAGCCCCAGGTGCCACGCAGCACGGTCGCACCCCTTGCCGTTCGGGCGCGCATCAGTTGTTGCACGATCGCTCGGTGGATCGGCTGGCCGTCATCGTGGTCGCCGTCGGCGGTGTGCACCATCAGCTTCTGCCACAGTGTGCGTCCCTGGCTGTCGGTGGGTGGTAGCTCCTGCGGGCGGGCGAACAATTCGCCGTCGCGTTTGCACAGCCGGACCCGCTCGATGGTCAGCAGTGGGTTGGGCAACAGGGTGGCCAGTTCGGCGGCCGCGGCCGACACCTGCGGGGGCAGGCCGATGCCGATGATCATCTGCGGCACGTTGACGTTGCGGCCGAAGAACCTGGCCCGCTGGCGCTGACCGTACGCGGTGCCGTCCACGCCGAGAAGTACTGTGGCTCCGGCGAATCCGTGGCGGTACAGCACCTCACAGACGGCCAGGTGGGCCGCCTTGCCGGCGACGCGCACCTGCCGGCCCACGTAGATGGTCAGCTTGGCGGCGTCGCCGGTGCGGCTGTCGATTTCACTGAGCGCATCGGTGCCGCTGTCGCGGGTGATCAGGCGCGCACGTTCCAGCGTCACCAACCCGTGGCCGGTGATTTCGGTGACGTCGTTCACGAGACCGCGAATCTTGGATTCGACGTCGACGGCGACGATCGTCACTGGCGGATCCTCGGAAAGGCTGAGCGAAACGTCGCTGTGCAGACCACCGGTGGGGCCGAAACTCGCGACTCCCCGCATCATCACGCTGGTCGCCACGCTGCGGGCACCGAAGAGGTCCAGCATTTCGTCGGCCAGGAATCGTCGGGGGTTGCCGAGGGCGCGCTGCCGCTCGCCGAAGTAGGCGGTCAGCTTCAGGCTCTTCTCGCTCATACCAGCCCCGCGATCCGTTGTCCCAGCAGCACCGCGCCCAGTCCGAGCAGGACGCTGACGGCAATGTTGGCGAACGCGGCCAGCATCTGGCGCTCCTCGCTGAGGCGCTGAGTTTCCAGCATCCAGGTGGAGAACGTGGTGTAGGCGCCGACGAACGCGGTGCCGATCAGCAGGGACACGTCCTTAGGCAGGGCCAGGCTGGTCAGGAAACCCAGCAGGGCCGCGCCGGTGATGTTGACGGTCAGCGTGCCGTACGGGAACGGGCGGCCCACCCGCCGGGCCACCGTGCGATCCACCAGGAACCGCGTCACCGATCCGATGCCGCCGATCAGCATGACACCGAGCCAGACCAGGACCGTCGTCATCGGATGCGCACCCGGCGTACCAGGGCGGTGGCCAGGTATACCGCCACGAGTCCCAGCGCGATGCTGACGACGGTGTAGGTGAGGGCCAGCACCCAGTGACCGTGTTCGACCATCCTGACGGTTTCGACCTGCATGGTGGAGAAAGTGGTTAAGCCACCGCACAATCCGGTTCCCAGCAGCGGGCGCCGGTAGCTCGACAACGGCAGCCGTTCCAGCAGTCGGGTGGTCAAGTAGCCGACCAGGAAAGCGCCGACGATATTGACCACGAAGGTCGGCCACGGCCATCGCCCCGGATCGGGGACGGCGAGCGTGGCCAGGGCGGCCCGGGCCAGCGAGCCGAGCGCACCGCCGGCGAAGATGGCCGCCAACTCGCGATAGTCAGGCCGTGCCACGGGCTGTTTCCTTCCGGTCTGCCAACTGTGCGCCTACGCAGCCTAAAGCGTGTAGCGGCTAGCGGGCAGAATTGTTGACCATGGCCAACCCGCGAGCCGGTCAGCCGGCCCAGCCCGCAGACCTTGTCGACCTGCCGCACCTGGTGACGGCGTACTACACGATTGCGCCCGATCCCGACGACGTCGCACAGCAGGTGGTGTTCGGCACCTCGGGCCATCGGGGTTCGGCCTTGAACGGTGCCTTCAACGAGGCGCACATTCTCGCGACCACTCAGGCCATCGTCGAGTACCGCGCGGCGCAGGGGACCACCGGGCCGTTGTTCATCGGCCGCGACACCCATGGCCTCTCGGAACCGGCCTGGGTGTCGGCGCTGGAGGTGCTGGCCGGCAATGATGTTGTCGCCGTGGTTGATTCGCGAGACCGGTACACACCGACACCGGCTGTGAGCCATGCCATCCTGAGCTATAACCGGGGTCGCACCGACGGGCTGGCCGACGGGATTGTGGTGACGCCGTCGCACAACCCGCCGGCCGACGGGGGCTTCAAGTACAACCCGCCCAACGGTGGTCCGGCCGACAGCGCCGCGACGGGCCTGATTGCCAAGCGCGCCAACGAGATTCTGCGGGACTTGTCATCGGTGCGCCGGGTGCCGCTGGCGCGGGCTCTTAGTCTGGTGCAACGCCATGACTATCTGAGTGCCTATGTCGACGACCTGGTCAATGTGGTGGACATCGACGCGATCCGCGCGGCCGGCGTGAGCATCGGCGCCGATCCGTTGGGTGGGGCCAGCGTCGACTACTGGGCTGAGATCGCCTCGCGGCACCGCCTGAATCTGACGGTGGTCAACCCGCTGGTCGATGCGACGTGGCGGTTCATGACGCTGGATCACGACGGCAAGATCCGGATGGATTGCAGCTCGCCGGACGCGATGGCTGGGCTGATAGCGAACCGGGACCGTTATCAGATCGCCACGGGCAACGACGCCGACTCCGACCGCCACGGCATCGTCACGCCCGACGGAGGGCTGCTGAACCCGAACCACTACCTGGCCGTGGCGATCGACTACCTGTTCACCCACCGGCCGTCGTGGCCGGCCGGAGTGGGCGTCGGCAAGACGGCGGTCAGTTCGTCGATCATCGACCGGGTGGTGGCCGGCATCGGCCGGGAGCTGGTGGAGGTGCCGGTCGGATTCAAGTGGTTCGTCGACGGGCTGATCGGCGGGACCATCGGGTTCGGGGGTGAGGAGTCGGCGGGGGCGTCGTTCCTGCGGCGCGACGGCTCGGTGTGGACCACGGATAAGGACGGGATCATCCTGGCGCTGCTGGCCTCGGAGATCCTGGCGGTGACCGGTCTGACGCCGTCGCAGCGCTATGCGCAGTTGACCTCCGAGTACGGAGCGCCGGTGTATGCCCGGGTGGATGCGCCGGCCGACCGGGAGCAGAAAACCCGGTTGGGGCGGTTGTCGGCCTCGGAGGTGACCGCCACGGAACTGGCGGGCGAGCCGATCGTGGCGAAGTTGACGACCGCGCCCGGCAACGGCGCGCCGCTGGGCGGGCTGAAGGTCGTGACAGCGAACGCCTGGTTCGCCGCCCGGCCGTCGGGGACCGAGGACGTCTACAAGATCTACGCCGAGTCGTTCCTGGGGGCGGAGCATCTGGCCAAGGTGCAGGCGGTGGCGCGGGAGCTGGTCAACGGCGTCATCGGATAGGCGCCGAGCGTCACATGCGTCACACCAGTACCTCCAGGGAAGTGGTGCGTCCGCAGCGAACTGGATATCGCGGGTGATATCACCCCTTGCTCACCAGCGACTTTGAACGCGTGTGGCCGGTGGTGTAGCTTCGATGAGCACGACATCTTGGGGCTATGGCGCAGCTGGTAGCGCACCACACTGGCAGTGTGGGGGTCAGGGGTTCGAGTCCCCTTAGCTCCACTCATTTGGACATGGACCGTTTGTTGCGCAGCTGACAGTCATCGGAAGAAGCCGAGCGGGTCAGCGCCGCGCCAGCCAGTCGGCCAGCCGCATAGTGCCAAGTTCGGCGTCATCGTCAGTGACGAGCGTTGTTTCGTCTATGTGCAGCCCGGAGTACGTCGCCGACGGGTCTTCAACGACGTCGAGTGTGCGGCTCTGATGGAACAGGACCGCGCGGACCATGTCGGCGAATGACATCTTCTGCGGGCCGCCGATGTTGTGGATGGCGTTGAGCGATTTGCCGGTCGCGATGCGTGCCAGGATCGCCGTGACCTCGGCGGAGTCAATGGGCTGTATCAGAGCCACCGGGGCGCGAACCTCGTCGGCGACCGTGAGCGAGTCGGTGATGGGTTCGGCTAGTTCGTGGAACTGCGTGGCCCGCAGGACTGTCCAGGGAAGTCCCGAGGATGCGGCCGCCGTCTCCTGGGCAATCTTGCCGCGCATGTACCCGGCGTCGGCGGCCAACACGTCCGCACCGACGATCGACAGGACGACGTAATGTCCGACGCCGGCCTTGGCGGCGGCGGCGGACAGGTTGGCCGAAGTCTGCGTGAAGAACGCTTCGGAGGAGTCTTCGGGGGTGGCGGAGTTGATCACGTCGATGACGACGTCGGCGCCGACGAGAGCATTGTCGAGGCCTTCGCCGGTGAGGACGTCGGTGCCGGAGGCGCGGGTCGCTTCGGTGACTTCGTGGCCGGCCTTGCTGAGCAGGGGGACGAGTTGGCGCCCGATCAGTCCGGTGGCGCCGATGACCGTGATCTTCTTTGTTGGCTCACTCATTGCCGTTCTGTGCTTCTTTCGAGTAGCTGCGGTCGAATAGTCTGGCGGAGAGGTTCTTTGGTGACCGGCGTTCAATGCATGGCCGGTCCGGTCTTAATGGGAGCGTAGTGGCCGGTGGTGGTCACGCGGCCCGCGCCGGCGAAAAACGCGATCGTGCGGCGACATCGCCGGGACCGTATGAAGCTGGCCGTCGTGTCGGCGGCGGCGAGAATCCAGAGTTCGGTGTCGGTCCACTGCGCAGGGAGTGGTCGTCGGGCCAGTCGAGTATTCGTCCTCCGTATCCCGGCCGGCTCACCTCATCGATGTGGCCACCAGCTCTTCTCACGCAACAGCGTGGCGATGGCAGGGACAGTGACGGTTCGGACGACGAAGGTATCCAGCAGAAGCCCGCATCCGATGATGAACCCCGCTTGGATCATCATGCCGACTGATCCGATCATCAAGCCGAACATGCTGGCGGCGAAGATGATTCCTGCCGAGGTGATGACGGACCCGGTGTTGGCGACGGTGCGTAGGACGCCGACGCGCATGTTGCTGGTGGATTCTTCACGGAGTCGGGATACCAGCAGCATGTTGTAGTCGGCGCCGACGGCGACCAGCAGGATAAAGGCCAAAAGCGGTACCGGCCAGGCGATGTCGTGACCAAGCCCGTACTGGAACACGAGAACTCCCAATCCCAGGGCGGCAAAATAGTTCAACACGACGGTGCCCAGCAGGTAGAGCGGGGCGACCAGAGCACGCAACAGCAGAATCAAGACGATCCCGACGACCAGCAGGGTAGCGGTGGCCAGGCGGTTGAAGTCGTTGGACAGCAGATGTTGCAGGTCGGAGTTCACGGCGGGAAAGCCGACCATGGAGATCACAGTGTTCGCCAGCGACGTGTTGGGTCTGGCGGCGTTGGCCGTGTCCACGATGGTGCGGTTCAAGGCCATGGCGTCGGCAGAGTAGGGATCGAAGGAGGAGGCGATGGCGAACCGGGCCGTGCGCCCGTCCGGGGACACGAATTGGCGTGCTAGATCTCCGAATCGACGATCGCCGAGTGCATCAGGCGGCAGGTAGAAGCCAGCAGCGGAGTCTGATCCGGAGGTGGCACGTGCGGAGTTCTGCAGCTGGGTGGCGATCTTGCTCATGCCGCCGAGCAGTTGAATGTTGCTGTCGGCCAGGGTGCGAACTCCGGTTGCCAGTGCCTGCGCGCCTGCGGCGAGACGGCTGACGCCGTCTTGGAGGCGGTGGACGTTGCCGACGAGGTCCGCGGGGTTCCCTGCGGCGCCGAGGGTTTGTTGCATGGTGGTGGCGGCACTGTGGATGCCGGTGAGTGTGCTGGCCAGGGATGCGTTCTGGCTGAATTGGTCGCTCAGGCTGGCGATCTGATCGAAGAATCCGCCGTTGCGCAGCGTGACGAGTACCCGGGTTTCGTCGCGCAGTTGCGTGCATTCGGGGGTAGTGGCACACCACGGCGAGGCGTCGAGGCTCTGGACCAGGGGCTCGATGACCGCGATAGCGGTCGCGGCTCGTTCGGCCAGTGTCCGTAGTCCCGCGCCGCTGCGCACGGCTTGATCGAGACTCGGCGCGGTGGCGTCGAGTTGTTGCAGCAGCGGACGGGCGTTCTGCAACTGCTGGCCGGCGTTTTGGGCTTGGCTGAGCAGGCCGGTCAGCGGAGCCAGTGCGCGCCGCAGTGTGGTGTCGAGTTGGCCGAGGCCGGCAGCGAGTTGGTCGGCTCCATTGGTGAGCTTGGCAAGGTCGTCTCGGTGGGCTTGTCCGTCGGCGACCGCGCCAGCCATTCTGTCGCCGATTTGTCCGTTCTGCCATGACAATTGCGCTTCATCGAGCCGCTTTCCGGTGGGGCGGGTGACTCCGGAAACCCGCTTCACCCCGGGGAGCTGCGCGACCCGTGACGCTAGTTCGTCCAGGTCGGCCAGGCCCTTTGCGGTGCGCATGTCGGTGCTGGATCGCACCAGCAGGAATTCGTTGAGGACGGTGTCCTTGGGGAAGTGTCGGTCTAGCAGCTGGTAACCCAGATTGCTACCCGTGTTTGCGGGTTGGCCCGCCCGGTCGTCATAGGTGATCCGCATCCCGGCCACGACGCCGGCCAGAGCCAGGAGCACGACCAGGCTGGCGGCCAGCAGTCGCCCCGGTCGCCGAACTACCAC
Source organism: Mycobacterium paragordonae (assembly GCF_003614435.1). NCBI lineage: Bacteria > Bacillati > Actinomycetota > Actinomycetes > Mycobacteriales > Mycobacteriaceae > Mycobacterium > Mycobacterium paragordonae. The sequence continues at coordinate 1,941,496 of NZ_CP025546.1, forward strand.
GACGGCAACACGGTTCCAGTACCGGCGGGAGAGGTCGGCGCGGGGCTCGGCGATGCCCCGCTTGGCGGCGAGCGCCAAGACCGGCGGGAGCAGCGTCACGGTGGCGAGAAAACCGATCAGCACGGCAACAGCGCACGCGGGGCCGACGCCCTTGAACACACTGAGACGGGCGAAAACCATTGCGGCGAAAGCCAACGCGACGGTGGCAGCCGAGGCAAGGATGACGCGCCCAATGCTGCCGCACGCATGGGTGATCGCCTGTTCTGGATCGACGTTTTGTCGTCGTTGTTCGTGGTAGCGGCTGATGAAGAACACGGTGTAGTCGGTCCCGGCGCCCAACAGGATGGCAACCAGGAAGGTGATGGTGAATTGTGAGACAGGCACACCGAATTGAGCGAGCGCCGACAGGACACCGCGGGCGACGGCCACGCTGACGCCAATGACCAGCAGCGGTAGCAGTGCGGTGAACATCGATCGGTAGACCAGAAGCAAAATCAGCGCGATGAGAACGGCGGTGACAACCGAGACGATCAGCGCATCGTGCTCGCCGGCCGCGATCTGATCATGAAAGGTCGCGGCGGGTCCGGTCACATGCGCGGTAGTCGCAGACCCGGCGAATACCGAGGCGACGGTCGCGCGCACCGCATCAACCGACGCGGCTGATTTGGGGTCACCGAGTGTGCCCGCGATCCCGACCGGAAGGAACCAGGCTTTTCCGTCTGTGCTCACCACACCGGTCCGGGTGATCGGGTCGGCTAGGAGATCCTGTACCAGCAGCACGTGCGCGCGGTCGGCGCGCAGCTTGGAAACAACCGTGTCATAGCGCTGCCGCGCCGACGGGGTCAAACCGGCCGGGTCTTCCATTGCGACGACGACCGTGGTCTTGGCGCCCCGCTCGTTGAATGCCGCCGCCATGTCATCGACTGCGCGAAATGACGCGACGTCATTGGGGAGCAGCTGTATCGACTGTTGACGCACGACGGTCTCCAACTGCGGGAAGACCACGGCCAGGATCACCGCCACGCCGATCCACGCGCCGATCACCAGAGTCTTGTGCCGCACGGCGAATGCACCGAGCGCCGCCAGGCGAGTGCTGTATTCACCGGTGGATTCACGCGACGGGCTCCCGCCAGTCGGGCAACTTCGCGGTGACTCAAGGGTTTCCGTCGTGGCGCCGTCCGAATCCATCACAACAAACCACCGGCGATCGACAACCAGATCGCTCCGATCGTCAGACAGATCGCCGCCATCGCCGCGGACCTACCACCGGACGGAAACCGAGGAGCCAACGTGTTCGGGCTATAAGAAATGTCCGCTGCGAAAAAGAATCTGAGCAGCCGAACTTCAACCTGTGCCGTCGGTGTTTCACCTGGCGGAAACGCCCGCAACGCTGCCGGATGTCTGAGCGTCTGGTCATCGCGTGTCACTTGTCGACTCCTCCCCTAGTGGTGAAGCTCTTCACCAAAGTCGTTGGTGATATCCTTCACCAAACCGACGCGGCAACGCAAGCCGTGTCGGCGGAGTTGAAGGAGTGTTCACACTTCGATGGCCATGCATCGCGGCCGAACCGCAGATCAACGGCGTGAAGATCGCCGCCGTCAACTGATGGAGGCGGTCCTCGACGCCATTGCCGAACACGGTGTGGGCAACCTACGGGTACGCGCCATCAGCGCACGTGCACGACTCAACGACCGCTACTTCTACGAAAGCTTTCCCGACTGCCAGGCGTTACTGCTCGCCACTTTCGATGACCAATTCCACCGCGCACTGACGGGAATCATGGCGACGGTCGCCGACTCGCCACACGAACTGCGACCCCGCGCGAAGGCGGTCCTCGAGTTCGCGTTCGCATTCATTGACGAGGATCCACGGCGATCACGGCTGTTGATCGAGCTACAGACCGCCGAGGCGCTCGTCGAACGGCGTCACGAGATCATCGATGTTCTTGTTCAGATCATGATCGGCCAAGCACGGGCACTACTCGGTGATGCCGCCGGAACCGACGAAAACCTCAGGCTGACGGCGTTGACCGTCATCAGCGGTCTACTTGAACTCGTCACGCAGTGGTATCGACACCAAATCAGCGTCAGCCAAATGGAACTCATCGAGTTCATGACTGCCCTTGTCGTGACGACCACTGACATCAGCGGGGAGTTGGGCCGTCAACTCAAGCCCCGGCGTAAGGGTAGATCAGGACCGAAAGACACTGCTTAGCAGCTGATTACGTGAGCGGCCGGGTGGCTTAGCGGGCGCTTTCGGAGCCTAGTTGTCCAAGGAGTCCGCCAGCGGCCTGGGCGTCGGGGGTCGACGGAGATGTTGACGAGCGCGGAGTTGTCGCAGTGTCGAGCACAATTCGTAAATCGGTCAGGGTTGCGGGTCGGGCTTGGGCGCCCCGCCACCGTCTGAGGCCGCCAACTGGCCCTGGACTACCCCGTCACGATTGGGGTATCAAGCCGATATGGATCGCGATTCAGTTGCCAGCGCGCATACCGTACTCGCCGATGCCGACGGCACCGCGTATCGGTCGTTACGACAGCGGCCGGTGACGCGGGCCGAGCGCTACGCCCTCGGCAAAAGTCTGCGTAAGCGGGTGCCGCGTAGGTCGCTCGCTGAATGGACGGCGCCATCTGATCGTCCCGACCCCGTCGAACTCGTCAACGTCAGTCACCAGGGGAGGGTCGACCGGCTGATACCGATCCGGGTCGGTCGCATGGTCGACTCGCCGTACGGCTTTCTGCGCGGCGCCGCGGTGGTGATGGCCGAGGACGTCGCGCATCTGCCGGCGACCGGAATCACCCCCGTGGTGTGCGGTGACGCGCACTTCGGCAACTTCGGGTTCTACGCATCTCCTGAGCGGGATCTGGTGATCGACCTCAACGATTTCGACGAGGCCCACCCAGGCGCCTGGGAGTGGGACCTGCGGCGGTTGGCCGCGAGTATCTGGGTCGCCGGGCGGAATAACGGGACGTCGGAGGACCACTGCTGCGATGCCGTCCGATCCTGTGTGGGTTCCTACCGCAAGGAATTGCGGCGGCTCGCCGAACTGCCCTTGTTCACAAGGTCTTTCGTGAGGCTTGATGTTGACAGGCTGGCAGCCGATACGTCAGGCCGGCTCAGAAAACAGGTCGTGAGGTCGGCCAAGCGGGCGCGCCACCGCACCGGCGACCGGGCGTTGCCGCGCTTCACCCACGAGGTCGCGGGCGAGCGGAAAATTGTCGAGGAACCACCTCTGATCACACAACTGTCCTCCGGTGAATCGGAATTACTGGCGAAGGCACTCGACGAGTATCTCGAAACCCTGCCCTCGTACTGGCAACGCGTGCTCGGTGGCTACACGTTGGTCGACGTTGCACACAAGGTCGTCGGAGTGGGCAGTGTAGGTCTGCGCGCCTACGTGGCGCTGTTGGAAGGCTCATCGGAAGATGACGTTGTTTTCCTACAGCTCAAGCAAGCTCGTCGATCGGTGCTCGCTCGCTACGTGCACGGTGAATCGGCATGGCACGCTCACCAGGGACAGCGGGTTGTGGAATACCAGCAGTCACTGCAGACGGTGAGCGATCCATTGCTGGGTTGGACCACGATTGACGGCTTGCAGTACTACGTGCGCCAATTCCGAAACATGAAGGGAAGCATCCCTTTAGAGGCAATCGACGCGGCGGCGTTGACTGACTACGCCGGCGTGGTGGGTCAGCTTCTGGCCAAGGGACACGCCAGGACCAGCGGTGCCTCGATGATTGCCGGTTACCTGGGGAGCTCCGATCGAGTTGACAAGGCGCTGTGCAAGTTCGCGCGGCGCTACGCCGATCAGACCGAAAAAGACCATGCCGCACTGGTCAGCGCCGTCGATCGAGGACTGTTGCCAGTCGAGCGCGGGGTTTAGCACCGGACGCGTGTCCCTATGACATCCGTCCTCGAGTCTTACGTACAAAGGCCGCGCACCTAGGGGTCAAAAGTCCCTGCCGCATTCCGATTTGGGGCCTGATGATGGCGTCGTAGAGGTGGCGGCCGAGCCGTGAGGCAGTTTTTCGTTAGCAGTCGCCGTCTGGTGAGACGACGGGAAAACAGACATGGCTGACACAAAAACAGGCAAATGTCCGGTAGATCCTTCGCATACCAGCGTCACTTGCACCGCTAGTTAGGTAACCGGTGCCAAGTTGCAGGCGAACGAGCCCAGACGTACTCCGGAAGCTTCGAGCCGCCCTCGTCTTCGCCTTGCTGGCGTCGATGGCAGTACCCTCATCCGCGCCCCGGATCTACTCACTGGCCGGCGCCGAACGTCAAGTCGAACGACGCATCCTTGCCGCGCCCGCCGATGTCGCTGTTTTCTTCCGTCTCCTGGGCGGTGAATCGGAGTGGTCCTACCAGCCCGATGACACATTCCACGCCGCGAGCACCATGAAGGTCCCTGTGATGATCGAGCTCTTTCATCAGGCGCATCAAGGCCAGCTCACCCTGGACGATCCGCTCCTCATCCACAATGAGTTTTTCTCTCTTGTCGATGGCTCGGCCTTCTACCTTGATCCTGCTAACGATGCCTCCACCGACCTCTACAGCTCTGAGGGCCAGACCCGAACCCTTCGCCAACTGTGCGAATTGATGATCACGATGAGCAGTAATCTCGCAACGAATCTGCTTATCAAGAAACTCGGCATAGAGAACATTCGCGCCACCGTTCATCTACTCGGTGCCGATGGCATGAACGTGCTTCGCGGCGTCGAAGACAACAAGGCCTACGACCTGGGTCTCAACAACACCACGACCGCACGCGCACTGGCGATCCTGCTCAGTGCCATCGCTGAGGGCAAAGTCGTCGACTCCGACGCATCCCGCCAAATGGTCGAAATCCTCAAACGCCAGCACATCAACGACGGCATCCCTTCCGGCCTGGACCCCACCATTCCCGTCGCCCATAAGACCGGCACCCTCAAAGCAATCCATCACGATGCGGCAATCGTCTACGGGCCGCAACCCTTCGTCCTGGTGATACTCGTCCGCGGGATGGCCAACAGCAAAGACAGCTCGGCCCTCATGGCCGACATCACCCGCGCGTTTTACCGGGCTACTCAATAGCAGCGTGGATCGCCTCCGGCGGTGACGGCATCGCACAGCCCGTCGGCGCCCCGTTGCGAGGCCACACCGCGGACGTAACGGGCGTGGCATTCAGCCCCGACGGATCTTTTCTCGTGTCTGGCAGTGAGGACGGGACCGTCCGGCTATGGCTCAACTATTCCGACGCGGCGTCGGCATTGTGCGCCAAGCTCTCGACCAATATGAGCCGCAGGCTGTGGCAAGTCTGGGTGTCGCCCGATATCGACTACATCGAAGCCTGCCCGGGACTTCCGATAAAGAAAGAGTTCGAGTGGTAGTCGTGCCGGCCTGGTGAAGCGTCAAGCCTGCCGGGCCAATGGCGTGTGGCGAAGTCGAGTGCGGCATCGCTGCGGTGCTGTAGGACAAACGACTTCGCTCCTGGCCCTGGCCGAATGCGCCCGAGCCGAATGGACCTTTGTCCTCGTCTTTGGTGCCAAAGGTGCCTATGGCGAGTGGGCAATCGCGCCTTACGGTGAGTCGGCTTATGAGCTGGACTCTGGGGAGGGCTCGGTGGCCGAGACCTCGGTTGAGCATGACGCAGACTCCGCCGTGCCACGGCGCCGCCGGACCGGCCGCGCCGGCATCTTTGCCGCCGTTCTGGTCGTCGTGGTGTTCGCCGCATCGATCGCGGCCGTCATCGTCCTCTCGCGCCGGGCTGCAGAACAATCGACGGCGAGGCCCGGCCGTAGCAACGCCGGACCCGCGGGTGCTCTCGATGGCACTTTCATTGATGAATTCGGCCCCCGGACTGACATTTTCGGCAACGCTTATCAAGGGAATGTGGTGACCGAAAAATATGACGGACCATGGTCAATCCGGTCCACGTGCCGGGCTAGTGGATGTGTGGCGACCGCAGCATATGGCCGACTGAACTCCAAATTGTCAGCTTTGGTGTTTGACGAGATCGACGGACGATGGCTGGCGGTCGCGGTGACACCAGGCACATGTGACACCGTCAGCACCGATGTTTGGGTGATCTTCACGTTGCAACCCCGTCCCGATGGGACATTGTCCGGCGAATATCTCGAGGTCCCTCAAATCCAGTGCGGCGCTCCTGGGATTCGGGGATCTAGCTTGCCTGCCAAGCAAATTCTGACATTCCGCCGCAGCGGGAACGTCGATCCGCCTTTTCAGGGGGCCGACCCCGAGGCGCAACCGCCGCGACACGCGTCCCCTGCCCAGGGACTACACGGTCAATATCTGGAGACAATGCAAGAACAAACGGGAACCTACACCCGCAGCAATACTGTCAAGACCTATTGCGTTCGCAGCGGAGACCGCTGTATGAGTCTCGTCTACACTGCGCTGGACTTTACGCCGCTGATCTTTGCGGGCCAAAAATGGACCGTGAATTTTGAACGCGACGTCATCTGCGCGAGCGGTGGCGCGGGGCGCTATGCGGATATCCGGGAATTCTCGTTGCCACCTGCGCCGCAGGATCCGATTCCCGTCCTCAAAGGGCGCGCCCACCAACAGGTGACCGGCGGTACCCGGTGCGACAGCGCCTACGACTTCGACGACACATTCGAACGCACTGGAGAGTGAATTGTGAAAAGCCCGGCCCTCTTCCCAAGCCTCGTCAGGCTGCAACGCCGACCCACTCGCCAAAATCCGCGGCCGGCCCGCATCCCCGCGCGCACCGGCGTTCTCGCGGTCATCGCAGCCGTCGTGTTCGCGGTGGTCCTAGCTGGATGCCGGGGCTCGACCGGGGGTCAGGCTTCGACCGCGAGCTCCCCACCGGCTGCGTCGTCGACAAGCAAGCCTGATCCCAACGGGCCAGGTCCTTACACCGTCGCGGCCACCATAACCGTCGAAGGCGGCGGGTTCGGCTTGGCGGTGGACCCGAGCACCCACACCGTCTACGTCGCCAACGCTCTTGACAACACGGTGTCGGTGATCGACGGGGCGACGCGCACCGTGACTGCCACCGTGCCCGTCGGCAAGAGTCCGGCAGGCCTGGCGGTGGACTCGAGCACCCACACCGTCTACGTCGCCAACGCTGACAACACGGTGTCGGTGATCGACGGGGCGACGCGCACCGTGACCGCCACCGTGCCCGTCGGCGCCGGCCCCGTTGACCTGGCGGTGGATTCGAGTACCCACACCGTCTACGTCACCACCGGACGTCGGTGCGGCAACGCAGGGTTCTGCTACGGCGACGGCACGATTTCGGTAATCGACGGGGCCACCCGCACCGTCGCTGGCACCATGTCCCTGAACGGTGACACAGACGACGTGGCGGTCGACCCAGAGACCCATGCCGTCTACGTCAGCACGCTCGGCGGCGTGGCAGTGATCGACGGCGCGAAACGCACCGTCACCGCCACCGTTCCCATTGAGGGACCCCATCCGGACAACTTGGCGGTCGACCCGTCCACGCACACCGTCTACGTCAGCGCGGGCGAGGGTGTGTCGGTGATCGACGGGGTGACGCGCACCGTCACCGCCACCGTGCCCTTGCACATCGACAACGGCTCGATGCGCGCGTACCCGTACGACCTGGCGGTGGACCCGGGTACCCAGAGCGTCTACGTCACCTACGACTACAACGAGACGATGTCCGTGATCGACGGTGCGACCCGCACTGTCACCGCGACCGTGCACTTGCCCACTGGCAAGGAAACGCTCCACACGCTGGCGGTGGACCCGGGCGCCCATACCGTCTACGTCAGCAGCCCTGTCTTTGGCGCCAACCAAGGCAAAGCCACGGTGTTGGTGATCGAACGTCGATCGTAGGGTGTGCCGGTGCGGACCTGATTGCGATGGAAAGGGCTGTGCAGGAGGCGCTTACGCCCACCACCCGGATGGCCACACCTCGACCTCAAGACTAAGTCGGCACATGGCCTGTCGGTCTCGCGGGTATTACTGGGAAACCGTCACACCACAGTCATCTTCGCAGCGCCGTAGAGAGCTCACCTGTTGCGAGTCCACCAGTCATACAAACTGGCGAGATCCGGCCCTTCGGCAATGCTGAGGAGCAGGTCGGCATCCCTCGTCCACATGATGGACTTCGCCTCGGGGTTCCCGTGCACCGGCCCGTAGACCTTGCCGCACACCACCCACCCGGCGACCTTGTCGGGTGCGCGGTTGTCACGCCAGGTTGCAGGACCGGTTCCCTCCTGGCCGGGGCACGGCAGAAACCACCAATACGCCTGGCGACTGGCGCCCTTTTCCCCCGAAAAGGCCTTATCCAGCGTGGTCTGATCCCCGTACAGCCTGTAGTAGGCATAGGTCGGGCCGCCAGGCAGGGAATTGTCCCGACATTCAAGGGCGGCCAGGGCATGCGTCGACTGCGGCACTCCCGTTGGTGAGGACGGGTTGTCCGGCGACTGGCACGAAGCGGGGCCATACCCGGCTGGCAGCACACTTCTGAGCTGTTCTTCGGGGCCGGCGCCGGCCGTCGGAGCCGCACCGATGGCGATCGTCGCGACGGCTCCGGCCACCGCAAGGGGCCGGATTGCCAGCCACCGCAACGGATTTAGATGGCTTCCGATAGTTTCGACCCTTTCGCTACGAGAACGCGCCGCCAAAACCCCGCATCGCGGACCTGACCACTTCTCCGCAAAAGGACTTTCGGTCCTAGCCCCTTACCGGGGAGTTCACGGACGATTGCCCACATCGCGGACGAAGGGAAAGCCATCATGAGGTCAGGTTTGTCAGCTGTCGTATCGCCGCTAGGGCTGGTGCCGGCGCTTTTGTCGAGATGGCTGCCACATGTTCAGTTGCGGCCTCCCTCACTAGCGACTAATTCCATTGTTGAACAATGGTATTGGCGACTGGCGGATTGTCAATCGCCGTCCGAGGGAGGTGTGTCGACTCTCAGCTCTTCAGGCATTTGCCTGGACACGAGAGTTGTGCGGGGGTACGACAGTGCGCGTCGCCCCGCAAGACCGCTGTGGACCCTGCTGCTTTTGACAGTGGCCGTGCTCGGGGGATTGCTGATGCCGAGCACCGCGCGGGCCGACCCGTCAGGTCGCCTGCTGTACGAAATGGCTGTGGTTGCACCGGATACCAGGAGCCAGGGCTGGCGTGGCGTGCTGTACGACACCGGCGGTACTCCGCTCGAAGTTCAGGGTGGGCAACGGGTGAGCACGCCCCTCGGAGACTTCGTCAATGTCCAGTGCGGGGTGCTTTGGGACGTTTGCGGAATGATCCGCGTCGACATGATGGAGTGGATGAAGACCCACACGACCAACGCGCCCACGATCGGCGTGTCGAACGACTGGGTGTACCGCATGTACGTCAGCGACGAAACCTCGGCCGAGCCGCAATGGCATAGCGCCCTCCTGCATTCGGGCAGCGAAGTAGCACCGGACGCCACACCGATCGATACTCCGATGGGCCCGTTCCGGACCGGCGGCCCTAACGCGGTCGGCTGGGCACGCGCGGGCTGGTTTCCGGTGGGCTGGCAACCGCCTTCATAGCCGCGGCCGGTCGGGGCTCCCAATGGCTCTAAAAAGAGTAATTGGACCCTTGCTGCGAATATCGGGGCCCTAAGACTCTCCGCGCTTGGTTCAAAAGGCCCTTCTCGAACAGCACTGGGATGCGGGAACGTGACGTTTCACGAATTCAGCACCCGCGCTACAAGATCGAGGACGTGACATGGTTCGCACACTTTCGGCGGCGGCGAGCGTAACGGCGTTTGCCGCGTTCCGCCCAGCGGCGACCTAACCCGCGGAAACCGCGAACGAGTTGCTTCTGAGAGGAGCGAAAAATGTTCTTGCGCTGGCTATTCGTCTTTGCGGCAACGATTTTGGTGGCCGCCTGCGGCAACTCGCGTGGCGCGGGATCGACGACGTTTCCGGAGCCGACGCCGTACTGCGTTTCCTGCCCTGGGACCGGCTATCACTGCGAGCACAATCCCGAGACGTGCGTGCCCGACAAGACCTCGACGACAAAGCCGAAATAGTCGTGGAGCCAGACCTGTGCAAGGCGGCAAACGCATTGCTGTGAAGGAGATCTTCCGTGGGAGAGAAGGCCGGTCCCCAGGTTGCCGTTGCACCGGATGCTGCCCAAAGGCACTCTCCCGCGGCCACAGAGCGCCCGCGGGTTCTGATAGCGGTGCTGGTGGTGACTGCCGTTGCGGCTCTGGTCGCCGCCACGGTCGGCTTCGTGATGGCATTCCGGGCCAAGCATTCCGCGGAGCGGGATCTTCGCCAGGCGACCAGCCTTCGTCTGGTCGCCGAGGCCCAGTCGATTCTGGCCCGCACCCGACCCGGGTCGGACGTGACGGCCTTCCAAAGACTGGTTACCGCCGCGCAACTCGCGCAAACGCCCGACGACGGTCCGTTGCGCAGCGCACTGGAAAACAATTCGCGGCTCTTGAAGATCATCGAGACACCTGAGTCGGTGGACAGCGTGGCGTTCAGTCGCGACGGGCGGCGGGTCGCCTCAGGCGGCGCCAACGGAGTGCTGCTGTGGAATGCCGACACGGGCCAGCCGACCGGCGAGCGCATGAGCCTCTTCTCGATCCGTGCGGTGCAGTTCAGTCCGGACGGCGCCCGGGTCGTTGCGGTCAGTGCGAATGTCGCGCGGGTATGGGACGCCCAGACCGGTCATCCGATCGGTAACCAGCTCAGTCTTGTCGGCATTACCGACGCCGTGGCTTTCAGCCCGGACGGTACCCGGATCGCCTGCGGCAGGCGCGACGGCACCGTGCAGGTGTGGGACCTCAATACCGGCCGAACGGTCGGGCGCTACTTTGCGGGGCACCAGGACTCGGTGGATGCCGTGGCCTTCAGCCCCGACGGTCGGCGAATCGTCTCCGGTAGCGCAGATAAGACAATGCGGGTATGGGATACGGACACCGGTCAACCCGTCGGTCAGCAACTGATTGGCAGCAGGGTGGTCAGCGTCGCGTTCAGTCCCGATGGCGCTCGGATCGCCTCCGGTAGCGGGGACGGCACCATACAGGTGTGGGACTCCGAGGCAATCCGGGCTCTCGGAGCGCCGATGACCGGCCACACCGGGCCGGTGGGCAGCGTGGCATTCAGCCCGGACGGCAAGCGGATCGCCTCGGGTGGTGGCGACACGACCGTGCGGTTGTGGGACGCTGCCACCGGTCAGGCTGTGGGCCCGCCCCTGGTGGGCAACCTGCGCCTGGTTCACAGCGTGGCGTTCAGCCCTGACGGCAACCGGATCGTCTCCGGCGGTGAGGATCACACGGTCCGGGTATGGAGTGCGCAACCGAGCCCACTGGTCGGCCAGCCGTTGACCGGCTCGCCGGGAGCGGTAAACAGCGCTGTGTTCAGTCCCGACGGCAAGCGGATCGCCTCGGGCAGTCGCGACCGCATCGTGGTGTGGGATGCCGCGACCGGCCAACCCGTCGGCCCCTCGATCACGGGCTACGGCGGGGGAGACATTGCGTGGAGCCCAGACGGTGCACGGATCGCGGCGAGGAGTGCCGAGAACTCCGCCGTACGGGTGTGGGACGTGGCCAGCGGCGAACCCGTCGGCGCCCCGATCGGAGACAAAGTAGATATCGTCGGCTTCAGCCCGGACGGCACGCGGATCGTGTCCGGCGGCGATGACTCGTTGCGACTGTGGGACTTAGCGACCGGTCGACAGGTCGGTGATCCCATAACCGGCACGGGCTTGCTACTAAGCGTCGCATTCAGCCCGGACGGCACGCGGATCGTTTCGGGCGGTGACGACGGCATGGTGCGCCAGTGGGACGTCGCCACCCACAAGCGAATTGGCGAGCCGATGGCCGGCCCGGGCTCGGTGGACAGCGTCGCGGTCAGCCCCGACGGCAAGCGCGTTGCCGCCGGCGGTTTGAACGATGAGGTGCGCGTGTGGGACGCGGCGACCGACAGACCCGTCGGCCAGCCGATGAACGGCCATGAGGGGGGCGTAAGGAGCGTCGCTTTCAGCCCCGACGGCAAGCGGATCGCCTCCGCCGGTAACGATTTCACCGTGCGGCTATGGGATGCCGACACCGGGCAACCCGTCGGCGCTCCGCTCAGGGGCCACACGCAGCCGGTGACGAGCGTGGCGTTCAGCCCCGATGGAAATTATCTGGTGTCCGGCAGTGTCGACCACAGCGTCCGGTTGTGGCTCAACTATCACGATGCAGTGGTCGGGTTGTGCGCCAAGCTTTCTGCCAATATGAGCCGCCGGGAGTGGCGGGAATGGGTATCGCCCGATATCGGCTACATCGCAGGCTGCCCGGGATTACCAGTGGCAAATGGTTAGAGGACCAGCCGCGCCACCTAACGCAAAGAAGGGCAAGGGCCTTGCGCTGACGGCCCTTTTGGTCGGCATCTTCGGCACATGTCTGGGGCTGTTGCCCGTGGTCGGGATGTTGGCCGCGCCGATCGCCGTCGTGGGCCTCGGGTTCGGCGTCGTCGCCGTGGTGGGGGCGATCAGAGGAGTGCGCGAGGGCAGAGCCGGGGCCATTGCCGGCACCTTGCTCTGCGTGCTGGCACTGATCCTGGGGAGCTTCTGGATTGTCGTGATCCTCAGCTCCTTCCAGGACCGCGGCGACTCGAGAAAGTCCATCACCGGGCAGGACACCGAAGAGATTCTGCGCGACGATCTCGACGTCCAGCTCGGACAATTCGTCTTTGACAGCGATCCGGGCAAGCCCGGCAAAATGGTTGTGACTCTGCGCAATATGAGCAACAAAAGCCAATCCTTCAGCGTCGAGGTCGAAGCTTTGGACGCCGCCGGACATCGCATCGCAGATGACACCGCTTTCGTCGACGTGCTGGCGCCGGGCGAAGTCACTCAGAGGGACATGTTCGTTTCCGTCGCAAGGGACCGGTACGACGCGATGAAGAAGGCGACCTTCAAGATCGTCGAGGCGTCGAAGTATGCACCGATGCCGCCGCCGACGAAGTAAGAGAATGCACAGCCGAATTTCTCTGTGCCGCAACGCAATATCACGCTTCGACGCTGGACCGTCCCGGTCGCGCGCAAAGGCAAGGGTGGCGCGCGGCGCGGGGGAGGCCCAGGTACGGTGGTCCTACGCCACTGCCATGGGAGGGTGTGTATGCCCGACTCGCTGCCCGGTCCTCGTCTGCGCCAGGTGGCGCTGGTTGTGCACGACTGCGAGAACACCGCCACTGCTCTGCAGGAGACGTTCGGCTGGCCGGGGCCGTTCCATGACCCGGGGGTTGGCGAGTTCGGGCTGATCAACGCGGTGTTCCCGGTCGGCGATACCTTCGTGGAAGTCGTCTCTCCCGTGCGGCCCGACACCACCGCCGGGCGCTACCTGGTCCGCCGCGGATCAGACAGCGGCTACATGGCCATTTTCCATGTGCCCTCGCTCGAGGGGGCCCGCCGCCGGGTGGCCGAGCTGGGAGTTCGAGTCGTGTGGAAGGTTGACCTCGAGGACATCGCCGGTACCCACTTGCACCCCAAGGACATCCCCGGGGCGATCGTGTCCCTCGACTGGGCGTCGCCCACCCGCTCGTGGCGCTGGGCGGGACCGGCATGGACGGGCACCGCGCCCGATCACTCGGCCGGCGGAATCGCCGGCATCACGGTCAGCGTGGAAGAACCGCCCACGGCCGCTCACCGGTGGGCCCAGGTTCTCGGGCTCGACGCGGAGGAAGATGGCCGGCTGGCCGTGGTCCGGCTGCATGCGGCCGGCCAAGCCGTGCGGTTCGTACCGGCGGTCGACGGCCGCGCCGAAGGCATCTCCGAGATCTGGTTGACACCGGGCCTCGAGGGCCTGCCCCGCGGCGCGGGGCCGGTCGCCGAGATAGGCGGAGTGCGTTTCGTCGTGGGCGCGCCGTGACGGCCCTCGAAACAGGATCGGGAGCCTAGAAGGCCATTATTTTCGCAGCTAGAACCAATGATCGTCGGTCCGGCTCCTTGGTAGGGTTGACTCGTGGGCGGCGAGTTCATCGAGATCCGCATAACCGAGCCCTGGGAATTTGACCAGCGAGTGCCCGACGTCATCCGTCCGCGGCTGCTGGACTGGCAGGTTGACGCCAAGGGTGCGCACGTCGCCTGGCGTTACCGCATAACCCGCTTCGAGCAGGACGGCCAACCGAGGTGGTCGTTGGACGGGACGGGCCAGCACCCGTGGACCAGCGATGACGTCGAGTATCTGAAGGACGTAGCCGAGCACCACGCCGGCCGGCTGTTGCACCGACAGCGATGGCGGCCCACAAGCATGTACAACGACCAGGAGCCACCGCTGTGGATGGATGGTCGAGGATTTTCCTCATAGGGCTTCGGAGACTGCTTTGAGCAATCTGATCATCAACGCAAAAATGTTCTCGCTGGGTGGCGAGTTTTGGGTGACGGACGACGCGGGAAATCCTCGCTATCAGGTCATCGGTAGCTTTTTAAAGATCCCGAAAGAATTTCGTATTTACGACGTGCAGGGTCGGGACCTGGCTGGCGTAACGCACACGATTGTCTCGCTGCTGCCGCGCTTTACGCTCGAAATCGGCGGCCAGCAGGTAGCGGTGATCCAGAAGAAGCCCAGCTTTTTCCAGCCCAAGTACAGCATCGATGCGTACGGCGTCGAGGTGGTGGGCAATATCTGGGACATGAATTTTGAAATCCAGCGTGGCGGCGCTGTCATCGGGCGAATCGACAAGCAATGGTCTGTCCGCGACAGGTACCGGATTGAGGTGCTGGATCCGCGCGACGAGCTGCTGGTGCTGGGCTTGGTGCTCGCCATCAACTACGTCAAGAAGGAAGGGGCGCGGCGGAGGGCAACACAATGAACAGTCACCCTGGGCCGCGGCTGCCGGCGTCTTCGGGGCTGCTCAGTTTGCCGATGGTTTGAATCTCGCTGTCGCGGTACGGCTTTCCATCCGGCTGGATCAGGTCTTGAAACCAGGTCTCCGGAGTCGTCGTATACGGATGATCCCATGAGTCCCAGGGCAGATAGGTCTGGGTCTTCCCGGCGACGAAACCCCAGTTGATCGCACCTACGTTGTAGCGCTTCGCAATTGGCAATATTGCTTCGACGGTGTTGCCGAGCGTCCGGGCCAGGTACTCGGTGCAGATGATTGGCCGCCCCAGCGGAGTGAGTTCGGCGATCCGAGCCTCGAAACCCGCTGGTCGGTCATAGCTGTGAAATGTGATCACATCGGAATTGTCCAGCTGTATGTTGGCAATTACGCTGCGGCGGTTGGGGTTTCCCCACTCACCTTGCCACACGGCACTCGTCAGTGGCTGACTCGGATCCACCGAACGTGCCCAATCGAATACCAATGAGAGCAGGTCGGCGACCCGCTCCAGCTTGTCCTTCCGCTCGACCTTGCGGTACGCACGCGATGGATTGTCGGGTTCGTTCCACAGATCCCAAGCCAAAATGCGATCGTCGGAGCGGAATTGGTTCAACACTCCCGTTACGTAGTCGTGCAGCGTGCGGCGGTAGTCCAGGTCGTCGAGGTGTTGAGCCCCCGGACTTTGCACCCAGCCGGAATTGTGCACGCCGGGCGTCGGCGCACGCTGAGGACCCGGCTGTGGGAACGGATCCCAACACGAGTCGAAGAAAACGAAGATCGGCTTGATGCGATGTTTCGCCGCGATGGTGACAAACTCGGCCAGACGCATTCGGAAGCCCCAGGGATTCTGGGCCCAGAGTTGATCGTGCAGGAATACCCGCACCGTGTTCAGCTTGTGCTGCTGCGCCCAGCCGAGTTCGACATCGATGCGTTGTGGGTCGAAGGTGTCGGCCTGAAACATCTCGAGCTGGTTGATGGCGTTCGAGGTGATGTAGTTGGCACCGACGGGCCAGGCTTGCCCTTGATACCAGCCGTTGGCTCGCTCGGGCGACCACCGGCTCTGCTGCGCGGCGGCGCGGGGCGCGCGCGTCAGGGTAGGCCCTGCCGCCAGCAGCGCCGGTAGCTTCAGCACCGTTCGACGCCTCACGAAACGACGATAGTTCCCCGGGTGAGGTGATTGCGCAGGTTTGAACGATTTGGACCGTTTGAGGTGCGGCGGCAGCGAGGGCGCTAGGGCGCCAGGGCTTCCGGACCTCTTACCGGACCGCCCCGGCGCCCCCCGCGGCCCGGGTTCGGGTGATCGTCGGCCGCACGAACCCGGCGTCACACGTCGCCCGGCGCACCGCCTCGCCGACCATATCCGCCCGGTCGGTCGGCACCAAGGCGATCACACAGCCCCCAAATCCGCCGCCGGTCATCCTGGCACCCAGAGCTCCGGCATCGATGGCGGCATCGACGATCAGGTCGATGTGCCCGGTGGTGATTTCGAAATCGTCGCGCATCGACGCGTGCGAGGCGCTCATGATCCGGCCGGCTTGGGCGAAATCCGAATCACCCAGCGCGGCAACAAAGTCAAGCACCCGGCGGTTCTCGGTCAACACATGACGAGCACGACGGGCAGCGACAGGGTCGGTCACCGCGGCCAGTACCGACAGGCTGCGGTCTTGAACCTCACGCAGTGATGACGCCTCGAGATCTTCGGCCGCTCTCTCGCACGATGCGCGTCGAGCGGCATACTCTCCGCCGGCATGAGTGTGGCGTGTTCGGGAGTCGATCAGCATCAGCGCGACGCCGGCCGCGTCCGGGTCGAATGCGACCGGCGTGACGGTGAGGCGGCGAAAATCGATCAGCAAAGCGGTGGCCGGTGCACCGAACAGCGATGCCAGCTGGTCAAGCAAACCCGTTGGCGCGCCTACATAGTAGTTCTCAGCGCGCTGCGCAAGCTGTGCCTGTTCCATTCGGTCGATGTGTGTATCGGCGGCCAACGCGATCGCGCCCAGCGCCGCACACTCCAACGCAGCCGAGGAAGACAGGCCCGATCCGATCGGCACTTCGCTGGTGATCGACATCGCGCCCCCGGGCACCGGGTGGCCGGCTTCACGCAG
Source organism: Mycobacterium paragordonae (assembly GCF_003614435.1). Classification (NCBI taxonomy): domain Bacteria; kingdom Bacillati; phylum Actinomycetota; class Actinomycetes; order Mycobacteriales; family Mycobacteriaceae; genus Mycobacterium; species Mycobacterium paragordonae. The sequence continues at coordinate 1,958,384 of NZ_CP025546.1, forward strand.
CGCCCACATCACGCCGGCGACGTAGCCGGCCCAGCCCTCGATGTAGCTGTCGGGGTCAGCGGGTGCGGTGCCCAGTGGAATGCGCACGGATCCGGCCGCGCGATCGCTGCTGACCACGATCGCATCGCTGTGGTCGGGGGTGAACGAGACGGTGGTGCGCTCCGGTAGCGCGATCGGCAGTGCAAAGCCGAGGTTGTAATCGGTGTGTTCCCCGATCAGGTTGATCCGCCCGGGTGCGGCGAAGCGGACCGTCATCCGAGTTCCCGCAGTCGCTGGGCCACGCTTTCGGGCATGACGTCGCTGATGAACGCCCCCATCGCAGACTCGGAGCCCGCCAGGTATTTGAGCTGGGTGGCGCTGCGCCGGACTGACATCAACTCGACGTGGAAGTAGCCGTCGGCTTGGGCTTCGGTCGCGGCAAACTGGTGTAGGGCGGAAATGTAGGGCAGCGGAGTGGGGGCGTACATGCGGTCGAATCGCCCCAGCACGTCGAGGTACAGCTGTGCGAACCCGTCCAGTTCGACCTCCTCAAGATCAACCAGACTGCGCACCAACCTGTTCGGGTAGAGGTGCACCTCGACCGGCCAGCGCGCCGCGAACGGCACAAAGGCGGTGAAGTGCTCGGTGCGCGCCACCACGCGACTGCCATCGGCGACCTCGCGCGCTAACAGGTCGGCAAAGAGGTTGCCGCCGTAGCGCATCCGATGTTCACGTGCCTGCCCCAGCATCGCGGTGATCCGCGGCGTCAGAAAGGGATAGCCGTAGATCTGACCATGCGGATGGGTCAGCGTCACCCCGATTTCCTCGCCGCGGTTTTCGAAACAGAACACCTGCTCGATGCCCGGTTCGGCCATCAAGGCAGCGGTGCGGTGCCGCCACGCATCGACGACCAACCGGGCATGGGCCGGCTCCAAATCCGCGAACGACCCGGAGTGTTCGCTGGAAAAGCAGATCACCTCGCATCGACCGTGTCCCGGCGCCGACACAAAGCCGCCATCCGCAGGCGCCAGGATTGATGCGGCATTTGACGCCGGAGTCGACCGTGCGTCGCCGGAGAGGCTCGGGAACCGGTTCTCGAAAACGACCACGTCATAGTCAGGGGCGGGCACCTCGCTAATTAGTCCGGTCGGACCCGGACACAGCGGGCACTGGTCGGCGGGCGGCTTGTAGGTGCGGTCCTGGCGTAGCGCGGCGATGATCACCCACTGTCCGGTTGACCGGTCGAAGCGCAACTCCGACTGGTCGGGGTTTTGCGCGGGCAGAGGCCGGCGATCCGGAACCGGCGCTGGACGGTGCCCGGGCAACGAGAAGAACAGCAAGTCACGGCCATCGGCCAGCTTTGCCCGGGTCGGCGATTCCACGACGTTGAAGGTTAGCCGGGCTCAGGGGTGTAGATTCCACTGGCCGCAATCCGCGGCGAGCACGTCGTTGACATCCACTTCCTGCCCCCCGACCTTGGGGCCTGGGTTTGACGCGGTGCTCACCACGCGTTGGTAGAGCACCGCGGCGGGGTCGATCTTGCTGCCGGACCAGGCCTTGGTCTGCCAGGCCCACCGGTGGCCGGGGGTGCGTGAACTTCCGATGACCCCGTCGGCGGCCGCCCATTGGCACACGTCGATGCCGCCGTAGACACCGGTGCGTTGCACGCCCAGCACCGAATTGATTCCGCGAAACCACTTCAGCGCCACGTTGTTCCAGGTGTCACGGTTGATGTCCTCGTCAATGGTGAAGAAGATCGGGGCACTCTGACCGCCGCCCGCGGCGGTGTGGAGCTTCCAGGCGGTGCGGGCATCCTCGACGCCGCCGGCGAACCCTCGCTTGAAGTCCGACTGTGCTGTCCCGCCCGGCTTGCCGTATTGGTAGTTGCTGACGATCATCAGCCCGGCGGCGGTCAGCTGTTCGGCGTAGGGCCGGGTGATCGGCTTCGCGCCGAAGGACGAGCCGGGACGCGACAGCGACACGTAGTTGATGACCCCGGAGTAGCCGGCGGCTTTGATGTGTTCGGCTGGAATCTGGTGCATAGCGAAGTCGATCAACTTGGGTGCGGCGGCAGCCCCCGCAGGTGCGGTTGCCGACACCGCGTGCAAGCCCGGCAGGGCAGACAGGGCGATGGCATAGCGCAATAGGTCTCGACGAGCAACAGGGCGCGCCTGGCGTAAACAAAAATTGATCGAGCAGTCCTGCATCGCGTGATGTTAAGTATGTGACTGTTGGGAACAGAAGTGGCGTTTTGCAGCTGATACCAAATCGGTCCGTGCGGTTCACCCGCCCGAGCCCCAAGCGGGGTCGAAGAGGCAATTCCTGCGGGTGGCGCGTAAGTCCCCTGCGCCGCGCGGTGATTGTAAAGTGGGCCAGTTCGGCTCAAGATCGCAGAATGCGGGCACAGCGCCGAAATCGTTGAGCTTTGCTACGTATCCAAACGAGGGGAATTCGATCTGTTCCGAAGGTGACGACGCAAAGATGACCGTAAAGATGACCGCGAAGATGAAATTGTGAACGCTCGCCGAGATCCGCGATCCGCTTCAGCGGTCGCGTTCTCGGTGCTCGTGTGTCTGGGTATGGCTCTCTGGCTCGCCTTCGGGTGGGGTGGTGACGGTGTCGTGATCGTCGTCGACTCTGTCGGTCCGGTCGTGTTCTCGATCTACGCAACCGTGTGCTCGGCGCTGGCCGCGCGGTCAGCCCATGGCCGCAGCCGTGCCGCCTGGACCACGATGTCGGTCGCGTTGGCGGCGTTGGCAGTGGCCGGACTTACCGGGGCGTTCTACTCGCTCGTCTTGCACCAGGTTTCCTCGCCTTCACCGGTGGACGCGATGTACTGGGCGTTTTCCGTGCTGGCCGTCGCCGCGATTCTTCAGTTGCCGGCCAGGATGACCGCACGTTCGCGGACGCGTCTATTACTGGACTGCCTGGTCGTCGCCGTGGCTCTGGTCGTGCTGTTGTTGGCTACCGGCGAGGAATCTCTGTACCAGCAGACGATTCGGGAAGGTGCAGTGGGATCGGCTCCTGCGCACGTCTATCCAGCCCTCGATCTCTTCATTGCGATGGTTGCCGTGCTGGCTCTCGCGCACGCAGGCGCCGGACAGCGGGGCCCGCTGTGGTTGGTTGCCGCCGCCTTCCTGCTACGAGAGCTGTCCGATATCGCGCTCAGTTATCAGATCGCGACCGGCCGCTTCGACGCTTGGTTTGCAGTCGACGTCGGGTGGGCGGTGTCGCTGATCATCCTGGGAGCCGCAGCTCTGGTGGCCAGGGGAGCGCGAGCAGCGGCACGATCGACGGATCTGGTGCCCACGTGGGCGACGCTGTGGCTGCCCTATCTGCCCTTGCTGCTGGCCGGCACCGTCGGGCCGGCCATGGCGATGACCGGCCCACTGCGAGTGGGGGTTCCGGTGCTGATGGCGCTCGTCTTCATGCGGCAGTCATACGCCGCCTGGGAGAACAGGCGACTGCTCTCCGCGGTAGCCGATCAGGCACTGCGCGATCCTTTGACCGGGCTGGCGAACCGGGTCCTGTTTCACGATCGGTTGGCTCACGCGATGGCGTTGCGTCAGCGCGATGATCGTGGGGTGGCAGTGGTGTCGCTGGACCTCGATGACTTCAAACTGGTCAACGACAGCCTGGGTCATCCGGCCGCCGACAGCGTGTTGGTCGGGGTCGCCGAGCGGCTCGCTCGTTGCGCGCGGCCGGGGGACACGGTCGCGCGGCTGGGCGGCGACGAGTTCGCGCTGCTGCTCGAGGGCCGGGTCGATCGTTCCCAGGCAATCGCACAGGACGTCGTCGAGGCCTTCGATGAGCCGTTTGTGATCGACGGCCAGGAGATGCTGCTGCGTCCCAGTGTCGGGATGGCGGTTGCCTCGTCGCAGAGCCGAATCTGGCGCCGGAAGGGTTGATGACGCGAGCGGACCTGGCGATGTACGCCGCGAAACGCTCACGCAGTTCGTTGGTGTCCACGTTCAGTCCGGACATGATGCTGATCGATCCCGAAGCGGTGGACTTGTCGGACAGAGAGGCTGACCAGCGCGGGAGTGATGGAGCTGCACAGGTCCGCTTGCTGGGGGAGTTGCGTCATGCCATCGACCGCGGCGAACTCGATGTCGTGTACCAGCCGAAAGTGCAGTTGAGCACCGGCCACGTCGTGGGGGTGGAGGCGCTGCTGCGTTGGCCGCACCCGCAGTTGGGTGTGTTGCGACCGGACACATTCATACCGCTCGTACGTCGGCAGGGTTTGATGCGGCCGGTAACCGATCTGGTGTTCGAGAAGGCACTCGAAGATGCTGCGCAGTGGATGGCAGTGGGAAAAGGGGTGCCGGTGGCGGTCAACCTGTTCGCGGCGCTGCTGCGCGACAGGCAACTGCCCGTCAGGCTGTGCCGTGCGCTCGAAGACCGCGGCCTGCCCGCGGACAGGTTGACCGTCGAGATCACCGAAGATGTTGTTCTCAACGACTTGAGTCAGGTGACGGCGGTGTTGCGGGGGCTACGTGAACGCGGCATCCGGGTGGCGATCGACGATTTCGGCAGCGGGTATTCGGCGCTGAGTTACCTGCGTGACCTGCAAATCGACGAGGTGAAGCTCGACCGCCATTTCATTGCGTCAGTGACGGGTCATCAACGGGCCGCGGCAGTGGTTCGCGCCGTCATCGATCTCAGCCACGAATTGGGCATCACGGTGGTTGCCGAAGGAGTGGAGGATGGCGAGACGGTGACCTGGCTGCGTGACCACGGTTGCGATCTGGGCCAGGGCTTCTACCTGGGAATGCCCGCCGCAGCCGCTGTCGTCGCAGAACTCGTCGACGTCCGCCGCGCGACGGCGGCACCGCTACCGCGCCACCCTGACTGAGATTTCGCCGCTATGGCGATCGCTGCCAGCCGATCGCTTCCTGTAGACCTCTGGTCGCCAGTTGGTCGGCGAGTTCGTTGTCAGCGACACCCGCGTGCCCCTTCACCCAGAACCACTCGACCCGGTGTCGCGCGCAGGCGGCCTGCAGCCTCTGCCACAGGTCGACGTTCTTCACCGGCTGCTTCGCGGCAGTCATCCAGCCGTTGCGCTCCCAGCCGAGCACCCACTTGGTGATGCCGTTCCGGACATAGGTGCTGTCGGTGTGGAGGTGGACGTGCACCGCGCGGGTCAGTGCCTCCAGCGCCATGATCGGCGCCGTCAGTTCCATCCGGTTGTTGCTGGTTGGAGTGGACTCACCGCCGTACATCTCACGGACGTGCTGCCGTTGCCGCAGCACGGCACCCCACCCGCCGGGCCCGGGATTGGGTCGGCACCCGCCGTCGGTGTGAATGACGACGATGTCCCTGGCGGTGTCGACCATGCGCTGAGAATATTCACTGCGCCGCGCGTTCCTCCGCACGACTCGCGCGGCCGCCAACAGGACCGGCTCACAGCATCGCGTTCGCCCAGGCCAGATGGCCCTCGAAGCCGAGCTCTGAGGCCATCGCACGGTAGAGATCCGCCAAGTCGCGGTAGGCGCCCTGGTTGTCCGCAACCCGGCAAAGCAGCGCACGCAGCCGCAGCAGCATGATCTCGAGCATCACCGACTCGTGTTCGGCCGCAAGCTTTGTCAACCAGTCGATCGCCTCGTGCGCTTCGACCAGATCATCATCCTTGCCGCGCTCCAGTAGCGTCTGGACCAGCACGCCGGTGGCCCAAACCCCGTAGAAGAGGTGTCCCGCCTGACGTAACTCACGCGCCGCCTGGCGCATCAGCGGAATCGCGGCCTCGCGGTCGCCGCGCCTTGACGTTTCCCAAGCGGCCCACATGTCGGTGACCGGGATCAGGAAAAGGGCTCGCTTGCGCAGCCAGATGTCGCGGGTTTGCATCATCAGCTCCAGTCCGCGGTGCCGGTCTGCGGCGGCATCCCGATTGAGAAGCCCGACGGCCAAGGTGTAGGCGGCCAGACCCATCGCGCGATCGCTGCTGGCTGCTTGGGCGGTCCGTAGCGCGTCCTCGCTCACCCGCACCACCGAGTCTTCGGCCCGGAGAACCCCGTACTGCAGTGCGAAACCGTAGGTCCACGCCGAGGCGCCCGAGAAGGTCTCAGCATTGCTGCGTTGAGCCAGCGACATAGCGTCGTCGAGGTCCTGGCGCCATCCGGCGCGGCCCAACCACCATCGAGCAGTGCCCCGCCATGCCGACGCGATCGCCAGCGGTGAAGCCACACCGAAACCGGCGCCTTTGCCGGGATCCCCATCAGCCAGGTCTATGACGGTCTGCGACCACCGCATGATTTTGTCGAATGCACCTACCCCGATCCAGTTGACGAACGCGATGGGAACCAGTCCCATGGTCGGGGTGAGGTCACCGGTCACCTCGAGCAGCTCCATCTGCTGGGATGAAACGGCCGCCGCCGCATCCGCACGTCCGGCGTAACAGTGTTCGGTCGCCGGGCCGGTCATCCCGATGGCCAGTGACACTTTGTCCCCGGCCGCCTCACACAACTCGCACAGCGCCGCGAAACGTTCCTGGCTCTCCTGAGCCTCCCGGGCCTGCCAGTCAGTGGCACACAGCATGGCGCGCGGGGCGATCTGCATGGCCAGCCGGTCGCGGTCGTCGGCCGGTAACCCGTCGGCGATCCGGCCGGCCCGTTCCCAACTCAGCCGGGCCGCAACGAGATCGCGGTTGGTCGACCACGCGGCGGCACGCATATGCCAGGCATAAGCGCCGGATAACTCACCCGCTGCCTGCAGATGTTCGGCGATCAGCGCCGCGTCGTCTTCCGCCGACACCGCCGCACGCTCCTCGATCGCGGCCGCAAGACGCCGGTGCCACTCGGCTCGATCGGATTTCAGCTGCGATTCGTAGGCCACCGACCTGATCAACGGGTGGCGGAAGGCGTATTCAGGGCTTTCGCCGAATCGCATCTGATCGATCAATTCCGCGCGTAGCAACTCGTCATACACCGCATCGACGCCCAAGGTGCGCAGCAGCCCCGCGTCAAAGCGGGCTCCGATCACCGACGCCGCGTGCAGCGTTCGCCTGGCCGGCGGACTCAACCTGTCGATGCGCGCCCCGATTGTCGCCGCTACCGTGGCCGGCACACTCACCTCGGCGACGTCGGCGGCACAGATGTAGTCGCCGCCGTCACCGGTCAGCACCCGGCGCTGAACCAACTCGCGCACCATCTCCTCGACAAAGAACGGATTCCCGGCCGCCCGTTCGGCGATCACCCCTTTGAGTTGTCCGACCGAGGGGTCCGATCCCAGCAGCTCTTGCAGCAGCCCGCTGATCTGTGAATCACTCAGTCGCGCAACGGGTATGGTCTGGGCTCCCGGCACTTCCAGTAGCGCACCCTCATACTCGGGGCGGGAAGTGATCAGCACCATGGACGCGGTGCTGGGAAGCACCGCCAGCACGTCGGCCAGCAACGACTCGCTGACCGCGTCAATCCAGTGCGCGTCCTCGACGATCAGCAGCGCCGGTTGCGTCTGCGCCAGCGCGTAGGCGTCGATCAGCGCGGTCAACCGCCGCCGCCGCGCGTCCGGGTCCATCTGGGGCAAGGGCATATCGGGGTCGGCGATACCGAGCAGGTCGTCGAGCAGCAGCAAATCCTGCGAGTTCGCGTCTGGCAGCTGCCGGCGTAGGAGCGCACGGGCGGCGTCGTCATCCAAGGCGACCACTCCGGTTCGTGCGCGCAGTAGGCGAGTCACCGCGTGGAACGGAACATCCCGAGCATGCGATTCGCAGTATCCCCAGAACACCTCGACGCCACGACCGGCGGCCAGGGCCGCCGCCTCCCGAGCCAGTCGGCTCTTTCCGATGCCGGGTGGCCCCACCACATTGACCACACCACCGCGCCGGCCGATCGTGCGCTCGAGCATCGCGTCGAGAGCCGCCACCTCCCAGCGCCGCCCGACAAGGCTGGTCTCGACGCGGCCTACCAAACCATCGTGTGGGTCGATCGCGAGAAGTCGCCGGCCGCGAACCGGGTCTTCGACGCCTTTGATGCGCAACCATTCGGGTACCGCCAACGTCACGGCGTGCTCGACCAATCGCGCGGTCGCGTCCGACAGCATGACTCCGCCCGGGGGTGCCACCGACTGCATCCGATGTGCAAAGCCGACGGTCTCACCCGTAGCCGCGTATAGCGTTGAACCGCGGCTGATTTCACCGGCGATAACCCGGCCCGAATTCATTCCCACCCGCAGCCGCAGGGCCACGCCGTCGCGCTGTGCCACCCCCGCCGCCAGTCGGTCGACCTCCTTCTGAATCGCCAGTGCAGCAAGGCACCCTCGAAAAGCGTGATCTTCCAACGCAACTGGCGCACCGAAGATGACCATCAAACCGTCACCCGTGTACTCCACGGTGCCGCCGCCATAGCGGCGTGCCACCGCCGCCGAACGCACCAGCAACTCGGTCATCACCTCGCGTAACCGCTCCATGTCCAAGGCGGCGGCTATGTCCATCGACCGCACCACGTCGGCGAAGAGCACCGTGACTTGCTTGTACTGAGCCGATGGGCTGACGCGTGTGACCTGCGCGCCGCACTCGCTACAGAATTTGAAACTCGCCAGGAGTTGCGTGCCACACGACCCGCAGGACGGCCCGGTGGCTGTCCGTGCACCGGGACCGTCGTCCGCGCTGGGGTCCACGTCGATATCGTGTCATCACCGGTCGACGATGTCCGTGAATTTGCCGCCCTCCGGATGCGAACCGTCGCAACTTCCGGCGCCGACCGTGGCGCCTGGAACTCAGCGCCGCTCCGAAACGTGACTCAGTGCTGGACGGCTCAATGCTGGACGCGGATGCCGATGGTGCTCAGTGCTTTGTGTAGATCGTCGCAGGACGCGACGGTCGCCGGCGCGGGTTTAGGGTCGCGCAGTGGCGTAGGCAGGCCACCGCTCCGTGGGGAGAAGACCGCGGCACTCCTCACGCCGAAGCCCAACAGGCAAGTGATCCCCAGCAACGCCGCCCCAAAGGCCATCACATGGGCCGAGACGCCGCGTCGCGCGGAGATGAGCGCATCGCACTGAGCCCCATAGTCGCTGGATTCGTACGGTGCGCCAAAACTGTTGTGCAGCTCTTGATTAACGGTGTCTTCGCGGGCCGCGCGGCGTTGGTCGGGGTGAAACGCGGTGCCGCAGGCGATCGGTGAACCACTGCGATCGACCACGTGCAGGGACAACGGCAGGGTCAGCCCGAACAGCGATCCGAGCACGGCCGCGGTGCCCATCACACCCAGTAACCACCTCACGGCGCAGCCCTCCGGTTCTGCACGGCAACTATTACACGTGTGTTTACCCGGTGTCGGGTTTTCTACGCCTCGAATTTCTACGCCTGGAAAAGGGGCCGAAAAGGGCCGAGTCGGCAGATTATTCGGAAAGCTGAGCGATCAGAAGCTGGAGGCGGTCGGCCTCGAAGTCTGGGCGCAGCCGGCCGGTGCGCCCGAGGCTGACCAACCCGTGCAGGGCTGCCCAGAGCACCTCGGCGAGGGTGTCCGCGTCCCGGTGCTGCGCGAGTGGTGTAACCGCGTCGCGCAACTCGGCGAAGGCCGCTTCCAGTTCGGGCGGGGTGTCTGCCGCGGCGAAGTGCAGGGTGGTCGCTCGGGTGAACATCGCGTCGTAGAGCGCCGGATTTTCCCGGGCGAAGTCGACATAGGCGTGCGCCAACCGGCTCAGCGCGTCGGTCGTGGTCTCGGCGCCGGCACGCGCGGCACTTAGCTTTTCGGTGAGTTCGCCGAAGCCTTCGAGGGCGACGGCCCGCGCGAGTTGATCCATGTTGGTGAAGTGGGAGTAGAGCACGGGCTGGCTGTACTCGATCTCGGCGGACAGCCGTCGGGTGGTGACGGCGTCCCAACCTTCGGTTTCGGCCAGCCGGCGCGCGGTGGTGACGATCAACCGCTGCCGTGCAGCTCGCTCGCGCGTGCGACGGTCTTCGACGGGCATACGCGACAATAGCATCGCTAGAACTAGTAGCAATGCTATTGACGCCATCGGCGACGAGTCCTAGCATTGCTAGCATATCTAGCATCGGCAAAGAGGAGTCTCCGAGATGTCCCTGACACAACTCGCCCAACTCGCCGCGTTGATCGCCGTCATCGGTAACGCGGTGGTCTACGGCACCGACGTGTTCAGCGCGATCGTGTTGCGGCCCGCGCTGGCCCACGTGGACGACCGCGCTCTGGCCGCGGTGAGCGGATTCGTGCACCGCTACGGCGACCGGCGGATGCCCGTGCCAGGGGTGGTCGGTGTGGCCGCGGCCGCCGCCAGTGCGGCGTTTGCCGCCCTCGCCGGGCACTGGGCCCAGGCGATCTCGGCCGGGGTCGCCGTTGTCCTGTTGGTGATCTGGCTGCTGCTCTACCTGCGGGTGAGCGCGCCAATAAACCGAAGGCTCACCGCCGCCGCCGAAAACAATCGGGTATTGACGAATGTTCGTGCCCTGCAGGCCGATTGGGATCGGATCATCAACGCTCGTGCCGTCCTGCAGGGTCTTGCCCTCACTGCACTGTGCCTAACTCTGGCCGCCTGACTCACACCCGAAAGGACTACTCCGAACATGACTGCGAAACCGAAAACCCTTGGGCGACTTGTGATGCGCGCCGCGCCTCTGATCAACGCGCCGGTGGCCGCGCTGGCCAGATCGCGCCGTTTCGGCGGGCTGGTGAATCGCAACATCACCATGCTGACCTACACCGGACGACAGTCCGGACGCGAGTTCAGCATCCCGGTGGCCTACCGCCGCACCGGCGAGGAGGTCACCATCAACGCCAACCTGCCCGAGACGAAGACGTGGTGGCGCAATTTCCTCGGTGACGGCGGCCCGATGGCGCTGCAACTCGACGGCACCGAGCACACCGGGCGCGCGGTGGCCACCCGCGACAGCAGGGGCCGGGTCACCGTCTCGGTCCGCCTGCACGACGGTCCGGGTCAAACGACCGCGTGACTGCCGATCGCCCGGGCAACCAACTTGCCGTCCTGGAACACCTCCGCCTCTGAGGCGACGACGCGGCGACCGGCCTTCGTCGTGCGCGCCGTGCAGGTGAGCAGCGTCCCGGCAACCGCCGGGCGCAGGTACTGGATCGTCAAGTCGAAGTGCGGTGCCGCCACTCCGTCACCGAGTGCGGAGTGGACCGCCAGGCCGGTGCTGGTGTCCAGCAGGGCCGCGAGAAACCCACCGTGGACGCTTCCGCGTTCGTTGCAGTGCTCCGCAGCCGGCAAGGCCTCGACGATCGAGTCCGGCCCCTCCGACGGCACGTAGCGGAAGCCGAGGAATTCGGCGAAATGACGCTTCATCGCCGAACCGGTTGTGTCACTTGTGCTGCTGGCGCGTGGATTCCCGCACCGCTTCGGCCGCGTCGCGGAAGATCTGCCCGAAATCGGGCACCCGGGCGCGCGCGGCAGGAAGGGGGGCCGTCGAACGCTGCACCTCGGCCAGGTCCAGAACCAGCCAGGCACCGAACTGATGGGGTTGTACGCGCAGCAACAGCGTGTCCAGTTCGTCTTCGAGCACCACGGGAACGGTCACGAATTCACCCGGTTGCGCCTTGTCGAGGCGACGGCGCACGTCCGTGACATCGGCGTCTTCAGCGAGGCGCCACCGAAGCTCCTGGCCGGTGCGGTGGGCCGGCGAATACAGCACGAGATATTTCCCCACGAGACGAAGCGTAAGGCCTGTTTGCGACGTGGGTCGCTCAGTCCAGCAAATTCCAGAACTCGGTCAGGGCCGCCGCACCCCGTGCCGGGTCCTGCACCATCCACCAATGACCGAGCCCATCAAGCACTGCGGTGCGGGCCCCGGCCCGGTCGGCTGCGCGCCGCCTCGTCTCCTCGCCGCCGATGTAGGGGTCGTCGGTCGCCAGCAACGACAACCCGGGCCGGGTCGCCGCGTTCTCGAGCGACCGTCCGGCTTCGGCCATCGCCGGTTGGCTCGCCGACCGGTAGAGCGCCAGGATCGCCCGGCCCATCGCCGGACCCTGCTCCTGCGCAATCGACGTCGCGATTTCCGGCGGTATGCCGAGCGCACCCATCTGCGCCGCCCGGTCCTCGACGGTGCCGCCCAGCATGGTGTCGACGAGTTGCTCGCCCTCGCCCGGCGTCTGCCAGACCTGGGCCAGGTCATGCCAGACGTAGTCGGGGTCGAACAGGCCGACCGCGTCGCTCGCCCAGCTTCGGACCAGCTCGGGCCGGTGCATCACCACATTCATCACGTGCCCACCACCCCAGTCGTGGCCGACCAGGTCGATCGCGCCGCCGATCCGCTCCAGCTCGCCTTCGAGCCAGTCGCGGTAGGCGAGGTAGGTCGCCGGGAAGTCCTCCGGCAGGGGCGCGCCGAACCCGGGCGGGGACAGCCGCACCGCGTCGTCGCGGCCCAGCGCGTCGACCAGCGGACCCCAGATCGCGTCCGTCTCCGGATTGCCGTGCACCAGAACAATCGACACGCTGCCTCCTTTTCCGAGTTCCGATTAGGTTTTACTCCGCAGTCGCATTAGTCTTGCGCGCGGTCCGTCATCGACTCAGGAACACACCTATGCCTCTTCAGCCCACTCTGCGGCGCCCGCATTCGGCGCGCAGGGGTCGTACCCAGCGTTTGAACTGCGTAACGGTTGGCCAGTGCTTCGACATCGACATCAGCCGTGACGCCGACGGATGGTTGATCCGGATACCCGAGGTGGACGGGATCGCCCGCGCCGGTCGACGGTCGGCGGTCGAACTCGCGGCGCGGCAGTGCATCGCACGCAAGACCGGCATCCCCATCGGTTACGTCGCCGTATGGGTGGCCAACGAAAGCGGTTAACCGGCCCCGTTTCTCAGTGTGAGAAGACGGTCAGATCGCCAGGCTCGTGGTCGAGTACTTCGCGGTTGAAGATCATCATGTACCCGAAATACAGCGCACCCGCCCCCAGTAGGCCTGCCACGATGATCATCGGGACCGTTGCGGCGTCGGGGGAGAGCAGGATGACCAACGCGCAGATCGACCAGATCAGCGCCGCGATCGCGATCGGCAACTCGAATCGCCCGATGTCAAAGGCCCCTTCCTGACGATCGAGTCGTTTGCGCACCGCCAGGTACAGGACGACGATCATGCCGTACGTCAGTGCCGGAAACACGGTCCCGGAGGTGATGAGCTCCAGTAGGGCGTCCCCCGGCAGCGCGGCCAGCACCGCAATTCCGATGATGACCGGCACGACGGTCGCCGGAATAGGCGTCTGAGTACGAGAATTGACGCGCCGCATCAGTCGGTGGGCGGGGAACCGGTCGTCACGCGACATCGCGAAAATCATGCGCGAGCCACTCGTCAGCGTGACCATCCCGCCGCCGAAGAAGGCAATCGCTATGGCGACCAGGAAGATTCGTTCGGTCACCGTGCCGAGTTGATCGTGCATGATCATCGCCACCGGTGACCCGGCGGCCGAGACGCGGGGGACGTTGTCGATGGCGACCGTCAACGCGACCAGGAACAGCAGGCCCAGCACGCTGGCGGCGGCCACCGATCCCACGATGGCACGCGGGACGCTGCGGAAGGGGTCCTTGGCCTCCTCGGCCATATTGGCGGCGGAGTCAAAGCCCACCAGCGTTCCCAGACCCACGATCATGACCGCCATCAACCCACCGCCGAAAGCGAAGTAGTTCGGGGCTCCCTCGGTGATACCGCGCGACGTGAGATTGCCGACTGATCCGTTCCCCGTCACCACGACGGCAACGACGAGCGCAATGGCCAGCACCACGACGATGGACAGTTCGATCGCGACCGCGGCCGAATTGATCAGCGCCACAATCCTTGTCGAGGCGATCGCGAGCACAGCCTGGATCACCATGACCGCCACGGTGATCAGGCGCGCGGTGCCTTCATCCGGCGCCATGTTGAACAGCGGCATCAGGCACGTGCTCGACATCGCGCTGTCGATCGCCATCAGCCCGGTGATCAGGTAACAGAAGGTCAGCCAGCCGAAGAACCAGCCGATCTTCGGGTTGGCCAACCGGGAACCCCACTGATAGGACGAACCGCTGAGCGGGATGCGAGCGGCGAACTGCGCGATCACCAACGCGATCAACAGCTGTCCGATTGCGGCGACGATCCATGTCCAGATCCCCACCGGACCCGAGTTTCGCAGCAGGTCGTCGTAAGTGCCGAAGATACCCACCGCCACCGAGATGAACGCGAACGAGACCGCGAACACCTGAAAAGAACCCAGCGTGCGTTTGAGTTCGGGCTCGTAGCCGTATTCCTCGCGAAACTCGGTCATGCAGCCCCCTGGGCATTCTCAGATCTTGACGGTCAGCGGCCAGACTTTCCAGATGTCTTCGCAGTATTCGGCAATGGCGCGGTCTGAGGAGAACTTTCCGCTGCGTGCGGTGTTGAGGATCGACATCTTCGTCCATGCATCCCGGTCCTGCCAGGCCTGGCTCACCCGCTCCTGGCATTCGACGTACGACGCGAAGTCGGCGCACACCAGGAAGGAGTCGTGGTAACGCAGGTTGTCGACCAGCGGCCGGAACACCTGATGATCGCCGTGCGAGAAGGTTCCCCCGGCAATCAGATCCAACACCGCGCTGAGCTCCTCGTTGCGGTCGATGTAATCCGACGGTCGGTAACCGCTCGCTTTGAGCGCTTCGACCTCCGGCACCGTCAGACCGAACAGGAAGAAGTTCTCCGGCCCGGCCTCCTCACGGATTTCGACATTGGCACCGTCGAGGGTGCCGACCGTCAGGGCGCCGTTGATCATGAACTTCATGTTGCCGGTGCCCGACGCTTCCTTGCCGGCGGTCGAGATCTGCTCGGACACATTGGCCGCCGGATAGATCAGATGGGCGTTCTGCACGTTGAAGTTCGGGATGAACGCCACCTTCAGGAACTTGTTGACCTCCGGGTCGTTGTTGATCGTCTCCGCAACGGCGTTGATCAGCTTGATGATCCGCTTGGCGAGGAAGTACCCGGGCGCCGCCTTGCCGCCGAAGATGAAGGCGCGCGGGGGAATCGACAGTTCGGGGTTCTGCTTGAGCCGATAGTAGAGCGCGATGATGTGCAACACGTTGAGGTGCTGACGTTTGTACTCGTGAATCCGTTTGACCTGGATGTCGAAGATCCATTCCGGATTCAGCTCCACTCCCGTCGCCGAACGCACGAAAGACGCCAGGCGGGCCTTGTTGTTGCGCTTGATGTCCCGCCACTGCTCCCGGAAGGACGAGTCGTCGACGAACTGCTCCAACCCCCGCAGCCGGCCCAGATCGGTCAGCCACCCGTCGCCGATGGTGCGGTCCAGCAGTTCCCGCAGACCGGGATTGGCCAGCGCCAGGAAACGGCGTGGCGTCACCCCGTTCGTCTTGTTGCTGAACCGCTCTGGCCACATCTCGTAAAAGTCTTTCAGCACACTGTCTTTCAGCAGTTCGCTGTGCAGTGCGGCGACACCGTTGACGGCATGGCTGCCGACCGTGGCCAGGTGCGCCATCCGGACGTTCCGGCCGCCGTCCTCACTGATCAGCGACATCCGGCGGACCCGGTCGTGGTCGCCGAGGAACCGGATACGCACCTCGTCGAGGAACCGGCGGTTGATTTCGTAGATGATCTCGAGATGACGGGGCAGCGACTCGCCGAACATCTCCAACGGCCACGTTTCCAGCGCTTCGGGCAGCAGCGTGTGGTTGGTGTAGGCGAACGTGGCTACGGTGATGTCCCACGCCTCGTCCCAGTCCAGGTGGCGCTCGTCGAGCAGTAGCCGCATCAATTCGGCAACCCCGATCGACGGGTGGGTGTCGTTGAGCTGCAGGGCAAATCGCTGGGGGAGTTCACGCACCGAGACGTCGGCCAGATCGTCCATGATGTGCAGCACGTGTTGTAGCGAACAGGACACGAAGAAGTGCTGCTGCAGCAGTCGAAGCCGCTTGCCCGCTTCCGGTTCGTCGTTGGGGTAGAGCACCTTGGTGACCGTCTCGGAGGTGACCTCGTCCTCGACCGCCTTGTAGTAATCGCCGGTGTTGAACGCTTCCAGTGCGAACGACTTCACCGCACGGGCGCTCCACAGCGTCAGCACATTGCAGGTGTTGACGCCGTAACCCTGGATGGGGGTGTCGTAGGCGACGCCTTTGAGCATCAGGCCCGGCACCCACCGGGCGCGTTCGCGGCCGGTGTCGTCGGTGTAGTGCTCGACGTAACCGCCCCACTTGACCAGGTAGTTGACGTCGGGTTTGGCGATCTCCCAAGGGTTTCCGCTGTCCAGCCAGTTGTCGGTCTGCTCGACCTGCCAGCCGTCGTGAATCTCCTGATCGAAAATGCCGAATTCGTAGCGGATTCCGTAACCGATCGCCGGGCGCTCGAGGGTGGCCAGCGAGTCCAGGTAGCACGCGGCGAGCCTGCCCAGGCCGCCGTTGCCCAGACCGGGTTCCTCTTCGCAGGCCAGCACTTCGTCGTAGTTCTGGCCCATCGCCGACAATGCTTGTTTGGCCGCCCTTTCCATGCGCAGGTTCAGCAGGTTGTTGCCGAGTTGGGGACCCATCAGGAATTCGGCCGACAGATAGCAGGTCACCTTGCGGCCGAGATCGAGGGACACCTGTGTGGAGGCCACCCGGCGGTCCTGCATCCGGTCGCGCACGGCCAGTGCGAGTGCCTTGTAGTAGTGCTCGGGCCGCAGCGCCGCCGCCGGGCGGCCGATCGAGTAGCGCAGATGATCGGTGATCGCGCGTTGCAGCGCGGCGGCGCCCATCCCCGTCCGGGAGTGCTCGGTCAGTTCGGCCCGCCCGGCGGCAGGAATTTCGTCGGAGGGTGTCTGATCGAGATCAGTCATCGTGGGTCCTATTCCCTAGGAATCGCACCGAAACATGGCAGAAGACCGGCAGACAGTCTGTCAGCGATGTTTGCACACCCGGCACGCGAATGCCTTCCGAAACATGAACAGCGGGCTATGTACTCGTTATGCATTAGTCTCACGCTACGATGAAACAGATGGCCAAGAAGGCGGTGACTCCCGGGCCGCGCGACGAGCGCGGGGTGCTGCAAGCACGAATCCTCAACTCCGCCAGGCAGGAATTCGCCACGCACGGCTGGGCGGGGACCACCATCAGGGCTGTCGCCCGCGCCGCCGACGTCGATCCAGCGCTGGTGTATCACTACTTCGGTTCCAAGGAGCGCCTGCTCGACGCGGCGACCGAGCCGCCGGCCAAATGGCTGGAGACCGTCGCCGCGACGTGGGCCACGCCCCGCGCTGAGTTGGGCACCCAGCTGGTGCGGGCCGTGCTCGGCGCCTGGGCCGACGACGAGATCGGCCCGGTATTGCGCGCCGTGGTGCTGACGGCTGCGCACGACGAGCGCACCCGGGAGAAGCTGCGCGCGGTGGTCGAGCGCAGCCTCATTGGCGGATCGACACTGGGTACCGACGAGACGGATCGGTTGCGGCGCAGCGGGTTGATCGCCAGTCAGCTGATCGGCTTCGCCCTGATTCGCTTCATCTGGAGAATCGAACCCGTCGCGTCGATGTCCGAGGAGGACGTGGTAGCCGCCGTCGCGCCCAATATTCAGCGGTACATCGACGGAGACGTGGTCGCCAGGCCGGCCAGTACCGGGGGCAGCGGTTCCTGATGCAGGACGCCGAGGCGTTGCGTGGCGCGGGTGAGCGCGACGTAGAGTTCGGCGGCGCCGCGTGGGCCGTCGGCGAGTATCCGCTGCGGATCCACCACCAGAACGGCGTCGAATTCCAGCCCCTTGGTCGCCGACGGAGGCACCGCGCCGGGAACGCCGGGTGGCCCGATCACCACGCTGGTGCCCTCGCGGGACTCCTCGTACTGCACGAATTCTGCTATGGCCGAAGCCAATTGGCCTTCTTGTAGCTGCCGCGACCACGGCGGGACACCGCATGCGCGGACCGACTCGGGCGCCACGACATCGGGTGCGAACTCAGCCAGCAACGCCGCGGCGACGGCCATGATCTCCGCCGGCGTGCGGTAGTTCACGGTCAGCGACCGGTACACCCAGCGGTCGGGCACATACGGTCGCAGCATCGCGTCCCAGGACGTCGCTCCGGCCGCGGACCGTCGTTGTGCGAGATCGCCGACCACGGTGAAGGATCGGGCCGGGCAGCGTCGCATCAACACCCGCCAGTCCATTTCGGACAGTTCCTGCGCTTCGTCGACCACCACATGCCGGTAGGTCCAATTCCGTTCCGCCGCAGCACGTTCCGCCAGTTCACGCAGGTCGTGTTCGACGAAACGGTCGGCCAGGTCCGCGCCATAGAGCAGGTCCTGCGCGAGCAACTGGTCTTCGTCGTCCATCAGGTCTTCCCGGCTGACCATGAGGTCGAGCACCCCGGCCGCATATGCCGCCTCTTCAGCCTGCTCGCGTTCAGCGGTCCGTCTGGCGAGTTCCTCGGCTTCCTTGTTGACGCCCAGCAGGTCCACGAGTTCGTCCAGCAGGGGCACATCGGACACCGTCCACGCATCGCCGACTTCCCGCCACAGCGCTGGATCGGCACCGGCCGCGCGCAGCCTTTCTGGTGACTCGAACAGCGTGGACAACAGCGCATCCGGAGTAAGTATCGGCCAGAGATCGTCGAGGGCGGCGGCGAACGCGGTGTTGTCCGCGAGTTCCTCGATCAGCTCCTCGCGAAGCTTCTCCCACGCGTCCCGGTCCGACCGGGTCAGCCAGCCCCGCCCGATCTTGCCGATCGCGCGCTCGGTCAGGACCCAGGTGACGATGTCGGTGAACGCGGCGCGGGCCGCGTTGTGCGGCAGCCCGGTGTCGCGCGCTTCCTCCCTGGCCCACTGCGCCGTCTCGGCGTCGATGCGCAAAGTCACATCGGACAGCTTGATGAACAGCGGATCCTCCGGCAGCCGTTGGTGATCGGCGATCGCGGCGGCGAGCACATCGAGGATTTTCAGGGAACCCTTGAGGCGCGCGGCCGTTGGCTCGTCTTCGTCGGTGATGTGCAGTCCGGGAACCAGGTCGCCGATGGTCATGAAGACCACGGTGGATTCGCCAAGTGATGGCAGGACGCGGCTGATGTGGTCCAGGAACGCCGGATTGGGACCGATGACCAGCACGCCGTGGCGTTCCATCCGCTCGCGCTGGGTGTAGAGCAGATAAGCGACGCGGTGCAGCGCGACCACCGTCTTGCCGGTGCCGGGACCGCCCTCGATCACCAGCACGCCGGAGTGATCCAGGCGGATGATCGAGTCCTGTTCGGCCTGGATGGTTGCCACGATGTCGCGCATCCCGTCGCCACGGGGGGCGTTGATGGCGGCGAGCAGGGCTGCGTCGCTTGAACTTTCGCGCTGGTCACCGTCGCCCGGCCGGCCGAGCACTTCGTCGGTGAAATCGACGACGCGACGTCCGCGGGTGTGGAACTGGCGGCGCCGCCTGATGTCCTCCGGGTTGGCGGCGGTGGCTGTGTAGAACGGGCGTGCCGCCGGCGCCCGCCAGTCGATCAACAACGGTTCGTACTCGTTGTCCTCGTCGAGCAGGCCGATGCGTCCGATGTAGGCCCGGCTGCCCGAAATGCCGTCCAGCCGACCGAAACACAACCCGTCGTCGGCGACATCCAGTCGCTTCATCCGCCGCGCCAGTGCCCGCACCTCGACATCGCGATCCATCGGCGTCTCGCCGTCGCCCCGCAATGCGGTGCTGTACCTCGACTTCGCCTGCGCCCGTTCAGCGTCGAGCCGGGCGTACAGGCCGGTGACGTAGTCCTGTTCCAACCGCAGTTCGTCGTCGAAGTTGGTAGCTGACTCCCGCAATTCACCCCCCAATCCATGGACCCCAACTCAAGCAGCGCGTCCGGCCAGCACGTCCGGCCAGCAATTGTGCGGCATGGACCGGGCCTTGCCGCAAGCCCCCGGAGCCGTTATAAGGTGAAAAGGGCTTGAAAAAGGCTTTGAGCTCCAACTCGTCGTCTGGAGTCGCCATGACCGGACCGCCGCCCGACAATCCGTACGGTGGCTACCAGCCGCCCGAGGGTTATCCGCCATATCAGGGCGGCGGTTACCAGCCGCCACCACCGCAAGGGCCCTATGGCGGCTACCCGCCGCCGTCGCCGCAGCCTTATGGCGGGTTCTCTCCACAAGGGCCCTACGGGCAGCCGATGAAGCCCAACAACTACCTGGTGTGGTCGATCATCACGATCTTCCTGTGCATGATCCCGGGCATCGTGGCCACGGTGTACTCCAGCAAGGTTGACGGGTTGTGGGCGCAGGGGCGCTGGGCAGAGGCGAGCAGGTCCGCGAACACGGCCAAGACGTGGGCCATCGTGGGAACGGTTCTCGGCGGGCTGCTGTGGTTGTCCTATCTGGGCAGGATCGGCTCCCACGTTTCCTAACGGCCGTCCGCCAGTCGGGTGATGGCGTCGGTCAGTGCGTCGGTGCTCAGCGGGGTGCCGGTCGCCAGCGGATGCAGCATGGCGCCGTCGAGAAACACCGCGATGGCGTCCGCGGCCCGTCGTCCGACGCGCGGTTCCAGCAGTGCGACGAGACCCTCGTTCCATATCCGGGCCAGGGGCCGCAATTCATCCCGGTAACTCGCTGCCAGGTACAACTCGTTGAGGGTCCGATACTGGTCGTGATCGACCAGGAAGTCGGCGGTGAGCCGCGCCAGCACGGCGGGCAGGTCGGCGTCGGCGTCCAGTTCCCGACGCCACTGCTCCAGCTGCTCGGTCGAGGCGGTGGCTGCGTGCGCCAGGGCGGCTTCCCGCAGTTCGCCCAGGTCGGCGAAATAGTAGGTTGTCGACCCCACCGGGACGTCCGCCTCGGCCGCCACCAGGCGGTGCGTCAACTGGCCGAGCCCGCGGCGGGCGATCACCCTGGTGGCCGCCTCGACGATCGCCTGACGGCGACCGGCCGGGTCGCGCGGCCGGCGTTCGGGTGCAGCACTCAATGCGCACCGCCGAGGTTCAGCGTGACCACCCCGCCGATGATCAATCCGACACCGATCAGCTTCGCCGCCGACAGGGGTGACCCGAGGAAGACCACCGCGATGAACACGATGACGGCCGTCCCGATCGCCGACCACAACGCGTAGGCGACGTCGGTCTGCATTCCGCGCGAGATGGACAGCGCAAGCAGCGCGAACGACACCGCGTAGCCGAGCAGGCAGATCACTGTGGGCCACAGTCGGGTGAAACCTTCCGTGCTCTTGAGCAGGCTGGTCGCCGCGACCTCCGCGAAGATGGCGACCAGGAGGAACGCATAAGCCACGACAACTCTCCCTTGTGCACAGATGTACATGTACAAATGTACACTAGCACTGTGGCGGGTGGTGGCGTGGCGTGCTGCGCGAGCGTCAAGCGCCCCAGCGGCCGAGCGCGGCCATCTGTTCCAACCGGGTGATTCCGCCGTCGAGACGTTCGCGCAACACCTCTCCGGCCATCGTGTAGGGCAGTGCCGCCTCGGGACTGCGCTGGGCCTGGGCGGCGATCGCGTCCATCAGTGACTTCGCCATCGATAGACGCGGGTAGCGAGCGTGGATGGCAGCGGCCGCCTGCTCATCAATGAAGTCGGCGTTGCGCCCGAAGTCGATTCCGACGCCTCCGTTGACCAGGTAGCAGATGGGCCCGCGGCGCTGGGCGATTCCGAACGAACTGTGCAACGCAATCGCTTCCCATACCGCATCGACCACCGCCCGGTCGCAGCCCTGCTCGGTCAGCAGCTTCGCCGCCAAATCCGCGCCTTCGACCTCGAAGCGCTCTTTGCCGGCGGCGGCGGTGCCGGCGCCGAGATCGTGCAGGACGCAGCCCAGGAACAGCGTCTCGCTGTCGAAATCTGATCCGGGTTGCAGGCCTTCGTGTGCGGCGAGCAGTTCGCCGAACAGGTAGCTGCGGACGCTGTGGTTGAACACCGCCGACGACTCGGTGGAGCGAGCTAATTCTATTGCAGCACAAGCGACTTGGGAGTCAATGAGGGAAGGTATCGTTTGCATGAGCACGACTGTACGAGCCGCGGCGGTGTGGGCGTGAGTGGCGCAGCAGACACCGATCCCACTATTTCGGCCATGCCGGGCCGCGACCGTAACGTGGGCGCCATGACGAACGACCTCAACCACCGCGTGGCCGGCGCGTCGCCGGCAGTCCTGAGTCTGTTCCGGTTGGTCTACGGCCTTCTCTTCGCCGGCTACGGCTCGATGATCCTGTTCGACTGGCCCGTTCCATCCGGGCATCCCATCCGGGTAGGCGACTGGCCGGGCTGGTATGCCGGCGTGATCGAACTCGTCACCGGGCTGTTGATCGCTCTCGGGTTCTTCACCCGCGTCGCTGCGTTCGTGGCCTCCGGCCAGATGGCGGTCGCGTACTTCTGGATGCATCAACCGCTGGCGCTCTGGCCGATCAGTAACCCGCCCGACGGCAACGGAGGAACTCCGGCGATCTTGTTCTGCTTCGGCTTCCTGCTGCTGGTCTTCATGGGGCCGGGCCGGTACGCGGTGGACGGTAAGCGGTTGCGGCTCAGATGATTCCGGCGACGCGTTCGCTGCAGTAGGTCCGTCTGGGCTGGGGGAAGGTGACCGTGCGCGCTCCCGAGGGGCAGGCCGAGGTGTCCACCGTGTTGTCCAGCCGCGTGGTGATTCGAACGACGGTGCCGCCGGCGCCGCAGCTCACCGCGCGGATGGTCTCGCCATTGTGATCGGAGGAATAACAGTGGCTGACAAGGAGATTGGGTATGAAGCAGCGCCGCGAACCGTCATGCTCTACGGATAGATACGAGCTGCTGTCCAGCTTGCCGTCGGGACAGTTCCCCCCGGCGTCCGCAGTGGCGGCATATTCCAGCACTGCTTCCGGACTGCTGCAGCTCTTGGACTTCCAGCGCTGCTTATCCAGGATTTCGTTGGTGAAGCAGTCGCCGACCGCCAGTCGGGAACTCCGGCCGGCGGCCAGGGCCACCGTGCCGACGACGCCGAGGGCGCTCAAGGCGAGAAGCACGACGCCGGTGACGATCAAACCGGTGCCGGACTTGCGCGGCGGCTGCGGCACCGGCGCATAACCGCCACCGGGATAGCCGGGGAACGCGGGGGGATAACCGGCCGGGTACCCGGGCAGGTAGCCCGGCGGGTAACCGATGGGGCCCTGACTGCGCCGCGCCGAACGATTCCGCAATCCGATGATCAGCAGGGGCACACCCAGCGCAGTGCAGACCAGTGCGCCGATGACTCCCGCCGCCATCACCGCTGCCTGCATCAGCTGTCCAGGTTGGTGCTGGTAGTGAACTCTTCCCACGCCGAAATCTCGGCCGCTCGGCGTTCGGCGATGTGGCGGTAGGAGAACAGGGCATCCTCGCCGAGCAGCAGGAACGCAGGGGGCTCGTCGGACTCGACTGCCGTGATGATCACCCCGGCCGCCTTGGCGGGATCACCGGCCTGACTGCCGTGCATCGTGTCGTTCTCGATGCGACGTCGCCCGGCGGTGTCGGCGTAGTCGTCGATGACGGCGGACGACTGGGTCAACGAACGCCCGGCGAAATCCGTTCGGAAAGCCCCGGGTTCGACGACGGTGACCGAAATGCCCAGCGGCGCAAGCTCACCATGAAGTGCCCCGCTCATGCCTTCCACGGCGGCTTTGGCCGCCGAGTAGTAACCCGATCCCACCGGTGTCAGCTGTACGCCGATGGAGGAGATGTTCACGATCGCACCGGAGCGGCGCTCCCGCATGCCCGGCAGCACCGCCTTGATCATCGCGACGGTGCCGAAGAAGTGAGTCTCGAACAGGGCGCGCACATCGTCGTCGTCACCTTCTTCGATGGCGGCGCGATACCCGTAGCCGGCGTTGTTCACCAGGACGTCGATGCCCTCGAACCGCTCCTGGGCCTGCTGTACCGCGGCGCTGACCTGTTCGGTGTCGGTGACATCGAGGGCGACGGCCAGCGTGCGCTCGGATGCGGTGTCGGCCAGGTCGGCGATTTTCGAGATGTCGCGTGCGGTGATGACGACGTTGTGGCCGGCGTCGACAACCGCTTCGGCGAGGGCGCGGCCGAGGCCGGTCGAGCAACCCGTGATGAGCCAGGTGGACATCGGCGACTTTCCTTCCGGTCGAAGGCGTTAAAGCCAGCAGGCGGAACGGAATTCGCGACGTGTCTCGGTCGGCTCAGAATCCCATCTTCTGGCACTTGACGTTTCGGTTCTGACAGTACATTCCGCTACCGGTCCATTCCTTCGGCCCGGGACCCTTCTCAGTGGCGTCCCGGTCACGGGGATCGATCGTCAATCCCGGAACGATGATGAGCAGATCGTCGATGATCTGAGGCGCCGCATCCTCCGGGTCGGCGCGGGCCACGCCGGCGCTGCCCACCAGCGCCGTCATCGCGATCAGGACGGCCAGCAGTGCTGAAGCGAACCTGTGACGTGTCATTGGTCGCCCTCCCTGCCGATGGGCACGATCCCGGCTACCTGCGGAGTCTACTCGCCACGCGGTTTGTCCAGCCTCCCGTTTTTGCATCGCGAACCAGCCACAAACGTGCAACGACTTCGAGTTGCCGCCCCGGCCAAACCCGAGAGCGATCGGCCCGTGCTTAGCGTGGAGGCCGTGATGCCGATGTTCGCGGTTGTTCGCCGTGCTGCGGTATTCGCTGTGTGCCTTCTCTTGATGACGCCCGCGGCTGCGGCGGCCGCCCAGCCCGGCGCCGAACCGGTGTCAGGCACGGGGTCGCCGGCCGACGGGGTCCTGCCCCCCGGCACGCCCGCGCGGGTCAACACCCCCGATGGCTGGACGCTGGCCCTCGGCGCGAAAGACGAGAAACAGGTTCCCGTCGCGCCGCTGACCACCGCGGCGTCGTCCCGCGAATACCTGTCCAGCGGAGTCTTCGTCGCGTCGCTGATCGGGCCCGAACCGCCGCACGGCATCTTGGAAGTGGGCTACGAGATCGGCTGCGGGATCGACATGAGCACCGCCAACGGCGTCACCATGGCCAACGGCGGCGGCATCGCTCCGTCGCTCGGTGCGGAGCTGCCCCTGGGGCCCGGCCAACCGCCGGTGCTGCTGCCGCTGATCACCGGCTCGTATAACGGGGTCGTCAGCGTGGGCATGAAGCCCGGCTTCGTGGTTGTGGTGCCGGTGGTGCGGAAAGAGTTCAAAGGTCCGAACCCCTGGATCATGATCAGCGACTTCCACATCAAGATCGACGGATGCGTGGGCCAGTCCTTCATCCGCTCGTACTCCACACTGACCCGCATCACCGATGAGTCTGACGTGGTGGTGTCCTACGTCGGCACCACCAAGGCCGTCTGAGGGGCAGTCTGAGAGGCCTTCTGAGAGGCCGGGTCAGCCGGTGAAGGCCCCGCCGTCGAAACGGTCCAGGGTGACGAAATCGGGGACCGGGCGGCGGCGCAGTTTGGTCAGCTGACGCGGAGGTTTTCCGAGCGGCACCAGTGCCGCGATCGCGTGTGTGCCCGGAATTGCCAACAGCTCGCGGATCGCGTCTTCGCGTGGGATGGCCATCGTTGTGATGGTGCCGCCATAGCCTTCGTAGCGGGCGGCCAGCAGGATGCTCCACACCAGCGGGTAGACCGAGGCTCCGCCGGCGAGCCCGACGCGGTCCAGCCCCTGATCCAGGGCGGCCACCACGGTCAGGTCGACGGAGACGACCAGGACGACGGGGGCGTTGATCATCGGAGCGACAAACGTCTGGGGAATTTCGGTGTCATCGATGACGTCTTGCGGCACCGCGCTGGGATGCACCGGATTCCAAGGGTTCTCACCGGCCGTCAGCTGGGCGAAATAGCGGCGGGCGGCGGGCGCCCCGAATTCCGCCAGCCGGCGGCGGGTGCCGGCGTCACGCACCACCGTGATGTGCGCGCCCTGCCGGTTGCCGCCGCTGGGCGCGAACCGGGCGTTGTCGAGGATGCGGTACAAGACGTCGTCGGGCAGTGGATCGTCGGTGAATTCCCTTGCGGCGAAAGTGCTTCGCAACACGTCATAGAACTCCATGGCCCCGCCGTTCCAGCCTAAAGGTGCGTTGAATGCCGGTCGGCTGGGTAGTGACGGTGACTTCCACCGCGCCGGTAGGCGCGACGGTGTAGATCTCCTCGACGTCAGGTCCGTCGTGCCAACGGCCCACCGGTTGGCACCCCAGATCGTCACGGTCGCTCAGGGCCGGGTCGAACGGGAACAGAACGGGATCGTAGGGCGTGACGTCGCCGTCGGGACGTCCGTTGACCACGCGGCTGCACTCCACGAACCGGAAGTGCCCGATGTTGTGCGCGGCCCGGTACTTTCGGCTGACGACCAGCGGGGTGCGGCCGTCGGCGGGAAGTGCGGCGTCTTTGGGCACGATCGGGTCGAAGACCACGTCCGCTCCGGCGTGCGCCTCTCGGAACACCCCGAAGTGCCGCGAAAATCGTTCGGACAGAACAAAACCCGACTCGGTGTCCAGAAAAACAGCGAGTCCGATCGCCGTCGCGGCGAACGGGTGCGGTGAGCGCTTGACCCGCTTGTCGCCGAAACTCGCGCGCAGCATCCGCGAAACGATCGGAAAGCTGCCCGCACCGCCCACCACATAAATGCCCGCCACCTCCGACCATGGGACGTCCCTGCCGTCACCCACGGGGTCGTGCAGGACGCGCCCCAGCAGCTCCGTCGTCTTGTCGACCAGTGATGCGCACGCCGCATACACGTCGTCGATCGGACAGGAGAACGGTGGCCGGTCGACGCCGTCGATGACGCTGAGGTCTACCAGGAAACGCCGGGTCTGTGGGCCGACCGCCTCCTTGCGCGTGGCGCACTCTTCCACGAGCAGTTCATAGGGTGCGCCCTGCAGCGTCGGCAGCTGTGAGTCGGCCAGCACCAACTGCGCGATCGCGTCGTCGAAGTCGTCACCGCCGAGGCGCTGAATTCCCTCGCTGACCACAACCTCGTTGACGTGCCCGGCCATCTTCAACAGCGAGGCGTCGAACGTGCCGCCGCCCAGGTCGTAGATCAACACATACTCGCGTTTGGCCGTGATCGTGGAGCGGTACCGATGCGCGTACTCCAGTCCCGCGGCCGACGGCTCGTTCAACAGCGCGACGACCTCGAACCCCGCCGCGGCGAAGGCGTCAAGGGTCATAAAGCGTTGGGCGCTGGACGAATTGGCGGGCACGCTGATCGCCGCCTGCACGGCCTCACCGCTGGCGGCACCGGCGTTCGAGCGCTCGATCAGGTCGCTTTTCAGTTGCGCCAGAAACCCGGCTAGCAGATCGGCCAATCGGTGTTCACGGCCGGCCAGTTGCACGGTGGTCTGCGGCCCGGCGTCGTTCAGCAGTCGCTTGAACGACCGGAGCACCTCCCAGCCCGGCTCGTGGCGCACGGCCGCCGCATCCAACCCGAAGCGCAACTCGCCGTCGGCGCTGGCCGCGATCAGCGACGGCCACGCGTCGACACCGTCGTAGGCGACGACCGGGTAATTGCCACGGTCGACAATCGCTGCGACGGTGTGGGTGGTGCCGAAGTCGATACCGACTCTCATTCCGCACAATTCTAGGGACCGGCAAGGCAGTTCGACACCAGCAGGCCCCGGAAACCGTTTAACGTCCGCGGTTACCGCGTCAGAGTCGCGGCCCGGTTCGCGAGGACTCGCTGCGATTCGGCCTAACGTTGATGGCTGGCTGAGGACAACTCGTGGTTTCGAAGGAGTGGATCGAATGCGATGGGTACGCTCAGCGGTCCGGTCAGCGCGGTCAGCGGTTTCCACGGGGCCGCGCCGGTTCGGCGGGCATTGGGCATGCGGCGGGTGATGACCGACAGAGCCTCGGCCAACTCGAGACGGGCAAGATTTGCTCCCAGGCAGTAGTGCGTGCCGGCGCCGAACGTCTGGATCGCGGGGGCCCCCACCCGGCGGATGTCGAGCCGATCGGGATCGTCGTAGACGGTGGGGTCACGGTTGGCAGCCCCTGTGTTGACGACGACCAAGGTGCCCGCCGCGATGGTGAGACCCGCAAGATCGACGTCTTCTACGGCAGTACGCAAAGTGATCAGCGTGATCGGCGAATGGCGGATGACCTCCTCGACAGCACTGAATGCCAGTTCCGGATGCTGACCGAGCAGTGTCCATTGACCGGGGTGGTCGCACAGCACGTGTACCGCCGCGGCCAACTGGTGGCGAGTGGTGTCGTTGCCTCCCATCAGCAGGGCGGCGACGAGCATTCTGAGTTCGTCGGAGCTGAGGCGATCGCCGTCGTCTTCGGCGCGGATCAGTTCGGAGATCAGGTCGTCGGTCAAAGTGTGGCGCCGCTGGGCGAGCATGTCGTCGAGGTAGGCGTCCAGGGCATCCCAGGCGGTGAGGATGGCCGGCGCTTCGGCAACGGCGTCCCAGCTGAAAGCCTTGATGATGACATCTGCCCAGCGGGAGAACAGTTCCCAGTCTTCGGGCGGTGCGCCGAGTAGTGCGCAGATGACCTGGATCGGGTATTGACGCGCGATATCAGTGACAACGTCGCAGTGCCCGCGAGGGGTCTGCCGGTCAATCAGTCCGGTGATGATGTCGACGACTACTGTGCGCAGTCGCGCGGTCGCTTTAGGTGTGAAGGCTCCAGACACCAATCGGCGTAGCCGGCGGTGTTCATCCCCGTCGAGGCTCAGAATGTTGGCCGCGACGCGGTCCCACAGGGGTCCGGAGGTGACGCCTTGCGCGGCAAGGAACATTCCTGGCGGCACCCGGAATCGGGGGTCGCGGAGCACGGTCCGCACCAGGTCATAAGTCAGCAACTCGGGTCCGTACGGACCGATCGCGATCGGGCTCTGCTCACGGGCCTGGCTGATGATTGCGTGGGCTTCGTCGGGATGTTGAGCGGCTGCGTAGTTGATCGTCGGCAGCCCGGCTTCGAAAACATTTGGGCCGCTTGTGCGACCACGCACAATCTCGGTCATGGCGCTCCTCCGCTGGCGGGTTGTCGATTCGGCTGACTCGACTGTGGCGTTTCCTCGGCGCCGGATCGTCAGGGAGAACGCGTAATTGACGTCGCCGGTCGTCGCTGTGTTCTTTCGGGTTTCCGCACGATCGGCCCGACAGGTCGGCTGCTTCGAGGACGTACGGGCGTCGAGTACGGGATTTCACTGATGTTTGCCGGTGGCAGCCCCTAGATCCTGGCTAGCATGACGGAAACTGATCTGCGCGCGGACATCCCGCCGGTGGACTGGAGTGTGTTGGGCGTGGGCGAGCTGCCAACCGGGACGGTGACGCTGCTGCTTGCAGACGTCGAGGGCTCGACGCGGTTGTGGGAGACCCAACCCGAGGAGATGACGGCGGCCCTCGCGCGCCTTGACCGCACGCTGGTTGACCTGCTTTCCACCCACGGCGGAGTGCGACCGGTCGAGCAGGGGGAGGGCGACAGCTTCGTCGTCGCGTTCGCCCGCGCGAGCCAGGCGGTCGCGTGCGCCTTGGATTTGCAGCGGGCGCCGTTGGCCCCGATCCGGTTACGCATCGGCGTGCATTCCGGCGAGGTGCAACTGCGCGATGAGGGTAACTACGTCGGAGCGACGATCAACCGCGCGGCACGGCTGCGCGATCTGGCTCACGGTGGACAAACGGTGGTGTCCGGCACCACCGAGGATTTGGTAGCCGACGCGCTTCCAGCTGACGCGTGGCTGACCGACCTCGGCAGGTACGAGTTGCGCGGAATCGCGCGAGCCGAGCGGGTGGCGCAGCTTTGCCAACCCGGTATCCGCAATGACTTCCCGCCGCTGAGAACATCGAAATCCGCTGCCGCTGAGCATATGCCGGTGCAGCTCACCAGCTTTGTCGGGCGTGACGTCGAAATCGACGGCGTGCGACGGACCCTGGCGGACGACCGGCTGGTCACCCTGACCGGCGCCGGCGGTGTGGGCAAAACTCGGCTTGCCATACAGGTTGCGGAACAAGTGGCCGCCAACTTCGCCGATGGCGCGTGGTATGTCGACCTCGCGCCGATCACCGACCCCGATCTCGTGCCGGTCGCAACAGCGGGTGCCCTCGGCCTGGCGGATCAGCCGAGCCGCTCGACAACCGACGCGTTGATCCGGTTCGTGGGGGACCGACGGACGTTGGTGGTACTGGACAATTGCGAACACCTCCTCGATGCGGTTGCCTCGCTTACCACCGCGCTGTTGACCGCCTGCCCCGCCTTGACGTTGTTGGCGACCAGCCGCGAGCCGATCGACGTGCCCGGCGAGGTGACCTGGCGCGTGCCGTCCCTCTCACTCGACGACGATGCGGTCGCGCTGTTCCTGGACCGGGCGCGGCGAGCGCGATCCGACCTCCGGATCGTCGACGACGATGTCGAGACGGTCAAAGAGATCTGTCGCCGCCTCGACGGCATGCCGCTGGCCATCGAGTTGGCTGCGGCTCGGATGCGGGCGTTGTCGCTTGACGAGATCGTGGGCAGTCTGCATGACCGGTTCCGGTTGCTGACTGGCGGCAGGCGCACTGCAGTGCGGCGACAGCAAACGTTGCGCGCGTCGGTGGACTGGTCACACGCGCTGTTGACGGAATCGGAACGGGTGTTGTTCCGCAGGCTTGCGGCGTTCATGGGGGGCTTCGATCTCGTCGCCGCGAGGGCCGTCGCGGGGGACACCGATATCGAACGCTTCCAGGTCCTCGATCAGCTCACGCTGCTCGTGGACAAATCTCTTGTGGTGGCCAACAACACCGGGGGCCGAAGCCGGTATCGCCTGCTGGAAACCGTTCGCCAGTACGCTCTGGAGAAGCTCGACGAGTCGGGCGAGGCGGCCGAGGTGCGAGCCCGTCACCGCGATTACTACACCGCGATGGCGGCGGCGCTCGACGCGCCGGCCGCCACCGGACACCAACGCAGAGTCGAGCAAACAGAATCGGAGCTCGACAACCTGCGGGCGGCCTTCGCCTGGAGTCGGGAAAGCGGCGACATCGAATTGGCATTGCAGCTCGCGTCGTCGCTGCAGCCGCTGTGGCTGACACGCGGCCGCCTGCGCGAAGGAATGAGCTGGATCGATGAGGCGCTGGCGGACCTGGGCAGGATAGACCGCGAGGTCGCGCCGGCAGTGCTGGCGAGGGCGCTGGCCGACGCGGCGCTGTTCGACGGGTGGGTCGGTGTGCCGGAGCGCAGGGAGCAGGCCAACGAGGCGCTCGCGATCGCCCGCCAACTCGACGACCCATCCCTGTTGGTCCGTGCCCTTACCGCCTGCGTCGGTACGGGCGCCTTCAATCCCGAACAGGCGGCGACATACTTCGCCGAGGCCATTGAGTTGGCCCGCGATCTGGGCGACAAGTGGAGATTGAGCCAGCTGCTCGGCTTCCAGGCGTACGCGGCCGCCATGGCAGGAGGCGCTATCTCCGAGAGCGCGGCCGTCGAAGGGCGCGACCTCGCCGACTCGATCGGTGACCGAGTCGCCTCGGGTCAGTGCCGGCTTTGGGGTATCGCCGGCGGGCGGGCGATGCGCGGCGAACTCCAAGGCGCCGAGGACGAATTACGGGAACTACTCGCCGATGCCGAGGCGGCCGGCGATCTGTTGACCAAGTTCAACGCCCTGATGGCGCAAAGCTTCGTGCTGGGATGGCACGGCAACACTGCCGCGGCGCTCGCCGCCGCCGAAACGGCGGTCGAGTCCGCCGCCGAGCTCGGGGCAGCGATCGAGGGACTCGGCTATCTCGCGTTGGGTTGGACGCTCCTGGCCGCGGGAGATGTTGCGGCCGCCAGGAATACTCTCGCTGCGGCTTACGGCCGCATCCCGGACGCCGGCTGGTCTGCAACGAACTTGATGTGGAGAGCCGAAACGGAACTCGCGGCGAACGATCTCGTGGCGGCCCGGCTCTGGGCCGATCAAGCGGTGTCGGCAACTGCGGGATATCACCGAACGCTCGCGCTGAATACTCATGCCCGCGTGGTCCTTGCCGAAGGCCACCCGGAGAGCATCGAGGAGGCCGAAAGGGACGCGTACCAAGCACTGGCGCTTGCGGCCGATTGCGGGGCACGGCTGGGCGTGCCCGACGTTATCGAAAATCTTGCGGGGCTGGCCGCCCGAGCCGTGAGTTACCGGGAAGCGGCCCGACTCTTCGGTGCGGCAACAGCAATCCGGCAACGCACCGGCGAGGCCCGATACAAGATCCACCAAGCCGACTACGAGGCCGCAGTTGCGGCGGTCCGAGATGCCATGGGCCAGAGCGACTTCGACGCTGCCCACGCCGAGGGCGCCGCGCTGTCGACCGGGGAGGTGATCGCTTACGCGCGGCGCGGTCGCGGTGAACGTAAGCGCCCGTCCTCCGGCTGGGCTTCGCTCACACCCACAGAACGCGACGTCATACGCCTCGTCAGCGAGGGGCTGAGCAACAAAGACATCGCCGCAAGGCTTTTCGTCTCACCCCGCACCATCGAAACCCATCTCACACACGTCTACACCAAGCTCGACTTGTCTTCGCGGGTGCAACTCGCGCAGGAAGCCACCCGACGCGGATCGTGAACTGATGGCCGGGGAACGAGAACCACAGAACTCTGAGATGCCGAGGGTCAGGTGATCGGTTTCGGGCCGCCAGCGCGCGCCGTGAGTGGGGAGCGCCGCGGAATAGGCGGAAATAGTTGGGAGCCAGCCAGTACGCAAGTGTTTTCGGGGACGTAAGTTGGCGACCTAAGACCCTAGTGAGGCGGCGCGCGCGTTACGCAAGCTGAACCGGCCGGCATCGCGCAAAGTAGAGGAAGCCGCCGATGGTTTCAGTTGAGTTGGAGAGGGTCACCAGGCCGCTGCGAGCGGTCGGCGAGTTCTTCGCGATGTCACTGGACACGCTGGTGGCGATGTTCAAGCTGCCATTTCCGTGGCGCGAATTCCTGCTGCAGAGCTGGTTCGTCGCACGGGTCTCGCTGATTCCGACGCTGCTGCTGACCATTCCGTTCACGGTGCTGGTCGTATTCACCCTCAACATCCTGCTGGTGGAGTTCGGCGCCGCCGACTTCTCCGGCACCGGGGCGGCCACCGCGTCGGTGACCCAGATCGGGCCGGTGGTGACGGTTCTCGTCGTCGCCGGTACCGGAGCCACCGCAATGTGTGCCGACCTCGGTTCCCGCGCGATCCACGATGAGCTCAACGCGTTGCGGGTGATGGGCGTCGATCCCATTCGCCGGCTGGCGGCGCCCCGGGTGTTGGCCGCCACCGTCGTAGCCGTGTCCCTGGTGTCGCTGGTGACCCTGGTGGGGCTGGCCGGCTCCTTCGTCTTCTCGGTGTTCGTTCAGCACGTCACCCCGGGGGCCTTCGCCGCGGGCCTGACGCTGATCACCCACCTGCCCGATCTGATCCTCGGACTGGTCAAGGGAGCGCTGTTCGGGATGGCGGCGGCCCTGATCGCCTGCTACAAAGGCATTTCCGTGAGCAAAGGGCCGCAAGGTGTGGGCAACGCCGTCAACGAGACGGTCGTCTACTCCTTCATCGCCCTGTTCCTGATCAACATCGTCGCCACGGCGGTCTTCTACACGGGGCCGCAATGAGTTTGGTGGCGAGCTGGAATCACGTTGGCGCCCAGGTGGCTTTCTACGCCCGGACGTTCACCGAGATGCGCACGGCCTTCCGGCGGTACGGCAGAGAGATGGTACGACTCGTCGCCCAGATGAGCATGGGAACCGGTGCGCTGGCAGTGATCGGCGGGACGGTGGTCATCGTCGGCTTCCTGACCCTGTCAACCGGAGCCGTCATCGCCGTGCAGGGCTACAACCAGCTCTCGGGCATCGGCGTGGAGGCGATGACCGGCTTCATCTCGGCCTACGTCAACGTCCGGATCATCGCACCGGCCGTGGCCGGCGTGGGTCTGGCCGCCACCATCGGAGCCGGTTCCACCGCGCAACTGGGGGCGATGAGCATCGCCGATGAAATCGACGCGCTGGAGGTGATGGCTGTCCGGTCGGTGGCCTACCTGGTCTCCACCCGGGTGGTGGCCGGAGTCGTCGTGGTGATCCCGCTGTACTGCGTGGCCGTGGTGTGCGCCTTCCAGGCCGCACGATTCGGCACCACCAGGCTGTACGGGCAGTCCACCGGGGTGTACGACCACTATTTCCACACCTTCCTCAACTCGATCGACCTGCTCTGGTCATTCGTCACGGTGATCGTCGCGGCGATCGCAATCATGTTGGTGCACACCTATTACGGCTACACCGCCCGCGGTGGGCCCGCCGGAGTCGGGGAGGCGGTGGGCCACTCGGTACGCACCTCCCTGATCGTGTTGACCCTTGTGGTGCTGGCGATCTCGCTGTCTGTCCACGGCCAGTCCGGTCACTTCAACTTGTCGGGCTAGCGGGCAGATCGGGGTAGCCATGCAGGAATCACGCCCGGGGGGAATGCATCCCGCGTGGTGGACCCTGATACTGCTCGTATCGACCATCGGCGTCGTCGTGGCGACCTCGGCGCTGTTCAGCGGGTCTTTCAAATCGTATGTTCCGGTGACCTTGATCTCGGACCGGGCGGGTCTGGTCATGGATCGCGGCGGCAAGGTCAAGATGCGTGGCGTGCAGGTGGGCCGGGTTGGCGCCATCAGCACCGGCAAAGACGAGGTACGCATCAGGCTGGACATGTACCCGGGGGAGATCAGATACATCCCGGCGAACGTGCGGGCCCGCATCCGGGCGACCACGTTGTTCAGCGCGAAATACGTTGACCTGGTGTACCCCAGCGATCCGGATCGCCGACGGCTGGCCGCCGGCGCGGCGATCAAGGTCGACAGTGTCGGCACCGAGGTCAACACGATGTTCGCCAACCTGGTCAAGGTACTGAGCCAGATCGACCCGGCCAAGCTGAACGGGGTGCTCTCGGCGCTGGCCGACGGTCTGCGCGGTCACGGCGCAGCCATCGGCCAGGGCATCACCGACGCCAATGAGGTGCTACTGGCGGTCAACCCGCGAGCGGAGACCATCCGCGCCGACACCCGTGCGGCCGCAACGGTCGCCGACACGTACAGCGCTGCCGCACAAGACATTCTGCGGGCACTGGACGGCGCCAGTGTCACGGGCTCGACCATCTCGGACGCACCCGACTTGGATGCGTTGCTGGCCAACGTCATCGGGTTGTCGCGCAGCGGTATCCAAGTTCTGGGAGCGAACCGGGACAACCTGATTCGAGCCGCGAACCTGCTGGAGCCCACCACGAGCCTGCTGATGAAATACAACCCCGGGCTGACGTGCATGCTGGTCGGCGCCAAGCTCGCCCTGGATACCGGCTACCTGGAGGCCACCGGAGGCGCGAACGGGTACTCCCTGGTCATCGACAGCACTCCACTGTTCGGCGCCGATCAATACCGATATCCGCAGAACCTGCCGATCGTCGGGGCAAAGGGCGGCCCCGGAGGAAAGCCGGGTTGCGGCTCCCTGCCCGATGTCGCCGCCAATTGGCCGCTGCGGCAACTCATCACGGACACCGGCTGGGGAACGGGCCTCGACATCCGGCCCAATCCGGGCATCGCGTTCCCGGCGTACGCCGATTACCTCCCCATCACCCGGGGGGTGCCCGAGCCGCCCAGCATCCGTTACCCGGGCGGGCCGGCGCCGGGACCCATCCCGTATCCCGGGGCGCCGCCCTACGGCGCCGCGCAATACGCCCCGGACGGGACTCCGCTCTACCCGGGGCTGCCGCCGGCGCCCCCGCCCGGTGCGCCGCGTGAATCCGGCCCGGCGCCACCGGGATCCGAGCCGTTCGTGCCACCGGCGCCCGCCCAGGTGCAGCCCACCCCGAGCGGGCACTAGGACATAGGAGCAGCCCACGTGAGAATGACTGTGCTAGGCGCGATCTGGCGGCTCGCCATCTTCATGGCCGTATGCGTGCTGGGCCTGGTCGCGATGCTGGCCATCTTCGCCGACCTGCGGTTCGGTAAAGAGAAGCAGTACCGGGCGTCGTTCAGCAATGTCTCGGGGCTGGAGGCCGACAACTTCGTGCGCATCGCCGGAGTCGAAGTCGGCCAGGTCAAGAAGATCTCGATTCAGGACGACGGCACCGCGCTGGTCGACTTCAGCACTGACGATTCCGTGGTATTGACCGAGAGCACCCGGGCGGTCATCCGGTACCAGAATCTGATCGGCGGTCGTTATCTCGCTCTCGAGGAAGGGGGCGGCGGCACAAGGCAACTCGCACCCGGCGGGACGATCCCGCTGACCCGGACCGCTCCCGCACTGGATCTGGACGCCCTGATCGGCGGCTTCCGGCCGCTGTTCCACGCGCTGGATCCCAACCAGGTCAACGTGCTGTCCAGCGAGCTGATCAAGGCATTCCAGGGTGAGGGCGCCACCATCAGCTCAGTCCTGGTGCGCACCGCGGCGCTGACGAACACGCTCGCGGATCGGGGCCGGCTGATCGGGCAGGTCATCGCCAACTTGGACACCGTGCTCGGATCGCTCGGCGACCAGAGTACCCAGTTCGCCAAAGCCGTTGACGCCCTGTCGCAATTGCTGGCCACGCTGGCTGACCACAAACAGGACCTCAGCACGTCACTGGCCTACACCAACGCGGCCGCCGGCTCCATTACCGATCTGCTGGCACGGGGACGGCAGCCGCTGGGGAAGACCTTGCACGAGTCGGACCGGATAGCGGGTCTCGTCCTGGCCGATCACGACTACTTCGACGATCTGCTCAACACGCTGCCCGATGCCTATCAGATGCTCAATCGGCAGGGCCTACACGGCGACTTCTTCAGCTTCTACCTGTGTGACCTGATCTTGAAAGTGAATGGCAAAGGGGGGCAACCGGTTTACGTCAAGGTGATCGGTCAGCCGTCGGGGAGGTGCACGCCGCGATGAAGTATTTCTCGGAGCGCAATCCGCTTATCGTCGGCGCGGTCGGGGTGGTGGTCGTCGCCGCGGCGGTCGTGACCGCCCTGACGTACAGCAAGCTGCCGTTCTTCAAGTCCAATAAAGAGTATTCGGCCTACTTCGCCGAAGCGGGCGGGCTGCTGATCGGGACCGCGGTGCAGGTCTCGGGATACAAGGCGGGCAAGGTCGACAGCATTGCCCTGGACGGGCCGCGGGTGCTGGTCACCTTCGAGGTCGACAAACATATCCGGCTCGGCGAACGCAGCGAGGCATCCATCAAGACCAAAAGCCTGCTGGGTGCGAAGATCCTGGAGGTCACCCCCCGGGGCGACGGCAGGCTGCGCGGCCCGATTCCGCTCGAGCGCACCACATCGCCCTACCAGCTACCCGACGCACTCGGGGATCTCGCAGCGACGATCAGCGGACTGGACACGAACCGGCTCTCCGAATCACTGGGCGTGCTGGCGGACACCTTCTCCGGCACCGCGCCCGATCTCAAGGTCGCGCTGAGTGGGGTAGCCCGGTTCTCCGCGGTACTGGCCGACCGGGACGCGCAACTGCGAAACCTGTTGTCGAACGCGAACAAGGCGACGACGGTGCTTGCCGAGCGCAGCGACCAGATCGTGCGTCTGGTCGCTGACACCAACGCGGTCCTGGCCCAATTGCGCAGCCAGAGCCGTGCGCTGGACGAGCTATCCGGCAACATCGAGGCGGCGAGCCGTCAACTCAAAGGCTTCATCGCCGAAAACCGGCAGACCCTCAGGCCGACGCTGGACAGGCTCAATGCGGCGCTGGCGATCGTCGACAATCGCAAAGAACGGATTGCGCTGGCCATCAAGAAGTTCAATGATTATGCGCTGTCGCTGGGCGAGTCCATGTCCACCGGACCATGGTTCAACTTCTACATCGCGAACCTGATCCCGGGCCAGTTCATTCAGCCCTTCGTCGACGCCGCGTTCTCCGACCTCGGTCTGGACCCCAATGTGCTGTTGCCTTCACAACTCACCGACCCGGAGGTCGGGCAGCCCGGCACCCCGGCACTGCCGATGCCGTACCCGCGCACCGGCCAGGGCGGTAAGCCGCGGCTGACCCTTCCCGACGCCATCACCGGCAATCCTGGCGATCCCCGCTATCCCTATCGGGAACCGCCACCCGCACCGCCGCCCGGCGGACCGCCACCGGGACCGCCGGCCTTGGCACCCGGTCAGACCGCCCCGCCGCCGGTACCCACTCACCCGCCGGTGTTCGTGCCTGCTCCGGGGGAACCACGATGAACAGCAACATTATTCGCATCAAGTCGGGTGTTCGTGTCGGGTCTGGTTTTCGAATCGGACCGCTTATTCGAATCGGACCGTTTATTCGAATCGGACTGGGTGCCGTGCTGGTGCTGACCCTCATCGGCGGAGTCGCGGCGGCCTGGCACGGGCTGGCGACGCCCGGCAAAACGAGAGTCGTCGCCTACTTTCAGAACAGCAACGGCATCTTCGCCGG
Organism: Mycobacterium paragordonae; assembly: GCF_003614435.1. Lineage (NCBI taxonomy): Bacteria > Bacillati > Actinomycetota > Actinomycetes > Mycobacteriales > Mycobacteriaceae > Mycobacterium > Mycobacterium paragordonae. The sequence continues at coordinate 1,996,473 of NZ_CP025546.1, forward strand.
TGACGAGGTGCGCATCCTGGGTGTGGCCGTCGGCAAGATCGACACCATCGAGCCGCAGCCGCAACGCGTCAAGATCACCTTCTTCTACGACTCGAAGTACCAGGTGCCCGCCGACGCGAAAGCGGTGATCCTGTCGCCGTCACTCGTCACGTCGCGTGCCATCCAACTGACACCGGCCTACACGGGCGGACCGCAATTGCATACCAATGCGGTGATCCCGCTGGAGCGCACCGCCGTTCCCGTGGAGTGGGACGACTTGCGCTCGGATCTGGAAAGACTCGCGCAACTGCTGCAGCCGACCCGGCCAGGCGATGTCAGCGCACTGGGGGCGGTGGTCAACACCGCCGCCAGTAACCTGCGGGGTCAGGGCGCGAGCATCCGCGACACCCTTGTCGAACTCTCCCAAGCGGTTTCAGCGATCGCGGACCACAGCAACGACCTCTTCAGCACGGTGCGCAATCTGTCGATCCTGGTTTCGGCGCTGCAGAGCAGCGCGGACCTGATGACACAACTCAACCAGAATCTCGCCGCGGTGACCGGACTGCTGGCCAACGACCCGAACGAGGTGGGCAACGCCGTAGCGGCCGTCGCCGAAGTGGCCCGCGACGTCACCGGGTTCGTGGCCGAGAATCGAGAAGCGCTGGGTACCTCGGCGGACAAGCTGGCGTCGGTTTCCCAGGTGCTCAACGGCAGTCTGGGCGATATCAAGCAGGCGCTGCACATCGCGCCGACCGAACTGCAGAACTTCATGAACATCTACCAGCCGGCGCAGGGCACGCTCAGCGGTGCGCCGGCGTTCAACAACTTCGCGAACCCCATCGCGTTTCTCTGCGGGGCCATACAGGCGGCGTCGAGGCTGGGCTATCAACAGTCGGCGAAGTTGTGTGTCCAGTATCTGGCGCCGATCATCAAGAACCGGCAGTACAACTTCCCGCCGCTGGGGGAGAACACGGTGGTCGGCGCCACCGCGCGCCCCAATGAGGTGACCTACAGCGAGGATTGGCTGCGGCCGGACTACGTACCGCCACAGCCGATTACGCCCTTGGGTGTTGGCCTTGCGCCGTTGCCGGCCGAAATTCACGCCACCGACCCCGCCGACGGACTACCGGGACTGCTGCTACCGGAAGGGGCTAGCCGATGATCCGCCGTGGGACCACAGCTCTGTTGCTGGCTCTAGTCATGCTGGGTCTGGGCGGTTGTGGATGGCGCGGCCTCAATTCATTACCGCTGCCGGGCAGTACCGGGAACGGTCCCGGCTCCTTCACGATCCACGTCCAACTGCCCGACGTGGGCACCCTCGAGCAGAACTCCCGTGTCCAGGTGGGCGACGTGACGGTAGGGAACGTCACCAGGATCGAACGGCAGGCGTGGCATGCACTGCTGACCATCAGGCTCAACGGTGACGTCGACCTGCCGGCCAATGCAACCGCGACGATCGGGCAGACCAGCCTGCTCGGCTCGTTGCATATCGAACTGGCCCCGCCGGCCGACGTCCCACCGCAGGGCAAGCTCAGGGAGGGATCGCTGATCGCCCTGGCGTCGGCCGGCAGTTACCCGTCGACGGAGCAGACCCTGGCGGCTATCTCGTTGCTGCTCAACGGCGGTGGTATCGGACAGATTCAGGACATCACCGAGTCGTTGAGCACGGCTCTGTCCGGGCGGGCCGATGACCTGCGCAGCCTGATCGAGCAGCTGGACCGGTTCACCGGCTCCGTGAATGATCAGACCGACGACATCCTGTCCGCGACCGAACGCCTTAACAATCTGGTCGGCCAGCTCGCCGACCAGCGGCCCGTGCTCGACCGCGCGCTCGCGACGGTGCCGAATGCGCTTGCGGCTCTTCGGCAAGAGCGCCAACAACTGGTCGATGCCCTGGATCAGATCGGCAAGTTCAGCGCCCTGGCGGCCGACTCCGTCAACCAGACCAAAGACGCTCTGGTCAAAGAGCTGAAGGAGCTGGGGCCGGTGCTGGAATCACTGGCCAACGCCGGCCCGGCTCTGACGCGCTCCCTGGGTCTGCTGCCCACCTACCCGTTCCCCAAGGACACGATCAGCAAGTGGGCCCGCGGCGACTACGCGAACCTGACCGCGATCATCGACCTGACCTTGAGCCGGCTGGACGCCTCCTTCCTCACCGGCACCCGCTTCGAGGGCAATCTGACCGAACTCGAATTGCAGTGGGGCCGAACGATCGGCCAGATGCCCAGTCCCGCCACCGCAGGCAATCCCCTTGTGGCTCCCTACCATTGGGACCAGGGGCCCTGACATGCCACCCTTGACGAGACGAATCCTGATCCAGCTGGCCATCTTCGGGATCGTCGCGGTGGTGGGTGGCACCGTGATGGCCCTGGGTTATATGCAGCTACCGGCCATGTTCGGGGTGGGACGCTACCAAGTCACCGTGCAGTTGCCGCAGGCCGCCGGCCTCTACGTCAGCGGGAACGTCACCTATCGCGGTACCGAGGTCGGCCGGGTCGAGAGCGTGCGCCTCACCGATACCGGTGTCGCGGCCGTGCTTTCGCTCAAATCGGGCGTCGACATCCCCTCTGATCTCGATGCTCAGGTGCACAGCCAATCGGCAGTCGGTGAGCAGTACGTGGCGTTGTTGCCGCGCCGGGATTCCCGCCCGCTGCGCAACGGCGACGTGATCACCAGAGACCGCGTGTCGGTGCCGCCGGACCTGGATACCCTGCTGGACTCGGTCAACCGGGGTATGGAAGCGATCCCGCGCGACAGCCTGAAAACCGTTGTGGACGAGTCTTTCACCGCCGTGGGTGGCCTGGGGCCGGAACTGTCCCGATTGGTGACGGGTACCAGCACGCTATCCAGCGACGCCCGCAAGAACCTGGGCCCGCTGCTCACCCTCATCGACCAATCCAAGCCGGTGCTCGACAGCCAGGCGGCGTCCCCGGACGCGGTAACGCAGTGGGCCGCTCACCTCGCCGACATCAGCTCGGGGCTGCAACGAAACGACGGCGCCCTGCGGGACGTGCTGCGCGACGCGGGTCCGGCGGCCGCCGAGGCGCGCCGGCTTTTGGACCGGCTGAACCCGACGCTGCCGATCCTGCTGTCCAACCTGATCGGCGTCGGCCAGGTCGCGCTGACCTATCACGCCGGGATCGAGCAGCTGCTGGTGCTGCTTCCCCAGGCGGTGGCGACCATTCAAGCCATCGGCGTCCCCAACCGAAACACCAAACAGGCCTACCGGGGAGCCTTCCTCAGTTTCAATCTGCGGCTCAACCTGCCGCCGCCGTGCACCACCGGGTACCTGCCGGCCCAGCAGCAGCGGGTGCCGTCCTGGGAAGACCACCCGGACCGACCGCCGGGCGACCTGTACTGCCGGGTGCCCCAGGACTCGCCGAATAACGTTCGCGGCGTTCGCAATACACCGTGCGTCGAACAGCCGGGCAAACGCGCTCCCACGGTCGCGATGTGCGAGAGCGACCAGAGTTACATACCGCTCAACGACGGCTACAACTGGAAAGGTGACCCGAACGCGACGCTGTCGGGGCAACCTGTCCCGCAGCTGTCGCCGCTTCCCGTTCCGCAGCTGCCGCCGCTACCCGTCCCGGCTGCCGAATACGATCCGGCCACCGGCAGTTACGTCGGCCCCGATGGACGCGTCTACACCCAGTCCGACCTTGCTCCCGCCGGCCCACGTACCTGGCAGTCGATGCTGCTGCCGCCCGGGAGTTGATCGCGGTGGTCACCCGCACCAGCCGAGCATTGTGACCGCGGCACAACCGGATTAGATTCTGCCCCTATGGAGCCTCAATGGCGGCCGCTCCGGGAGCCGGCCGCCGCCCGTGTGTGGCAAGAGGTCCTGCGGCCTATGTCTTCGCAACTGCGTTCGTGTGCAACCCAATTGGCTGCCGAGATAGTCGACTGGTATCAGTCGGAGGTTCCGGCGATCGTTCCCGACGCGCCGGCAGTGTCCGAGCAGGTCACCAGCGTCGAGGACAGCCTGCGCCAAGTGGCCCACTGCATCGACACGGGCGACGATCCGCGTCGGCTCGACATGACCCCGTCGACCGTCCTGATTGCCCGCTCCGGAGTGCAACGAGGCATTCCGCTCAACGACCTGTTTCGGTCCGTGCGTCTGGCGCACGAGAAAACGTGGCACTGGATGTTCAACCAGATAACCACGAGCGCATCGACTTCCGAACAATCGGCAGCACTTGAACTCGCGACCGACTACATGTTCGCCTACGCCGACCGGATCCTGGTTCAGGCGGAGCATCACTATGAAACCGAGCGGGAAGCGTGGCTCCGGGGCACAGCAGCCGCCCGGGCAGCGGCGGTCGATGACATCCTGGCCGGAACCGAGGCAGACCCGCAGCACGCGTCGAAACGAATGCGCTACGACCTCAACCGGCACCACCTCGGGGTGCACGCCTGGCTGGATGCTCCAATTGATGACCCGGAGGCGCAAACCGGGCTGACTGCGGCGCTCTGGCGGCTCGCTTCGGCGATGTCGGCGCAGAGCCCCATGGTCCTTCCCGCCGGTTCGATGGCAATCACGGCCTGGCTGAGCCGGTCGCAGGCGTTTACCGCATCCGAGCTGAAGCGCATGGTCGAGGAGCCCGAATCCCCGGTCGGGGTCTCGGTGGCGATCGGTGAGCCGGGATGGGGGATCGGTGGCTTCCGTCGCACCCATCTCGAGGCCTCGCATGCTCACCGGCTTGCCTCGTTGCTCGGCGAGCGCGCCCCGGCGGTGACCCGTTACCGCGACGTCGCCGTCGCCGCCCTTGCCAGCGCGGACGGCGAGCACGCCGTGGCATTCGTCAAGCGCGTCCTTGGTCCATTGGCCGCCGAAGACGAAGCGACATTCCGTGTTGCCGCCACTCTGGCGGTGTACCTCGAGGAAAGCCGGAGCCCGGGCAAGGCCGCGCAACGACTCACGGTGCATCCCAACACCGTCAGCTATCGCGTCCACCAGGCTGAACAACTTCTCGGTCGCCCGATCGACGCGAACACCTTGGAGATTTCGCTGGCACTGGCGTTGCTGCCGGCGCTGCGCGGGCTCAGCGGGCACCGCGGTTTGTGACGGCAACACAATTGCTCGGGTGAACTCTGTTGCCGTGCCCCGAGCGCACAGCCCGGCTGTTTCCTAACGTCTTCCGGCATCGGCTATGGTGCCGATCCGGACGAGGAGGAGAAGATGCAAGCGCTGCGGGAACTCGACGCCAATTACATGAGCGGGCCGGACAACCCATGGATACCGTTCACACCGCTCAGCGAGCAGATCTTCTTGAAGTACTGGAAAGTCGACCCGGTGCGGGCAGAGATGATCGTCTCGATGAAGATTCCGGCAGGGCTGGAACTCGGAACCCACTATCACACCGGAATCGTGGTGGCGCATACCGTTAGCGGAGCCTGGCGGTACAAGGAGAGCGACTGGGTCGCGCGGGCCGGCGACACCCTCTACGAGGTTGCCGGCTCCTCGCACGCCCCCGAAAGCTTTGAAGACAGCGAGATCTTCTTCGTCATGGTCGGCGAGTTGCTGTTCCTCGATTCCGACAACCGGATCCTGTGGCAGGAGAACCACAAGAGCAGCCTCGAGCGCTACCTGAACTACTGTGCCGAGAATGGCTTACCGGCAAGGGATCTGACTAGCTGGGGCGCGTAGCGGAAACTTGATTCCATTGACGCTGGACATCACGTTCGGCCGCGGTGGGAATCAATCCGGCGGGGGCGAAGCGACGGGAGTTCATCTGATCGTCTTCGCTCAATGGTGTGCCAGAGCCCCGAATCACTCGGTATGACACCAGGATTGCGGAGGTGACGACCACCAGGACCACCGTGGCGAAGACGATCGACAGCGTTCCTTGCACGAAGGCGTTGCGGACCACGTCGTCGAGCTGACGGGCGTTGACGGCCGAACCGAAGGACGTTTTGCCGGCGTCGCGGGCCGCCGAGTACTGAAAGTACTGCGTCCAGTAACCGAGCTTGGGGTCTCCGGAGAAGATCTTCTGCCATGACGCGGTGAGCGTGACGGACAGATCCCACAACAGTGGGACCCCGGGGATCCAGGCCCATTTCAGGTGGCCCTTCTTGATGACGATCACCGTGATGATGGTCAGTGAGATGCCCGCAAGCAGTTGGTTGGCGATTCCGAACAACGGATACAGCGAGTTGATGCCGCCCAGCGGGTCGGTCACCCCGAGCAGCAGCGTGCTGCCCCAGGCGGCGACGACCGCCAGACTCGACAGCCAGGCGCCCGGCCGCCAGCTGGGATTGCGGAACTTGCGCATCGGGGCGCCCAAGTTGCCGAGCGCGTCGGACACCATGAAACGCGCGACCCTGGTGCCGGCGTCGACCGTGGTCAGGATGAACAGTGCCTCGAACATGATCGCGAAGTGGTACCAGAAGGCTTTGAGGCCGGCGCCCCCGAACACCCGGTGCAGAATTTCCGACATACCGAACGCCAGCGTCGGGGCACCACCGGTGCGCGAGACGATCGTCTTCTCGCCGACGTCGGCAGCGGCCTGGCTGACCTGGTCCGCGGTCACCGGCGGTCCCGCCAGGCCCAGTCCGTTGACATACCGCGCTGCGGCGGCCGCGGTGTCGTGAGTCTGCGGCGACGGTGCGTTGATCGCAAAGTACAAGTGCTGGTCGAGGATTGACGCGGTGAGCAGGGCGATGACGGCGACGAACGACTCGGTGAGCATGCCTCCGTAGCCGACCAGCCGCATCTGCCCTTCCTTCTCCAGCAACTTCGGCGTCGTGCCGGAGCAGACCAGCGCGTGGAAACCTGACAGGGCACCGCACGCGATGGTGATGAACAGAAACGGGAACAATGAGCCGGCGAACACCGGGCCGTCGCCGCTGATGGCGAACCGCGACACCGCGGGCGCTTCCAGGGCCGGCCGCGCGACACACACGCCTATCGCCAGCAGCGCGATCGTGCCGACTTTCATGAACGTTGAGAGATAGTCGCGCGGCGCCAGCAGCAGCCATACCGGCAGCACCGAGGCCGCGAGGCCGTAGATGATGAGAAGCCAGGCCAGCGTGACCGGCGAGAGCGTGAACCAGCTTGCGCCCCAGGATGTTCGGGCGACCCAGTCGCCGGAGATCACCGCAAGCAGGAGCAGCGCCACCCCGATCGCCGACACCTCCGAGATTCTCCCGGGACGCCAGAACCGCAGGTAGCAACCCATGAAGAGGGCGATCGGGATGGTCATGGCGATCGAGAAGACACCCCACGGACTTTGCGCGAGCGCACGAACGACGACCAGCGCGAGCACGGCGATGATGATCGTGATGATCACCGGGATGCCCAGCAGGGCTGCCGTTCCGGCGGCGCCGCCGAGCTCGTCGCGAACCATCTGACCCAGCGAACGGCCACGTCTGCGGGTGGAGATCCATAAGGTCAGGTAGTCCTGCACGCAACCGCCGAGTACCGCGCCCACCACAATCCAGATGCTGCTGGGCAGGTAACCCATCTGGGTGGCCAGCACCGGCCCGACGAGCGGGCCCGCGCCGGCGATCGCGGCGAAGTGGTGACCGAACACCACTCGGCGATCGGTGGGCACGTAGTCGGTGCCGTCCTCCAGGATTTCGGCCGGGGTGGCGAGGTCGTCGCGGGGCTGCACGATCTTGGCTTCGATGAACCGTGCGTAGAAACGGAAGGCGATCACGTAGGTGCAGACCGCGGCGACCACCACCCACACGGCGTTGACCGTCTCGCCGCGAACGAACGCGATGATCGCCCAGGCGGCGGCACCGGTCGCCGCGATTACACCGAAGAGGATCTTGTGCCTGAGCGTGATCGGGGAGCGGTCGATGATGGCGACGGGTGGCAGGTCGGGCTCGGTGCGGATGTAGCTGACGTCGCTGTCCACCCGGGCTCCCTTCCAGCGGCCGATAGCGAGTGTGAATCTACCGACGCCGCCGCGGTGTGTCGCATCGTGCGATGCACAGTCGGCGCGGGCCCGGCGCCCGCCCGGCGCGGGGTCAGTACATGGCGCGCACGGCGTCGATGGTGTCGGCCTCGGCGGGGCTCTTGTCGTCGCGGTAGCGCACCACCCGCGCGAACCGCAGCGCCACGCCGCCGGGGTAGCGGCTCGAGCCCTGCACCCCGTCCAGGGCGATCTCCACCACCTGTTCGGGCCGGACCTGCACGACGTAGCCGTCGGTGCCGTCGGTCGCGAGCTCGGTGAACCGCTGGGTCTGCCACTCCAGCATGGAGTCGGTCATGCCCTTGAAGGTTTTACCCACCATGACGAACCGGCCGGACTCCGGATCGCGTGCGCCGAGATGGATGTTGGACAGCTTGCCGCGGCGGCGCCCCGAACCCCACTCCACGGCCAGCACCACCAAATCCAGGGTGTGCACCTGCTTGATCTTCAACCAGCCCGCCCCGCGTCGGCCGGCCTGATACGGCGCGTCCGGCGCCTTGGCCATCACGCCCTCGTGACCAGCGGCCAGCGTCGCGTCCAGAAAGGCGGCCGCGGCGTTCGCGTCGGAAGTGACCAGCCGATCCACCCGATGCTGCGTCGGCACCAGCTCGTCCAGGGCGGCGAGCCGCTCGCTGGTCGGCGCGTCGAGCAGATCGGCGCCGTCCCGGTGCAGGATGTCGAAGAAGAACACCGACAGCGGCTGCTTGTCGCGCGCGGCGGCGACGTCCACCGATCGGCCGAAGCGGGACGCGGTGACCTGGAAGCGGTGCGGACGGTTGTCGGGACGCAGCGCGATCGCCTCGCCATCGGCGATCAGGTCCGTCACGGGCAGGGCCAGCGTGGCCTCTACCACCTCGGGCAGCCGTGCGGTGACGTCGTCGAGGCTGCGGGTGTAGACGGTGACGTCGTCGCCGCGGCGGTGGATCTGCACTCGCGCGCCATCCAGCTTCGCTTCGAAAATCGTTGTGCCGTCGTGGCGTTCGAGCGCACCTGCGACATCGGTCGCGGTCTGCGCCAGCATCGGCCCGACCGGCCGTCCGACCTGCAGCGTGAAAGCGTCCAGCGATCCGCCGGTCAGAGCCGCCGCCGCAACGGCCGGCAGTTCCCCGCCCAGCATCGCCGCCCGTTGCACCACGGCGGCAGGAAGCCCGGCGGCCTTGGCCACCGCGTCGGTCATGATGCCGATCAGCGCGCCCTGCCGCAGTTCGCCGCCGAGTAGGCGGACCAGGAAGGTCTGCTCGGTTTCGGTCGCCGCGGCGAACAGCCCGGTGAGCAGCGCGGCGCGGCGCGCCTGGGAACCCTTGCCCGCGACGGCCCCGATCTCGGTGAAGGTTGCGTCCACCCGGCCCACGGTCAGCGTGGGATCCGGCGCGGGCGGAGGCAGCGATCGCAGCGCGGCCCAGCCGACGCCGATCTGGCGCTGCCGAAGCTCACCGGAAAGCCAGGACACGACGGTCGCGACCAGTTCGGGATCGGTGGCGGCACCGCGCAGCAGGTCGGCGATGTGGGCGACCTTGGTCAGCCGCGACGAGGTGGCGCCCACATTAAGCGAAGTGCTTGCTATGTCGACAAGGAGCACGTTTCGAGCTTGGCATGGCTCGGTGACACGGCGTCGGACCGGACGCGCTACCGTGACGGGTTAACGTTACAAATCTTAGTCAAAGTGACAACCCAGATATTGGAGGTTCGGGTGGAGATCAGCGGGAAGAAGGTCGTCGTGATCGGCGGCGCCTCGGGGATGGGACGGGCCAGCGCCGAACTTCTGCACCAGCGTGGCGCCCAGGTCGCGGTGCTCGACCGGGAGAGTTCGGACGGCAAATCGGTCGCCGACAATATCGACGGCAAGTTCTATCCGGTCGACGTCACCGACTTCGCCGGCACCGAGCAGGCGCTGCAGGCCGCGGTCGACGACCTCGGTGGATTGCACGTCACGGTGACCACCGCCGGTGGCGGCATCGCCAAGCGGACCATGACCAAGTCCGGGCCGCACGACCTGGAGTCCTTCCAGTCCGTCATCGACCTGAACCTGATCGCCACCTTCAACATCAGCCGGCTGGCCGCCGCGCACATGGCCAAGAACGACCCCGAGGACGACGAGCGTGGGGTCATCATCAACACCGCGTCGATCGCGGCATTCGAGGGCCAGATCGGACAGGTCGCATACACCGCCGCCAAGGCCGGCATCGCGGGCATGTGCCTGACCATGGCGCGCGACCTTGGCTCGCTGGGGATCCGGGTGTTGGCGATCGCACCGAGCCTGTTCGCCACCGGCCTGACCCAGGGCATCCCGGACGAGTTCGCCGCGGCCCTGACGAAGGACGCGGCCTTCCCGAAGCGGCTCGGCCGGCCCGAAGAGTACGCCAAGCTGGTCGCGGCCATCGTGGACAACCCGATGCTCAACGGCCAATGCCTGCGGCTGGACGCGGGGCAGCGGTTCGCGCCCAAGTAGCACCCCGGCCGGGGCCGGTCCTCGCGGCGCATTGAGTACACTCTTTAGAGAATCAGCAGCGCCGCGAGGAGGACCCGCATGGGTATCGCACTGACCGACGACCATCGCGAACTCGCCGAGGTAGCGCGTGGGTTCCTGACTTCGCAGAAGGCGCGGGCGGCGGCTCGGTCGCTGCTCGACGCGCCGGAGGAGGCGCGGCCCGGATTCTGGCAGGGCATCGTCGAACTGGGCTGGCTCGGTTTGCACATCGGCGAAGAGCACGGCGGATCCGGTTATGGACTGCCCGAACTGGTGGTGGTGATCGAGGAACTCGGGCGTGCGGTGGCGCCGGGGCCGTTCGTGCCGACAGTGATCGCCTCGGCGGTGATCGCCCATGACGGCAGCGCCGATCAGCAGGCGCGGTTGTTGCCGGGGCTGATCGACGGAACCGTTACCGCGGGCGTCGGTTTGGTTGGCGGCCTGCGGGTTTCCGACGGCGTGGCCGACGGTGAGGCCGGGGTGGTGCTCGGGGCCGGACTGGCCGACCTGCTGGTGCTCGCGGCCGGTGACGATGTGCTGGTGCTGGACCGCGGCCGGTCCGGCATCACCGTGGAGGTGCCGGAGAACCTCGATCCGACGCGCCGCTCCGGACGCGTTCGGCTGGACAACGTGAAGGTGACCGACGACGACATCCTGTCCGGTGCCGCGGCCGCGGCGCTGGCCCGGGCGCGTACGTTGCTGGCCGCGGAGGCCGTCGGCGGCGCGACCGACTGCGTCGAGTCGGCGGTCGAATATGCCAAGGTGCGCAAGCAGTTCGGTCGCACCATCGCGACTTTCCAAGCGGTGAAACATCATTGCGCGAATATGCTGGTGTCCGCCGAATCGGCGCTGGCCGCGGTGTGGGACGCCGCGCGGGCGGCGTCGGAGGATGAGGAACAGTTCCGGCTGGTGTCGGCGGTGGCCGCCACGCTGGCGTTCCCGGCGTACGCGCGCAATGCGGAGCTCAATATCCAGGTGCACGGCGGCATCGGGTTCACCTGGGAGCACGACGCGCATCTGCATCTGCGGCGCGCTCTGGTGTCGTCCGCCCTGCTCGGCGGTGACGGGCCGGCCCGCGATGTCTTCGATCTCACCGCGGCCGGCGTCGTGCGGGAGAACAGCCTGGATCTCCCGCCGGAAGCCGAGGAACTGCGCACCCAGATCCGGGCTGACGCGGCCGAACTCGCCGCGCTAGAGAAGAAGGCGCAGCGCGACAAACTGATCGAGACGGGCTACGTGATGCCGCACTGGCCCAAGCCGTGGGGCCGGGCCGCTGACGCGGTGGAGCAACTCGTCACCGAGGAGGAGTTCCGCGCGGCAGGCGTCAAACGTCCCGACTACGGGATCACGGGCTGGGTGATCCTCACCCTGATTCAGCACGGAACCGATTGGCAGATCGAAAGATTCGTCGAGAAAGCGCTGCGCAAAGACGAGATCTGGTGCCAGCTGTTCTCCGAACCGGAGGCCGGCTCGGACGCGGCGTCGGTCAAGACCCGTGCCACCCGGGTGGACGGCGGATGGAAGATCAACGGGCAGAAGGTCTGGACCAGCGGCGCGCAGTACTGCGCGCGTGGCCTGGCCACCGTGCGCACCGACCCGGAGGCGCCCAAGCACGCCGGCATCACCACCGTCATCGTGGATATGAAAGCCCCGGAGGTCGAGGTGCGTCCGCTGCGCCAGATCACCGGTGGCGCGGAGTTCAACGAGGTGTTCTTCAACGACCTCTTCGTGCCCGACGAGGACGTGGTCGGGGCGCCCAATTCCGGGTGGACGGTGGCGCGCGCCACTCTCGGCAACGAACGGGTCAGTATCGGGGGCAGTGGCTCCTTCTACGAAGGCCTGGCGGGCGAACTGGTGAAGCAGGCCCAACGGCGTTCAGATCACTTGGCGGGGGCGGTGATTCGGGTCGGAACCTATCTGGCCGAGGAGAATGCGTTGCGGCTGCTGAACCTGCGCCGCGCGGCCCGCAGCGTGGAGGGCGCGGGTCCGGGGCCGGAAGGCAACGTCACCAAGCTGAAGTTGGCCGACCACATGATCGAGGGCGCCGCCATTTCGACGGCGCTGGCCGGTCCGGAGACGGCCCTGCTCGACGGACCCGCCGCGATGGCCGGGCGGATGGTGATGGGCGCGCGCGGCATGGCGATTGCCGGGGGTACCTCAGAGGTGACCCGCAATCAGATCGCCGAGCGGATCCTCGGCATGCCGCGTGACCCGCTGATCAACTAACGGGCTGTCCCCCTGTTGGCGAGCAGACGCGAAATCGCATCAAAATCCCAGATTTTGTGCGATTTCGCGTCTGCTCGCGGGTATCAGGCGGGGCGCGGGACGGCCGCCAGCCGCGATTGGCCCAGCCAGGCGGGCACCTCCCGACGGGCGTCCGCACCGCCGTGAATGGCCAACGCGCCGTTGAGCATTGCCCGCGACCAGGAGAGATCGCCGCGCCACAGCTGAGTCAGGGTCAGCAGGCTGGTTTCGACCGTGGCGGCGGCTTCGTAGCCGGGGTCGAAGTCGCAGACATCGGCTTCCCCTTCGGACACCACCAACCACCAACGGGCGGCCTTGGGATCCACTCCGGACAACGTGAAAGCCAGGACCGTGCGGGCCCGCGGCCAGACGTCGACGGAGATCGTCCGGCGGATATCCCACATCAACAGGTGTGGATCCAGGTCGTCGTCACCGAGTTCGGGGATCCAGCGCACACCCCACTGCCCCAGGGCATCCACCACCGTGGCCAGTTCCTGACCGCATGTGGTCAGTGAGTAGGAGGTTCGGCCGTCGGTGTCGGTGCGTTCGACCACACCCGCCCGGGTCAGCGATTTGAGTCGCTTGGACAGCAGCGCCGGCGACATCTTGGGAACCCCACGCCGCAGGTCATTGAAATGGGCACTGCCTTTGAGTAATTCGCGTACGACAAGCAGCGTCCAGCGTTCGTCGAGTAGCTCCATCGCCTTGGCGACAGGGCAGAACTGGCTGTAGGTGGACATCGAGAACCCTCCTTGTGTGTCCAGTAGACGCCGCGCGGAGCCGATTGACTAGTACAGATTCTGTACCGCCGGTGGTTCAGATCTGACACTGGAACCAGTTCACCCGACAGTCCGACCATGGAGGCAACCAAACGATCGGCAAGAGGGGAACACCGACCATGACCATTGTGACCGAGCCGGGCCGCGGCTACGAGAGCAAGCATCGAGCCCTGTGGGCGCTGGGTGACTATGCCAGCGTCGCAAGCGACGTGGTGGCCCCGCTGGGTCCAGTTCTGTTGTCCGCCAGCGGGATCAGTCCGGGCGATCGTGTCCTGGACGTGGCGGCGGGATCGGGCAATGTCGCCATCCCGGCCGCGCTGCTGGGAGCCGACGTGATCGCCGGCGATCTGTGTCCCGAGCTGCTCGAACACGGCCGCCAGCTAGCGCAGGAACGTGGCGCACGTCTGCGCTGGATGGAGGCCAACGCCGAGGCGCTCCCGTTGGGCAGCGACGCATTCGACGCGGTGCTCTCCTGCATCGGCGTCATGTTCGCGCCCTACCACCAACGCTCGGCCGACGAATTGGTTCGGGTCTGCCGGCCCGGCGGTGTGATCGGACTGATCAGCTGGACGCCCGGAGGATTCGTCGGGCAGATGTTCGCAACCATGAAGCCCTTCATGGCACCGCCGCTGCCGGGGTCGCAGCCGGCGCCGCTGTGGGGCGATGAAGATCATGTCCGCGCTCTGTTGTCCGACCGGGTCATCGACTTCACGGCGAGGCGGGAAATGTTGCCGGTGAACGCTTTCGGTGACGGAGCGGCGTTCCGCGATTACTTCAAAGCTAACTACGGGCCGACGGTCGCGGCGTACCAGGGGATCGCCGACGAGCCTGAACGTATCGCGGCACTGGACGCCGAGTTGGCCGCGCTCGGCGACCGCCACTTGGCCGGAGGGTCGACAATGCAGTGGGAATACCTGTTGGTCACCGCACGCAAGCGCTGAGTGGCTACCGCGAGCAGACGCGAAATCGCACGTTCTGAAAGGGAATCGTGCGATTTCGCGTCTGCTCGCGCGAGGGAGTGCGCAACTAGGCGACAGGCGCGAACAGCGGGGCACCGCCCGTGCCGCGCTCCGGCCGCAGCGCGACAGGCATGCCGCACGTCACCGAATCCGGTTCGCAGTCAACAATATTGGCTGCTACACGCAGGCCGCTCTGTTCGGCCAATTCGACCAGGGCGATCACATAGGGTGTCGGAATCTCCGGGTTGTAGGGGTGATAGTTGACGGTGTAGGTGAACACCGTCCCCTGGCCGGACACGGGCTTGGCTGTCAGCGGCCCGCCGCAATCTCGGCATTCGCCGGCCGCGGGATGCACCCAGTGTGCGCAGCTGTCGCAGTGCTCGACGAGCAGCGGGGAAGTCGACACGACAAATACAGTACACTCAATTCGTACTGGTATGTCGTGTGTTCTGGGCTACGGACGGTGCAGATGGAGTACTTCGAGAAAGACGCGATCGTGTCCGGCATCGGTATCTCGCGTATCGGCCGTCGCACCGGGATCCCCGGGCGGGATCTGACCATGGAAGCGGTACGGACCGCCATCGACGACGCTGGCCTGCGCGCGGCTGATATCGACGGCATCGCGACACTGGGCGACACCCCGGCGGCCGAGGTCAACGCCGAACTGCGGATCGACGCCGCCGATTGCGGCAGCGGGTTCGGCACCGGCGGTCTGCTGAGCCCGGTGATGTCCGCGTGCCGTGCCGTCGCCGAGCGACGGGCGCGCCACGTCGTCGTCTACCGCACCATCCAGATGTTGGGCGGCACTGTTCTGCAGGACAAGGACGCTCCCGCACCGCCTCTGGCGCGGATGTTCGATGCACCCGAAGGCGAGCGCCCAGCCGTCGGCGCCATGGACGACATCAACGATCTGGTTGCCGCGCACGCGTACTCGGCGGCGAACTGGCTTGCTCTGAATTGCCGTCGGCACATGGAACTCTATGGAACCACCAAGGAGCAGCTGGGCTGGATCGCCCTCAACGGCCGCCGCAACGCCGCGCTGAATCCCCTTGCGGTGTACCGGGATCCGATGACGATGGCCGATTACCTGGGCGCACGTCCGGTGTCCACGCCGTTCGGCTTGCTGGATTGCGATGTGCCCATTGACGGTTCGATCGCGGTGGTGGTGTCCCACGCCGAGTACGCCGGCGACTGCCCCCACCGTGCCGTGAAGGTCGAGGCCATCGGCGGCTCCGACGGTGCCGGCGGATGGTTTCACCGCCAGGACTACCCGAAGATGGCGATGTCGGACGCGACGGCGCAGATGTGGTCGCGCACGGAACTGACGCCGGCGGACCTCGACGTCGCCCAGCTGTACGACGGTTTCACCTACCTCACCCTCTCGTGGCTGGAAGCCCTGGGAGTGTGCGGGGACGGCGAGGCCGGGCCGTTTGTCGAGGGTGGCGCCCGCATCGCCAGAGACGGCCGGCTGCCGCTGAACACCTACGGCGGGCAGCTTTCGGCCGGTCGCATGCACGGCTACTGGGCGTTGCACGAAGGTTGTCTGCAACTGCGCGGCGAGGCCGGGGAGCGGCAGGTTGAGCGCCGCCCCGAGGTCGGCGTGGTCTCCGTCGGCGGTGGTCCGGTCGCGGGATGCATGCTGCTCACATGCTGAGCCCGCCGTGACCGTCGAAGCCGACCAGGCCAGAGCGGATAAGCGAGCTGCAAGGATTGCCCGTCGTATCGAGGAGGACATCGTCCGCCGCGGCTGGGCGGTCGGGGAGTCGCTCGGCTCGGAAGCCGCCTTGCAGCAACGCTACGGCGTAAGCCGGTCGGTGTTGCGCGAAGCGGTCCGCCTCGTCGAGCACCACCAGGTCGCCCGGATGCGGCGCGGCCCCAACGGCGGTCTGCTCATCTGCGAGCCCGACGCCGGTCCGGCGACCCGCGCCGTCGTCATCTACCTCGAGTATCTCGGCACCACGCTGGGTGATCTGCTCAACGCGCGGCTGGTGCTCGAACCGCTGGCTGCCGCGCTGGCTGCCGAACACATCGACGAAGCCGGCATCGGCCGGCTGCGATCGGTGCTGAGCGCTGAGGAACAGTGGCGTCCCGGCCTGCCCGCACCTCCCGACGAATTCCACATCGCACTGGCGGAGCAATCGAAAAACCCAGTGCTGCAATTGTTCATCGATGTTCTGACGAGGCTGACCAAGCGCTACGCCCGGGCCTCGCGGACCGGGTCGGCAGCCGAAGCGGCCGATGCCGCCCACAAGATGCGCGGGGCGCATGCCGACATCGTCGCGGCCGTCACCGCCGGCGATTC
Source organism: Mycobacterium paragordonae (assembly GCF_003614435.1). Classification (NCBI taxonomy): domain Bacteria; kingdom Bacillati; phylum Actinomycetota; class Actinomycetes; order Mycobacteriales; family Mycobacteriaceae; genus Mycobacterium; species Mycobacterium paragordonae. The sequence continues at coordinate 2,013,125 of NZ_CP025546.1, forward strand.
GGCCCGGGCCAAGACGCTGAGCGAGCGACACGTGGAGCGCGTGACAGCCTGGCTGGCCGAACACCGCGACCCGTCACTTCGAGCAGGCCCGGGCCGCAAGCGGCTCGCGTCTGAAGCGCCGCGCGGCAAGCTCGCCGAGGTGCTGGCGGCCAACATCGCCGACGACATTGCCGTCAGCGGCTGGCACGTCGGTTCGGTGTTCGGCACCGAGACGGCGTTACTCGAGCGCTACCGGGTGAGCCGGGCGGCACTGCGGGAAGCCGTGCGGCTACTCGAATATCACGAGGTCGCGCGCATGCGCCGGGGCCCTGGGGGCGGGCTGGTCGTCGCCAGGCCGCGCGCCCAGGCCAGCATCGACACCATCGCGCTCTACCTGCAGTACCGCCAGCCGACGCGGGAAGACTTGCGCAGTGTGCGCGACGCCATCGAGATCGACAATGTGGCAAAGGTCGTGGCACGTCGCTCCGACCCCGAAGTGGCGGCTTTCCTCAACCCGGACGCCTGGTCGAGCGTGGCCGCCCAAGCCAGCGACGATGCGCGCAACGCGGCCGTCGAGGAGTTCCGCTTCCACGTCGGTCTGGCGCACCTGGCCGGCAACGCGCTGCTCGATCTTTTCCTGCGGATCATCGTCGAATTGTTCCGTCGGCATTGGTCCACGACCGGGCAGGCCCAGCTGACGTCATCCGACACTATGGCCGTCGAAAACGCGCATCAGCGGATCCTGGAAGCGATCAGCGCCGGCGATGACAGCCTGGCGCGCTACCGCATCCGGCGCCATCTGGACGCCGCCGCGTCCTGGTGGCTGTGATCGGTCATCAGACGCTGACCAGCGCCCCGCCCCGTCTGGGTGTGAGCACGAATGCGGCGAGGTACAGCAGCCCGACCACGATGAGCAGGTTTCGGTAGCCGGTGAGCAGTGCCCCGTACTCCAGGCACCCCCCGAGGATGGCGCCAAGCAGATTGATGGCGAACGCGGGCTGAGCGCGATCGGTGGCGGCGAATCGTTTGGCGAAGGCGATGTTGGCCAGGTACACGGGTAGAAACCCGATCACCGAGGCGATGACCAGGCGGGGCCAAAAGGCCCAGCCCAGCAACCAGGCCGGGTCGATCACATAGGCCAGCAGCAGGGAGGCGACGATCGCGCCCCACACCACAGGCAGCGGCGGGGTGCGAAACTTCCGGGTGGTCTCTACGGCGGCCAGCACGATCAGCAGCACCCCGCCGAACACGAGCGCGTTGACCAGCCAGGTCGTGCCGAACAACAGCGCGAAGGTCGCGATGTTCTTGGTCTCGAGCAGCAGAAACGCGGCTCCCATGAAGAACAGGTCGAGGTAGGGCCGCATCGACCGGAAGGATCCCCCCAGCAGCCGCACCGCCAGCAGCGAAATCAGGATGATGCCGGCCAAAGTCCAGAGGTAGATGGTCGGGATCGCGCCCTGTTTGTAGTAGAGAAAGGGGTGGTCGTCGGTGGCCGGCGCGGTCACGTCGCCTGCCGGCGTGTAGCGGGCGGCGCATCTCTGGTAGGCGGGATCGACCGCGACCGTGATCACCGCCGCGTGGGCAGCCGTCTGGTCCACGCATGGTCGATGGCCGAAGGCGGCGGCCGCCGTGCCGGCCAACCGGTCGATGAGCCAGGTCTCGCGGTAGTAGTTGTACATCGCGAAGACGCCGCTCGGCTTGAGGTGTTCGTAAGCCGTCCGCATGGCGCGGTCGGTGAACAGGAACGATTCCAGGCGGATCTGCGAGGCTCCGTTGACGAGGGCCAGCGAGTCCGGCAGCGCGAACAGGATCATGTCGTACTTGGCATCCGACGATTGCAGAAACGCCCGCCCGTCGTCGATGTGGACCGTGACGCGCGGATCCGAGTAGGGGCGATCGGGGTTACGCTCCGCGCCGATCTGCACGATCCGCGGGTCGATGTCGACCGCGTCGACGTGCCTGGCCCCCTTGGACAGCGCAATGGCCACATCCGATCCGGACCCGGCCCCGATAATCAGCACGTTGTCGAGGCTTCGCGTGACCGCCCGCTCGTAGGGCTTGCGGTATTGCCCATCGCTGCCGGTGAGCTTCCACGCCGCCGGTCCCATCACCTGGTGCGGGATGCCGTTGACCGTGATGACCGCCAGCGTTCCGGCGCTCCAGGACCGGTACTCCCAGGTCTGCACCTTGTAGTACGGCGACCACGAGACTCCGAGGGTGTTGGACTCGGCTAGCAGCACCAGGATCAGCCCCGCACCCGAAATCGCCGTCACCAGCCTGAACTCGGGTCGACTCAACACCACTAGCATGACGCCCACGATCGCCCCCCACACGACCGACGGCGCCCGGAGGAACGACAACAAGGTGAACGCGCCGATGCCAATCAGCGAGCCGACCAGATCCCAGCGGTAGGAGGTCAGCGGCTCGAGCTGCCCAAAGCAGCGGCCCGCGACCTCGGCCGGCCCCGCCGTCACCACTGCCACGATCACGAAAATCGCGGGCAGCACGATCCAGATCGGTGGACCACTCGTGCGCAGCGCACTGAAATAGAGGATGGCGTTGCCGGTGCCCCGCACGCTGACCGGGAACACATGCACGGCGATTACCAGCAACGTCAGCAGTCCGCTGGAAAGCGGCAGGATCGAATAGCTCTTCTGGGAGATCAAAAAACCCGTTCCGATGCCGAGGAACGAGCCGAGAAGGACGAAGTTGGTGAAGTACGACAGGTGCACAACGCTCGACCCGAGCCAGCGGATCAGTGCCAGCTCGAGGAACAGGAGCAACGAGCTGCCCAGTACCAGCCGAATAACGACTGCGCGGTCACTGTGTCCTGCCACCGCCTCGGGTGATAAGTGGCCGGGCACGCGCCAAGTCTAGGTCGTGGCACGTTCCAATGGCGGGATTTGGCTCTTGGTTCGGAAGACGCAGGATTGATCGTCATTGCCACGACGCGGATGATCGAGACGTTGCCGCCGACGGTATGTCCCAAACTCTGTCGATCTGGATGGCGAGCGAATTCGAGTGCGCTGAAACGCTTTTCACTATCAAAGTTCGGCACCCGGACAAATTGCGGAAGGTCGGTGGCACACCACTCGAACCACGAGACTCGAAACACGAGACTCGAACCACGAGCCGATCCGGGTGCATAGCGGCGCCATCTGTCGCGAAACGGGGCGTTGACGGTGGTGGCGGGTCGCGCCGCGACACGCGGGGCGGCAAACCGCGTGCATAGCAAAGACTCGTCCTGGGTACAGGGACACTAAGGAGATAGCCGGCACAGCGGCGTGCGGGCTTACGTCGGGTGGGAGTCTCTATGACCACGAGCACGGAGATCAGGCCCCTGGGCTCGACGAAAGGATTCGTGCATTCCGCGCTGTTCTTCCAGAGTGAACGGGAGTACCTCGATTCCGTGGTGCGGTTTGCCGCCGACGGGTTGGCGGTAGACGAGCCAGTGCTGGTCGCGGTACCCGGTGACAAGCTGGCGATGCTGGGCCCGGCTCTGCACGGAGCCCGCGCCGGATCCGACGCCGAACTGCGGCTGATCGACATCACCGACGCGGCGCGCAATCCGGGTCGGTTTGCGGCGATGGAGAGCGCCTTCGCCGACAAACACGCAGATCAGACCGTCCGGATTGTCAGACAACTAGTCTGGCCGGGACGCAGCTCCGACGAGTGTCTGGCCTGTATGGAGCACGAATCCCTGATCAACGGGGCGCTGAAAAACCCGAACGTGTTGGGCTTATGTCTCTACGACGCGACCCACCTGCCCGACGATGTGCTGGCCGACGCCCGCCGCACTCACCCGTTGCTGTGGAAGGGCGGATCGGCTCACCGCAGCAACGATTACGCGCCCGAGAAGGTACTGGCGCGATGCAACCAGCCGCTTCCCACCAACGCCGGTGCCGTCACCTACACGGTCCGGCGCAGCGCTGACCTGCGTCCGGCGCGGTCGTTCGCAGCGGACTACGCCGGCTGGGTCGGTCTGTCCAAGGACGGCCTGGACGACCTGCAAATGATCGCCACCGAACTCGCGACGAACAGCCTGCAGTATGCCGGCGGCTCATGCCGGCTGTCCTTCTGGCGGCACAACGAGCACCTCGTCTGCGAGGCGCGTGACCGCGGACGGCTCAAAGACCCCTTCGTGGGACACCGGCGCCCCGGTGCCAGCGGCACCGCCAGCCGCGGCCTGTACCTGGTCAACGCGATGGCGGACTTGGTGCGTACTCACACCACGGCGGACGGCACCACCATCCAGGCCTACCTGCGGCTGGACTCCTCGCAGGATTGCTGACCGTCGATCCGATGCTCGGGCTTTTGAACTGATTACTGGGGGATCGCCGTCTCCGACGTCACCGGCACCGGCAGTGCTGGGGCAACCGGTTGCTTCATGCAGCCGACGGACAGCAGAGCGAACCCTGCGAATATTGCGGCGCCGATAGCGGCTTTCACCTTAGTCTTCGCGCTCATCGTCGAGCCCTCCTCAAGGACGCACCGGCAAATTTACGCCGATGTAAGAGTGTTACCTGTGTCACACTAGCGGTTTCGCCGCCGTGGCGGAATACCCAGTTTGACGAGGAATTGCATTGCGGGACAACGTGATAATCACGGGGCAGGCGCCAACCCAACCTGCCACTGCCGCGCCGGTCGAGTGCCGCCGGCGCTGTTTCAGCCGACCTGCGAGCTCCCCGCCGCTGTTTTCCGGGGTCCGCAATTGCGACACTTCGTCAGCGCAACTCGCCGCGAAGGAGGCGAATGCCGCAAGGATCAGGGCTTCCCTTGCCTGGACGTCCTCCGCTTGGTGCGCTTTGTTCTCGCCTTTCTCCGCCGCGCCGGGGCGTCTTGATGTGACAGCGACTAGCGTCTGTGATGCTAACGCCGCTCATCGCTTAGCGAGTTGGTTTTTCACAAACCGCGGAAAACTCAGAATAAATTCGATGGAGTGGGCAAATCTGCCATTTTGGTTTTGTGGGTATAAGCATTCATTCGGTACGTCAGCCCGCTGGGAACCGACTGCGAGTGCAGCGGTTCCCAGCGGGTTCCCCCGACGCGTCTACTGGGTGCCGGAGGTGGGCGGCGTACCGACGGTGCCCCCCACGGAACCGGCGGTTTGCGCTGTACAACCGGCTGCCGTCAGGGCGAAAGCGGCGGCCAGCACGGCGACCACTACTTTTACCGCCTGAATCCCCCTGCCAGATTTACGTGCGTTCATCGGCTACCCCCTTCGTTCGCTCATTTCCCCAGTTAGCGATTTTGCACCGCTACCTGGATGCTAACTCCGGCATTGCATCTCAGGAGCTGTTTCGCGGTGAATCAGCGAATTTCGAATAAGATTCCGATATCCACTGCAGATAAAATGCAGTTGCGCCGCGCGGCGTCTGCCGTCTATCGTCTTCGCTCGTGCGTCCTTCACCGCGTGCCGTAGTAGCCAGCACCCGCAGCGGGGTCTGATCCAGACCGACCCCCCGCTGTGGGTCGGAAGCTACTACCGTCGGTCGCTCCTTCGAGCCAGAGAAGACCGGCACCGTGACGCACCCCGACCCAAGTTCTTACCGTTTCCGTGAAATCGCTTCCGCCAACGCGTGGTTCGGCCACCGCTTCGGCGTGGCATTGCCACGCGGGTTGCGTGAGCAGGCCGGCGCAATGTCATGGGAGCGCTTCGTCTCGGTTTACGGCCATGCCGCCGGACCGGTTCGCCTGGGGCACTGGTCGTGTACCGACGCCGAGCGACCCGCCGCTCGGATGGGACCGCAGGCGCGCAACTTTCGCGCCGTGATCGCTGTCGGCGACCGCATCGGCACGTCCACTGCGGCCGCCGGCGGCGCGGTCGCGGCGCTCACCGCGATGCTGCATGGCCGCGGAATCCGGCTGGAGACATTGAACTTTCACCAGATGAGCTCGGAAGGTGACGCGGCTACCTTCGTTCGCGGCACGGATGGCGTCCGTACCGAATGGGCGATGGGGTGGGCTCACGACTGCACCGAGTCCGCGTTGCGCGCGGTCGTTACCTGCGTCAACCGGTTGATCGCCGGATCTTGAGGACGATCCGTCTACAGCGGTCGCAACACGATGTGCATGCCGTCCATCGGCACCGGCATGCCGCCGTAGTCCCAGCGCGGCTGGTAGTCGGGCCGGGGCAGCTCAAGCCGGTAGCGCCGCAGCAGGCGATGCAGGATCGTCTTGACTTCCAGCTGACCGAACACCATTCCGATGCACTTGTGCGCGCCCCCGCCGAACGGGGTGAACGCGTACCGGTGCCGCTTGTGCTCGTTGCGCGGTTCGGTGAAACGTTCGGGATCGAACTTCATTGGGTCGGTCCATATTTCGGGCAGGCGATGATTCATCCCGGGGAACGCGGTGATGTTGGTGCCCTTGGGCAGGTAGTAGCCCAGTAGTTCGGTGTCGCGCACCGTGCGCCGCATCGCCCACTGCACCGGGGTGACCAATCGGATGGACTCGTTCATCACCAGGTCCAGCGATTCCAGCTTTTCCAGCGACTCGATGTCCAGCGGGCCGTCGCCCAGGCGATCCGATTCGTCACGGCAGCGCTGCTGCCACTCCGGGTGGGCAGCCAGGTGATAGATCATCGTGGTGGCCGTCGAGGTGGAAGTGTCGTGCGCGGCCATCATCAGGAAGATCATGTGGTTGATGACGTCTTCGTCGGAGAACCGGTTGCCGTCCTCGTCCTCGGTCTGGCACAAGACGGTCAAGAGGTCGTTGCCTTCTTTGCCGCGCCGCTCCTTGACCCGCTCGGCGAAATAGTTCTCCAACAGTTCCCGCGCCTTGAGGCCGCGCCACCAGGTGAATGGGGGCACGCCCGTGCGGATCACCGCGTTGCCGGCACGGGTGGTGGTGGTGAACGCTTTATTCACCTTGGTCACCAACTCCCGGTCGGTGCCGGGTTCGTGTCCCATGAACACCATCGAGGCGATATCCAGCGTCATCTCTTTCATCGCCGGATACAGCAGAAAGCGCGGGTCGTTCGTCGCCCAGTCATCGGAGATGACGTGCTGCACAACCTGATCGATGTGCTCGAGGTAGCCGACCAGGCGGGAGCGGATGAACGCTTCCTGCATGATCCGCCGGTGAAACATGTGCTCTTCGAAGTCGAGCAGCATCAATCCGCGTCGGAAGAACGGGCCGATCACCGGGACCCAGCCTTGCTGGGAGAAGTCCTTGTTGCGGTTGGAGTAGATGGCCTGGGCGGCATCCGGTCCCAACGCCGTGACGAACGGCAGGAAGGGCGAGTCGCCGAAGATGAGCGGGCCACGGGTCTCGTACAGGAACATCAGGTAGTCGGGCCCGCCGCGCAACATCTCGATCATGTGACCGAGGATCGGCAGGCCGGCGTCGCCGACGATCGGTTTGAGTCCACTGCCCGGGGGCGGGTCGGCGAGCGTCTTCTCCGGGAACTGGGTGTTGCGCAGTTTGCGCTCCACCAGTCCCATACCGGGAAAGTTGTTGAACGACGGCGTAAACCGACGTTTGGCTTGATCGAGCAGATAGTCGGGGGTGCTGATGGTCGTCGCCATTGACGCGCGCTCCTAACCGGTTGTGGTCACCGTCACTTTTTTCACTATTTCGGAAAAACTTGACGCCTGTCAAGTTTTCTTTTTGGATTGGTGTGGTGCATGGTCAAGGTGTGATCGCGAGTGAGTAGTCCGGCCGCCGACGAGGGGCAGGGGGCGCCGGCGTCACGCCGGCGTGGTGACAAGCACCGGCAGGCGATCATGCAGGCGGTTCGTGAGCTTCTGCAGGAGGGTCCATTCTCGGAGCTCTCGGTCAGCGCCATCAGCCTGCGGGCGGGTGTGGCGCGCTCGGGTTTCTACTTCTACTTCGATTCCAAGTACTCGGTGCTCGCGCAGATGCTGGCCGAGGCGGCCGAGGAACTGGAGGAGCTGACGCACTACTTCGCCCCGCGTCAGCCCGGGGAATCACCTGAGCAGTTCGCCAAGCGGATGGTCGGCAGTGCCGCGGCGGTCTACACCGATAACGACCCGGTGGTGAGGGCGTGTGACGCCGCTCGCCACACCGACGTTGAGATCCAGCAGATTCTCGACCGGCAGTTCGACGTGGTGTTCCGCCAGATCGTCAGCGTGGTGGATGCCGAAATGAAGGCAGGCACCGCCCGGCCGATCAGCGACGACATCCCTACGCTGATTCGCACCCTGACAGGGGCCACGGCGCTCGCCTTGACGGGAGACCCACTGATGGTGGGCAATGAAAGTGACTTCGAGCGCCGGGTCGCCGTGCTCGAGCAGATGTGGCTCAACGCGCTGTGGGGCGGCCCGAGCCGGTAGGTATCGTTGCCGACCATGGTGCAGAGCGGCTCCACGGAGTATTTCGCGGGCAAGCGGTGTTTCGTAACCGGCGCGGCCAGTGGCATCGGCCGCGCCACGGCATTGCGGCTGGCCGCACACGGCGCCGAACTGTATCTGACCGACCGCGACGGGGACGGTCTGGCGCAAACCGTGGCGGACGCCCGGTCGCTGGGTGCGCAGGTGCCGGCGCACCGGGTGCTCGACATCTCGAAGTACGACGAAGTGGCCGCGTTCGCCGCCGACATCCATGCCGGGCATTCCAGCATGGATGTGGTGCTGAACATCGCCGGCGTATCGGCCTGGGGGACCGTCGACCGGTTGTCCCACGCGCAGTGGGAAAAGATGATCTCGATCAACTTGATGGGCCCGATCCACGTGATCGAGTCCTTCGTCCCGCAAATGATCGCCGCGCGCCGCGGCGGACACGTCGTCAACGTTTCCTCGGCGGCCGGAATCGTCGCGCTGCCATGGCATGCCGCGTACAGCGCCAGTAAGTACGGACTCCGCGGACTGTCCGAGGTGCTGCGATTCGACCTGGCCCGGCACCGCATCGCGGTGTCGGTGGTGGTGCCCGGCGCCGTGAAGACTCCGTTGGTCAACACCGTCGAAATCGCCGGCGTGGACCGGGAAGACCCGCACGTGGCGCGCTGGGTGGACCGTTTCAGCGGCCACGCGGTCTCACCGGAGCGGGCGGCCGAGAAGATCCTGGCCGGGGTCGCGAAGAAGCGCTACCTGATCTACACCTCGCAGGACATCAGGGCGCTGTATGCGTTCAAGCGGCTGGCTTGGTGGCCGTACAGCGTCGCGATGCGTCGGGTCAACGCGATCTTCACGCGGGCGCTTCGGCCGGCACCGCCGCAGTTGGAGCGTTAAGGCGGCGTTTCCGGCTGCATTCGCTGCAGGACAGGGACGTTCGGCGATTTCGGGTTCTTGGAGCACCTTCCGGGCACGATCCACGATCCACGATCCAGTGCCCAGATTTCGGCCCTGCGGCGGTTTGTCTTCCGCTGATGCCCACTGGGGATCTACCGTCTCCGTGGGGGCCGACACATTTCGGCGGAGGTTGGCGTGGACAGCGATGTCGCAAGGATTGTTGCCCGACTCGATGAGCAGGCCGCCACGATCAGTGATGTCCTCTGTACCGCGGCCCAGGAGGGTGTGCCGGAGCTTCCCCGCGACGATGAGATGAGCGCGTTGATGCGTGCCGCCATGAGCGATCAGCTCCACACGATATTCCGTGCGCTGCTCCGGGACATCGATGTCACCAGAATCGCGGTGCCGGCAACACATACCGAGTACGCCAGAGTTCTCGCCCGCCGGGGCATTCCGATCAAAGCGATGATGCGCGCCCACCGGCTCGGGCAGCGCCGGCTGGGTGCGGTGGTCTTCGCCGAACTGCAGGCCGCCGGCATGGCGCCCGAAACCCAGGTCACGGTGGTTGAAAGTCTCGCCAGGACGTTGTCGAAATACGTCGACGTGCTGTCACAGCAGGCTCTTGCGGCCTACCAGGGTGAGCACGGGCTGGTGCTGACGGCGCAGCGCATCCAAGGCGAAGTCCAGATTCGAGACGTGCTCGATGACGTCAAATCGTTTGACGTCGAGTCGGTTTCGATGGCCATCGGTTATCCGCTGAGCTGGGAGCACCTTGCGCTCATCGTGTGGTACCCGGGCAGGGACCCTGCACCCGAGCGTCTCGGCGGCCTGTCGGAGTTCGTTCGTGCGCTGGCCGTGGCCGCCGACACTGACGCAAGTCCACTCCTGGTCGGTGCCGACGGGGCTGCATGGTGGGTGTGGTTGCCCTACCGCTCAGTGCCCGGTGAAGCCATCGCGCGCATCCGCGAATTCGTCCGCCTACGAACGGATGCCCCCAACGTTGCGATCGGGGCGATGGGTTGCGGCGTCGAAGGATTCCGCCGTTCCCATCGCCAGGCGCAGCGTGCGCGCACCGCCGCGCAGGCGCGCACCAGCCCGCCGGGTGAGGTGGTCGCGGCAACCGATGCCGGCATCGTCTCGGCGGCACTGCTTTATGTCGATGTCGATCTCGATCTCGATGCCGACGTCGAGGAGATACGCGGATGGGTGACCGACGTCCTCGGCCCGTTGGCGTCGGATACCGACGACGATGCCCGGCTGCGCGAGATATTGCGGATCTATCTTTATTTCGGCCGGCCGTACCGGGTCGCGGAGGAGCTGAATGTGCCTCTTGCGGCCGTCAGGTATGACGTGCGGCGAGCTGTCGAAAGGCGGGGCCGTCCGATCGGGGACAAGCGCAACGTCGAACTCGCTCTGATCGCCTGTCAGCGATACGGTAGCGCCGTCCTGCGGCCGCTGCAGGACTGACGCTCAGGGCTAAGCGCCCGGCAGCACAACGTGTTTCGCTGATATTCGTATGGTCATGCGACAGTGAGGTCAGGACGGCATTTCCAGCTCCAGGCGAACGCCGAGCAGGCGGACCGGCCGGTCGAGTTCGAACAGGTCCAGGATGCGCAGGGCGGCCGCGGTGATGACGTCGGATTCGGTAGTCGGAGCCTCCAGTTTGCGGATCTTGGTGCGGGTGTAGAAGGTCGCGGACCGGACGGTGACCGCCACCCGGGTGACGATCCGCCCCGAGGCAACCACGTCATCGAGTGCCCGCTGAGCCAAATCGACGATCGCCGAATCCATTTCGGCACGCTCGGTGAGATCGTGCGGGAAAGTGACGACATGGCTGCGGGACCGTGGCACCCACGGCTGCGCGCTGACCTCGGTGTCGCCGCCTCCCTTCGCGAGTAGCAGCAACCACAGGCCGGTGCGGGGGCCGAACGTCGACGTCAACAGCTCACCATCGGTGCGGGCGAGTTGTCCCACCGTGCTGATATCAAGGCCGGCAAGCTTTTTCGACGTCTTCGGGCCGATGCCCCAGAGCGCGTCGACGGGACGGTCGGCCATCAGCGTCATCCAGTTGGCCTCGGTGAGCTGGAACACCCCGGCGGGTTTCGCGAAGCCGGTGGCGACCTTGGCGCGTTGTTTGTTGTCGCTGATGCCCACCGAGCAGGAGAGTCCGGTTTCCGCCGCGACGACGCTGCGGATGGTGTCGGCAACCTCGACGGGGTCGGCCGGCACCGCGACGTATGCCTCGTCCCAGCCCCATACCTCGACGGGATGCCCCAGATCGCGCAGCAGGCCCATCACCTGTTCCGAGGCGGCGTCGTAGGCGGCGGGGTCCGAGGCAAGAAAGGTGGCATCCGGGCACCGGCGTGCGGCCGCGCGCAGCGGCATGCCGGCATGCACCCCGAATGAACGGGCCTCATAGGACGCACAGGTGACGACCTTCCGCGGTTCGGTGGGGTCGCCGCTGCCGCCGACGATGACCGGCAGTCCGGCCAGTTCGGGATGGCGGCGCAGTTCGACGGAGGCGAGGAACTGGTCGAGGTCGACGTGCAGGATCCAGCGCGTCATGTCCGCGCTCAGCGTCCGCAGAGCTTGCGGGCCAGGCTCGCCCAGGCATCGGCCAGTGTCTCGGGGGTGTGGCCGCCCTCGGAGATCTGGTACTCGACATAGCCGACGTCGAGCAGGGCCAGCAGCGCGTCGGTCTGCACGTCCAGGTCGCCGGAGGTGTGCGCGGCGTGCAGCAGCACCCGCACATGGGTGCGCAGCACGAGGGCGGCGCCGACGTGTCGCATGTGCGGGTCCCGGCTGGCGGCGGACATCAGCTCGCGGTGGGTGTGGGCGAAGCGGATGCGTTCCCGGCCGAAGGCGATCAGCCTCTCCAGAGGTGGCGCATCGGGCCCCAGCGGCGGCGGCCCGAAGAGGAATGCCTGTTGGCTGGCTTTCTCGTCTTCGTCGAGCAGCACCAGCATCAGGCCGGATCGGCTGCCGAACCGGCGGAACAGGGTGCCCTTGCCGACGCCGGCGGCGGCAGCGATGTCGTCCATGGTGACCGCACCGGCGCCGCGTTGCGCGACCAGCTGACGCGCGGCCTGCAGCAGCAGCGCCCGGTTTCGCGCCGCGTCGCTTCGCTCCGGCAGCGGCTCCCCGGTCAGGTCTTCGTGCGCAGCGAGCCGCAATCCGCCTGTTCCCTCGACACTGCCCACCTCTGCACTTTAACGCGGCGGGAATAAAGCGGACTATAGTCCGTTTCATCGGTGCAAGGATGGACATCAACAACCGAAGGGAACGGACAGTGACTGGAATCAAGATCTTGGCTCTGGTGGGCAGCCTGCGTGCGGGGTCGGTCAACCGGCAGATCGCCGAACTGGCGGCCGAGTTGGCCCCCGAAGGGGTCACCGTCGCGGTGTTCGAAGGGCTGGGGGAGGTTCCCTTCTACAACGAGGACATCGACGACGCGATGAACAGCGAGTTGGACCAGGCGCCGGCGCAGGCCGCAGCATTGCGCGCCGCGGCCGCCGAGGCCGATGCCGCGCTGGTGGTCACGCCGGAATACAACGGGTCTCTTCCCGCGGTGGTGAAGAACGCGATCGACTGGCTCTCGCGGCCCTTCGGCAACGGGGCATTGAAAGACAAGCCGCTGGCGGTGATCGGCGGATCGGCCGGTCAGTACGGCGGGGTATGGGCGCACGACGAGACCCGCAAGTCGTTCGGTATCGCCGGCGCCCGGGTGAGTGACGCGATCAAGCTTTCGGTGCCGTTCGCGACCTTGGGTGGCAACGCCCCGTCCGACAACGAGGAGTTGGCGGCCAACCTGCGCGACGTGGTCGGCAAGCTGGTCGCAGAGGTCGGCTGAACCGTTTGCATCGAGCCGGCCGCGGCCGGCTCAACCCTCTAGTCAAAGCCGTCGGCGCTCTCGCCGACGGCTTTGCTGGCATGTGACGGCAAGGCTGCGTGGAGCGGCTTTGTCGGTGGTCGCTGATATACCTCTGATTCATGACCGCCGTGTTGCCCGTGGGGATACCTCACCGTCGCGATTTTGTGATCTGCGACACGCCGAAGCGACACGCCCGACGGGCCCTGCTACCTGGGAATTTCAGGAATGTTATTCAGAACATCTTGTATCTCTTCTTGTTGTCACCCCCTAGGTGTAGTGTTTCGAGGACCGGCAGATCCCAGGTTCACCAAGTCCCGATCAGGTTCCGACCGACCAGGCGGGGCGCGATGAACTTCCCGGAATCGGAAAGCGCATCTCGAGTCAGGTCAGCTCGAAATCAGCGCCCGCACGACGGGAATCTGGGGGCTCGCCGGGACGCTGAACATAGCGTGGTTGTGCCAATCCAGTCGTTGCCCATTCCCCTCACATCCCCCCGCAAAGGAGCGGTACGCCCATGAGCATCACCGTCTACAGCAAGCCCGCCTGTGTGCAGTGCGTCGCCACCTACAAGGCGCTCGACAAGCAGGGCATCGACTACCAGAAAGTCGACATCACCCTGGACCCCGAGGCGCGCGACTACGTGATGGCGCTGGGCTACCTGCAGGCGCCCGTTGTGGTGGCGGACAACGCGCACTGGTCCGGTTTCCGGCCGGACCGCATCAAGGCGCTCGCCGAATCGGCGATGAGCGCCTAGTTCGACAGCTGGATAGATAAGGAAGGGTTGCGGTGCCCGATGGACATCTCAGATATCGCGGGTACCAACCTGGTTTATTTCTCGTCCGTGTCGGAGAACACCCACCGCTTCGTGCAGAAGCTGGGTGTTCCCGCCACGCGGATACCGCTGCACGGCCGTATAGAGGTTGACGAACCGTACGTGCTGGTGCTGCCCACCTACGGCGGCGGACGGGCCACTCCGAACCTCAACGACGGTGGCTACGTCCCCAAACAGGTGATCGCCTTTTTGAACAACGAGCACAACCGCTCGCTGATCCGCGGCGTCATCGCGGCGGGCAACAACAACTTCGGTGCCGAATTCGCATACGCGGGCAACGTGATCTCCCGTAAGTGCGGCGTTCCGTACCTCTACCGCTTCGAACTCATGGGCACCGAGGACGACGTGGCCGCCGTCCGTGCGGGCCTCGCTCAATTCTGGGCTCAATATTGGAAGGAACAGACGTGCCACCAACCGTCACTGCAGAGCCTGTAACCGCCGGCGTTCACGGATTGCCCGACGAGACGGACTACCACGCGCTGAACGCGCGACTGAATCTGTACGACGCGGACGGCAAGATCCAGTTCGAGAAGGACGTGCTGGCCGCACGCCAGTACTTCCTCGAGCACGTCAACCAGAACACCGTCTTCTTCCACAACCAGGACGAGAAGCTCGACTATCTGATCCGGGAGAACTACTACGAGCGTGAGGTGCTCGACCAGTACTCACGCAACTTCGTCAAGACGCTGCTGGACCGCGCCTACGCCAAGAAGTTCCGCTTCCCGACGTTCCTGGGCGCGTTCAAGTACTACACCTCCTACACGCTGAAGACGTTCGACGGGAAGCGTTATCTGGAGCGCTTCGAGGACCGCGTCGTGATGGTCTCGCTCACGCTGGCCGCCGGGGACACCGGGCTGGCCGAGAAGCTGGTGGACGAGATCATCGACGGCCGGTTCCAGCCGGCCACTCCGACGTTCCTGAACTCGGGCAAGAAGCAGCGGGGCGAGCCGGTGTCGTGCTTCCTGTTGCGCATCGAGGACAACATGGAGTCGATCGGTCGGTCCATCAACTCCGCGCTGCAGCTGTCCAAGCGGGGTGGGGGAGTTGCGTTGCTGCTCAGCAACATTCGTGAGCACGGTGCGCCGATCAAGAACATCGAGAACCAGTCCTCGGGTGTCATCCCGATCATGAAGCTGCTCGAGGACTCGTTCTCCTACGCCAACCAGCTGGGAGCGCGCCAAGGTGCCGGCGCGGTGTACCTCAACGCCCACCACCCCGACATCTACCGCTTCCTGGACACCAAGCGGGAGAACGCCGACGAGAAGATCCGCATCAAGACGCTGAGCCTGGGCGTGGTGATTCCGGACATCACCTTCGAGTTGGCCAAGAAGAACGAGGACATGTACCTGTTCTCGCCGTACGACGTCGAACGGGTCTACGGCACGGCGTTCGCCGACATCTCGGTGACCGAGAAGTACTACGAGATGGTCGACGACGCGCGCATCCGCAAGACCAAGATCAAAGCCCGCGAGTTCTTCCAGACGCTGGCCGAGCTGCAGTTCGAGTCCGGCTACCCGTACATCATGTACGAGGACACGGTGAATCGGGCCAACCCCATCGAGGGCAAGATCACGCACTCGAACCTGTGCTCGGAGATCCTGCAGGTGTCCACGCCTTCGTTGTTCAACGACGACTTGTCCTATGCCAAAGTGGGCAAAGACATTTCGTGCAACCTGGGGTCGCTGAACATCGCCAGGACGATGGACTCGCCGGACTTCGCGCAAACCATCGAGGTGGCGATCCGCGCGCTGACCGCGGTGAGCGACCAGACCCACATCACCTCGGTGCCGTCAATCGAGCAGGGCAACAACGACTCCCACGCGATCGGTCTGGGTCAGATGAACCTGCACGGCTACCTGGCTCGCGAAGAGATCTTCTACGGATCTGAAGAAGGCGTGGACTTCACCAACATCTACTTCTACACGGTGCTCTACCACGCGTTGCGCGCTTCGAACCGCATCGCGATCGAACGGGGTACGCACTTCAAAGGTTTCGAGCGGTCCAAGTACGCCTCGGGTGAGTTCTTCGACAAGTACACCGAACAGGTCTGGGAGCCCGCTACCGATAAGGTGCGCCAGCTCTTCGCCGACGCCGACATTCGCATCCCGAACCAGGACGACTGGAAGCGGCTCAAGGAGTCGGTGCAGACGCACGGCATCTACAACCAGAACCTGCAGGCGGTGCCGCCGACCGGGTCGATCTCCTACATCAACCACTCGACGTCCTCGATCCACCCGATCGTGTCCAAGGTGGAGATCCGTAAGGAAGGCAAGATCGGCCGCGTCTACTACCCGGCGCCCTACATGACCAACGAGAACCTGGAGTACTACCAGGACGCCTACGAGATCGGCTACGAGAAGATCATCGACACCTACGCCGCTGCTACCCAGCACGTGGACCAGGGGTTGTCGCTGACGCTGTTCTTCAAGGACACCGCGACCACGCGTGACGTGAACAAAGCCCAGATCTACGCGTGGCGCAAGGGCATCAAGACCCTGTACTACATCCGGCTGCGTCAGATGGCGCTGGAAGGGACCGAGGTCGAGGGCTGCGTGTCCTGCATGCTCTAGGGCAACTCGGGGCAAATCGCGGATCGTCGTTCAGCGTCTGGACATCGGCTTCGGCCATTCCAGCCATAGGACTTCAGCTATGGGGGCTGCTCGTTGCGGCGAACCAAGCCGTGGTCACCGATCGCGTCTGCGGGGGTGGGAAATGAACGTCGCCGGCTCCGAGTGGACCAACCTTGACCGTCCACAGTGGCTGGGAACGATCGATCGGCATCGAAGCATCGTCGGTTGCCACCAAGACGACGTCCTTGCCGCTGCATCCGTAGGCGCCGACCAGGCCGTCGT
This sequence comes from Mycobacterium paragordonae, assembly GCF_003614435.1. Classification (NCBI taxonomy): domain Bacteria; kingdom Bacillati; phylum Actinomycetota; class Actinomycetes; order Mycobacteriales; family Mycobacteriaceae; genus Mycobacterium; species Mycobacterium paragordonae. Next base: position 2,029,850 of record NZ_CP025546.1, read on the forward strand.
CGCGGCCACCCCAGGCACCTCCGTTGCGGATTCGACACTGCGTACCGTCGTCCAGTAGCAGCGCGAACGGCTGTGGCAACGACACCGGCTGGACGGAAGGCGGCGGTTTGCTCGCGGTCACCCGGTGAAGTTCTTTCGTCCACGGATCGCCGACGCACAACAGGGTCGGTGCAGTCGATTTCCAGCACACGTCGGCGCCCGCCGCTGACGGTGAGCATCGGTAAATGCCGGGGTTGACGGCTGAGGGCGAGGCGTCACACATCTCGACGGTGCCGCTCTCTTCTCCGGTTGTCGCGTCGCGGTAGCCGTTGGCGGGTTGTCCGTTGACGACCGCCACTACGTTGATGACCTGCGTTCCGGCGGCCGCGGGCGTGGAAGTTGCAGCGCTGGGCGACCTCGGCGCCGAAGAATTCGCAGGTGTAGGCGTGTTGGAGGTCTGGCATGCAGTGCCCGCGACGGCGAGCAGCAGGCATGCGCACATGGTCGCGCAGCGTGGCCATCGGAGGTTACGGGCGACGAGTCGTATCCGGTGCATGCGGTGATTGTGCGCTGTATGCCGTCCAGCCGACAGTGAAACCCGCGACGCTCAATCGGCGGGTCGCGTCGGCAGGTTCACACTGGGCCGAGCCATATGCACCCGGTCTGCGCAGGTCAGCGCCTCCCAAGCGGTAAGGTGCATGACGTGGTGAGAATGCCTCGACCCGCTTTACCCCACCCGAGCGCGAAGCCCGGCGTGAAAGTCGACGCGCGCAGCGAGCGTTGGCGCGAACACCGCAAGAAGGTCCGCGCCGAAATCGTCGACGCCGCGTTCCGTGCCATCGACCGGCTGGGCCCAGAGTTGAGCGTGCGGGAGATCGCCGAGGAGGCCGGCACCGCGAAGCCGAAGATCTACCGGCACTTCACCGACAAGTCCGACCTTTTCCTGGCCATCGGCGAACGCCTGCGCGACATGTTGTGGGCGGCGATCTTCCCGTCGATCAACCTGGCCACCGACTCCGCCCGCCAGGTGATCCACCGGGCGGTCGAAGAGTTCGTCACCCTGCTTGACCAGCATCCCAACGTCATGCGGGTCTTCATTCAGGGCAGTTCCAGCGCGCAGTCCAAGGCCACGGTCCGGACCCTCAACGAGGGCCGGGAGATCACCCTGACGATCGCCGACATGTTCAACAACGAGTTGCGCGACATGGAACTCGACTCCGCCGCCCTGGAACTCGCCGCGTTCTCGGCGTTCGGGTGCGCCGCCTCGGCCACCGAATGGTGGCTGGGCCCCGAGCCGGACAGCCCGCGATCCATGACGCGCGAGCAGTTCGTCAGCCAGCTGACCACCATCATGATGGGCGTTATCGTCGGCACCGCCGAGACGCTGGGCATCGCCATGGACCCCGACAAGCCGATCCACGATGCGCTGCCGGCCGCGCTGGCGTGAGCTGAGCCCTAGCGACGTTGACATCGTCGTGGCAATCCATGACACTCGGATATATCCGATACCCCGGGTACTGGGTATCTGCGTCTCAACGAGTACGCCCGCCCGCTAGCGGCCACTACAGGAAAGATTCACCATGACCGACGTCGCGACCTCGGCGACCGAATCCGCCGAGAAACCGCAGTCCCAGCCGACACACACCCGCACCCTGATCATCGGGACCGGATTCTCCGGCCTGGGTATGGCGATCGCGCTGCAGAAGGAGGGCGTCGACTTCGTCATCCTGGAGAAGGCCGGCGATGTCGGCGGCACCTGGCGCGACAACAGCTACCCGGGCTGCGCATGCGACATCCCGTCGCATCTGTACTCCTTCTCCTTCGAGCCCAAGCCGGACTGGAAGAACCCGTTCTCGTTCCAGCCGGAGATCTGGGACTACCTCAAGGGCGTCACCGAGAAGTACGGGCTGCGCCGCTACATCCACTTCAACTCCCTGGTCGACCGTGCCTACTGGGACGACGACGAGTACCGCTGGCACGTGTTCACCGTCGAGGGGCGGGAGTACGTGGCGCAGTTCCTGGTCTCCGGGGCCGGGGCGTTGCACATTCCGTCCGTTCCGGACATCGAGGGCCGTGACGAATTCGCCGGTGCCGCTTTCCATTCCGCGGAGTGGGACCACAGCGTCGACGTGAGCGGCAAGCGGGTGGCGATCATCGGCACCGGTGCCAGCGCAATCCAGATCGTGCCGGAGATCATCGGGCAGGTCGCCGAACTTCAGCTCTACCAGCGCACCCCACCATGGGTGGTGCCGCGGTCCAACCCCGACCTCCCGCCGGCGCTGCGCGCGGCCATGGCGAACGTGCCGGGGTTGCGTGCCCTGACGCGGCTGGCGATCTACTGGGGTCAGGAAGCGCTCGCCTTCGGCATGACCAAGCACCCCAACGCGCTGAAATTCATTGAGGCGTACTGCAAGTGGAACATCCGGCGCTCGGTGAAGGACCGCGAGCTGCGGCGCAAGCTGACGCCGAAATACCGCATCGGCTGCAAGCGGATCCTGAACTCGTCCACCTACTACCGGGCGGTGGCGCACCCCAACACGAAGCTGATCACCGAGGGCATCACCCGGATCACCCGGGACGGGATCGTCACCGCCGACGGACGCGAGCACCAGGCGGACGTGATCGTGTACGCCACCGGCTTCCACGTCACCGACTCCTACACCTACGTCCAGATCAAGGGCCAGCGCGGCGAGGACCTGGTGGACCGGTGGAACCGCGAGGGCATCGGCGCCCACCGCGGCATCACCGTCGCCGACGTGCCGAACTTGTTCTTCCTGCTCGGCCCTAACACCGGATTAGGCCACAACTCGGTGGTGTTCATGATCGAGTCGCAGATCCGCTACGTCGCCGACGCGATCGCCCAGTGCGACAAGCGCGGCGCCCAGGCGCTCGCGCCCACGCGCGAAGCACAGGACCGGTTCAACGACGAACTGCAGGAGAAGCTGTCCGGCTCGGTGTGGAACAGCGGCGGCTGCAGCAGCTGGTACCTCGACGAGCACGGCAAGAACACCGTGCTATGGGGCGGCTACACCTGGCAGTACTGGATGGCCACCCGCTCGGTGAAGCCCGAGGAGTACCAGTTCCTGGGAGCGGGCAAGAAGTCTCGCAAGTCAGTGGCGTGACAACTGCCGTTCCGGACGGGACGCGCTGTCGGCGAACGACCGCAGGTTGCGGCGCACGATACGGTCCAGCACCCGGTCGGGTAGCAACCGGCTGAGCCGCACCAGGATTGCGGCGTCGCGTCCGATGGTGTAGCGGGTGCGGGGACGAGATGCGGTGGCGGCCTTGGCAATAACTTTCGCCGCATGTTCGGCCGGCACGCCGATCTCGATGAACGACCGCGCCTGCGCCGTCACTGCCGCATTCAGCTCGCCGTATCGCTCCAGCTGCGCGGCGCTCATGGTCGCCGTCAGTTCCTCCGCCGTCGCGATACCGCGCTCCGGCATCGCGGTCTTGACCGCGCCGGGTTCGACGACGACCACTTTCACCCCCAGGCCCGCGACCTCCCGCCGCAACGCATCGCTGGCGGCCTCGAGGGCGAACTTCGAGCCCGCGTACGCGCCGTAGGTCGGCAGCACCACCTTCCCGCCGACCGAGCTGATGTTCACCACGGTGCCTGAGCTGCGTAAGAGCGCGGGAAGCAGCGCCTGGGTGATTGCGATGTGCCCGAACAGATTTACCTCGAACTGCTGGCGCCACTGCGCCAGTGGCAGCGTCTCGACCGGCGAGTTGATCGCGATCCCGGCATTGTTGATCAACGCACGCAGCGGGCGCGGGTCGCGCTCGACCCGATCGGCGATCGCGGCCACATCGGCATCGACGGTGATATCCAGGATGTGCGGCTCGATTCCGTCCGCGCGCAGCGCGTCGGCGTCGATATCCCGCCGTACTCCGGCCAGAACCTGAAATCCTCTGCGCGCCAGTTCTTTTGCGGTAGCGGCCCCCATGCCGGTGGACGCGCCGGTCACGACGACCAGTTCATTGGGTTGCTCGGATGATGTCACGGCGGCCTCCGTCGAGTCTGGGTTTGAGTTGACGCTGTCATCTCAAGCTAGCATTTAAGTTGACGTTGTCAACTCAGGTGCGGCATATGCTCGGCAGGTGATGACACGAGCGGAGAGCGCGGCGGCCACGCGCCGGTCGCTGCTCGAAGCCGCGGGGGCGTTGCTCGACCGCGGGGGAGTCGAGGCAGTGACGCTGCGTGAGGTCGGCGCCCGTTCTGGTGTATCCCGGTCGGCGGCCTATCGCCACTTCGACGCCAAGGAATCTCTGCTCGCGGAGTTGGCGATGAATGCACTGAACGAACTCGGTGATTCACTCGAGGTGCTCGCCGCCAGTGACGCTTCCCCCGAGGAGGCGTTGCGGTCCGCGCTGCTATCGCTGATCAATCTCGGTCGCACGCGACCGCATCTGTATCGCCTGATCTTCACCACGCCGCCGGCTGACATCGCCGCCGCGGCGCAGGCGGGGGAGCGCACGCAACATCTGTTCCTCGACATCGTTGGTCGCGTCACCGGCCCGCAACAGGCCAGGCGCTACGGCGCGCTCCTGCTCGCCAGCGCCCACGGGATCGCGGGCCTGGATCTGAGCGGCCACCTGGATCTGGACAAGTGGCACACCGACGCGGAGGAACTTGTGGACACCATGATCGCAATGCTCTCGGCCGCGACGGGCGATGAATGAGTTCTGGAAGTCGTTGCAGGACAAGCCGGTTGGTGGGCGGACTATGCGCTACCGTGCTGCTGATGACCGGTTGCGGTCATCCCGGCGGGGTGCCACAGTCGGGTTCGACGACCGTGCCGACCGAGGGCAGCCGACCGCCGGACGCGGGACTGCCACAGGCCGCCGAACCACGGCAAGCACCGCCGCCCACTGACCCTGTCGTCGGGCGGACCGTCGCCGTGGGCCGCGCGCCGGAAGGGATCGTCGTCGACGCGCGGACCCGGACCGTCGTCGTCGCCGTGCGCGACCCCGATGAGTTGGTGCTACTCAACGCCGATTCGGGTGACGTCACCGGCCGGGTGCCACTCCCGGGATCGGTCCGTCACCTGCAACTCGCCGCTCCCGGTGGTCCCGTGTTGGTGCCGGTGGAAACCGCCGACGTGTTGGTGCGCGTCGATCTGCCGCAGGGCAAGGCGCAGCCGGCCATCCACACGGGCGCGCATCCGCACGACGCCGCCGCCGCGGCCAACGGCACGGTGTTCGTCGCCAACGAACACGGCGGAACGGTGGCCGTGCTGCGCGGAGACCAGATCGTCAAGGTCTTCGCCGACAGTGTTCAGCCCGCCGGGACGGCGCCGGTGGGGACATCGATGGGGGTTTTGGACGTACGCAAGAACGACCTCACCGTGTACGACGCCGAACGGCTGACGATCGTGGGCTCGGCACCTGTCGGTGCCGGTCCGACGCACCTGGTCGCAGACCGGCACGGGCGGATGATCGCCGCCGACACCCGCGGAGACGCCGTGCGGGTGTTCGCCCCGCTGCCGGCGCCGCGGGAAGTGGCTTCGGTGGCGCAGCCGGGCGGGCCGTACGGCATCGCCTATGACGGAAAGCGTGACCGGCTCTGGGTCGCCTCGTCAGGAACCAACGAAGTCGTCGGCTACGACATGAGCGACGCGAATCCTCGCGAGGTGCAACGTTTTCCGACGGTGCAGAATCCGTACACCGTCGGCGTGGACGCGGACACCGGCCGGTTGTTCGTCGCTGGGGTGACCGCGGGTGTCGTGCAGATCATCGAACCCTGACTGCCCGCTGCACCATTGCTGATGCGCGTGATTTATCGACAGTCCAGATCGCGCCGGTACCGCTTCACACCGATATCGAGCACTTTCGTCCACCGCGAGGCTCTCCGTCGGCTGTCCAGCACGCATACCGCGGCCCAAAGCCCGTGTTGGGGGCCCTGCTGGGACCGCCGGAACGGACGGCCGAGCCGATTCTGGCGGCGACGCAGCGACACGCGCAAAACACAACTTATTGTGTTGCGCCGGCTTGTCGGCCCCTAGGGGTAGTGTTTGTGGCCTAAGCACGTCCGGCGTTGCCGGCAGCCAAATCGGCCTGGTGAAGTGGGGTTTCGGTGAGTGGAAATGCAAAGCTGATCGACCGCGTTTCGGCGATCAACTGGAACCGTCTGCAAGACGACAAAGACGCAGAGGTCTGGGACCGGTTGACCGGTAACTTCTGGCTGCCCGAGAAGGTGCCGGTGTCCAATGACATCCCGTCCTGGGGCACGTTGACCCCCAGCGAGAAGCAGCTGACCATGCGGGTCTTCACCGGTCTGACGATGCTGGACACCATCCAGGGCACTGTCGGTGCGGTGAGCCTGATCCCGGACGCGCTGACCCCGCACGAAGAGGCGGTGTACACCAACATCGCGTTCATGGAGTCGGTGCACGCCAAGAGCTACAGCCAGATCTTCTCCACGCTGTGCTCCACCGCCGAGATCGACGACGCGTTCCGCTGGTCGGAGGAGAACCCCAACCTGCAGCGCAAGGCCGAGATCGTGCTGCAGTACTACCGCGGCGACGAGCCGCTCAAGCGCAAGGTGGCTTCGACGCTGCTGGAGAGCTTCCTGTTCTACTCCGGCTTCTACCTGCCCATGTACTGGTCGAGCCGGGCCAAGCTGACCAACACCGCCGACATGATCCGCTTGATCATCCGCGACGAGGCCGTGCACGGCTACTACATCGGCTACAAGTACCAGCGTGGCCTGGCGCTGGAGGACGAGGCCAAGCGCGCCGAGCTCAAGGACTACACCTACGAGTTGCTGTTCGAGCTGTACGACAACGAGGTCGAGTACACCCAGGACCTCTACGACGAGGTCGGGCTGACCGAGGACGTCAAGAAGTTCTTGCGCTACAACGCAAACAAGGCGCTGATGAACCTCGGTTACGAGGCGTTGTTCCCGCGCGACGAGACCGACGTGAACCCGGCGATCCTGTCGGCCCTGTCACCGAATGCCGACGAGAACCACGACTTCTTCTCGGGCTCGGGGTCGAGCTACGTGATTGGCAAGGCCGTGGTCACCGAGGACGAGGACTGGGACTTCTAGCGCTGCCTGACAAGACGGTTTCAGGCACTGAGTGCATCTTCCTCTTCTATAAAAATGCACCAAAGGTAATGAGATGAGCAAGCAGTAGCGGAAAGAACGGCGCCATAAGTGCTTGGTAGACAGAGGGATACGTCTCGTAAAGTGGGCTGATCAGGTCTATCCAGAGGCGCAACAGGGGACCGGAGATATAGAGACCGGCAATAAGGGGTCCACCTATCAGGAACAGCGGTAGCGCGCTATAGAAGTAGTCGGGGTTGGTGAGGTAAAGCTGATCCAGTTGCCCCAACAGAGCCGGGATAGAACTGACAATAAATCCTATGCGGCGCAATGCCTCACCCAAATAGGAGGAAATGACCGACGGGTCCGCGGCTGCCGTGGCGATCGAGTTCGCTGCGGCAGTCACGGGGTGCAGCAACGACGCGACGTTGGCGGCCTCGGCCGTGGCGTACGAGCCCGCACTGGCGGTCAGGTGTTCCACGATCTGCTGATGAAATGTCGCCGCTTTCGCGGCCAGCTTTTGGTATTCCTCGGCATAACCGGAGAACAGCTGCGCGACGCTCGCCGACACCTCGTCGGCGGCCGCCGGCAGCAGCGTTTGAGTCGAGGCCGCCGCGGTCAGGTGGGCTGCCTCGAGCGTTGAACCGATAGCACCGAGATCCGTTGCCGCCGCCGCGATCTGGTCCGGCACCGCGAATACATGCCCCATCTCTCTGCCTCTCTGCCTCTCCGCCTCGTCGCCGCACTGGGAAACCGACGCGCATGAGTCGGTCGCGCACGACCTAGCCTCGCAAGGAACGACTGGCCTGGCTTAGGTACCCGACTACTTAATCGGGCTGGCTTCGGGCTAGGCGACGGAGCGACCGATCGGCTGCGGCACCCAGCTCTGCAAAACCTTCCGGCCGATCAATTGGCAGCCGTGGGTGCGCGCCAATTGCTTTGCGGCTGCAGTGAATTCCTGGTTGCTGACCACGATGCTGCGGGTGCAGCCGTGGTGGCGGGCGCCGGCGACCACCTCCTGGACGGCCGCGACGCCCACCGGTTTGGCGTAGCGCTTGCATTGCACCGCCACATACCGGCCGTCCTTTTCGGCGATCAGGTCGACGCCGTAGTCGCCGACGGGCGGGGTGAACGTCACCTGCCAGCCTGCCCGGTCAAGGCGGGTGGCGACGTAGCTTTCGAACGCGACACCGTCCATCGCGTCGATGTCGCGCAGACTCGTCACGCGTCCCGCGCGGCGCGGCCACTTCCGGTTGGCCAGCCAGCCTGCCAGCACCACGCACAGCGCCGCCAGGTAGAACGCCAGGACGCCGGCCGCCAGGCTGTGCTTGATGATGCCGACGACCGCCGCCACGATCAGCGGTATGGCGAGCAGGGCCGCTGTCATACCGGGGTCATGCGTGGGTCGTCAGGGGAGCCGTCTGCACGACCCGATGATAGGGACGCGTGCCGACAAGCGGTCTTCCGCTCGCACGTGTGCGCGTCGTGAACGAAGCATGAATTGTCAGCTCAGCACGCCTTCGCAAGTGGCGGCGTCCACCTCGGTTTCGGGACACTGGGCGGGTGACGAAAGACCGTAACGATTGCGCCCACCCCCACTTCTTTCGCTCGGTGATCCGCTGGCTGCAGGCCGGCTATCCCGAAGGCGTGCCCGGGCCCGATCGGGTCCCACTTTTCGCGCTGCTGCGCAGTACGCCCCTGACCTCGGATCAATTGAAAGAGGTCATCGACAACCTGACCGCCAAGGGATCGCCCGCGGTGGCTGACGGCGTGATCGACGGCAACGAGATCGCCGAATCCATCGCCGGACTGACCCACCGCGACCCCGGTCCGGAAAACGTTCGGCGGGTCGCCGCCACGCTCGCCGCCGCCGGCTGGCCGCTGGCCGGCATCGACGTCAGCGAAGTGATCCCCGGCGACGAGGACGGCGAAGCGGCCGAAGAAGTGGCGGCACGACTGCGGGCTATCTCACCCGGCTGAACCGTCTCAGAGCGTTGAGATATCGATGACGAAGCGGTAGCGCACGTCGCTGGCCAGCACCCGCTCGTAGGCCTCGTTGACGTAATCGGCTGCGATGACCTCGATTTCGGGCGTCACGTTGTGCTCGGCGCAGAAGTCGAGCATCTCCTGGGTCTCGGCGATGCCGCCGATGTTCGAACCGGACAGGCTGCGCCGCGCCAGCGCGAGCCCGAATGCGGGCACCTCCATGGGGTGCTCGGGGATGCCGAGTTCGACCAGGGTGCCGTCCACGTCGAGCAGGTTCAGGTACTGGCCCAGGTCCAGGTTCGCCGAGACGGTGTTGAGGATCAGGTCGAAGCTGCCACGCAGTTTCTTGAAGGTGTCCGGGTCGGAGGTCGCGTAGTAATTGCTTGCGCCCAAACGCAATCCGTCTTCCATCTTCTTCAAAGACTGCGACAGCACGCTCACCTCGCAGCCCATCGCCGCGCCCAGCTTGACGCCCATGTGTCCGAGTCCGCCCAGGCCGATGATGGCCAGCCGGGTGTCCTGGCCGGCTTTCCAGTGCCGCAGCGGCGAGAACAGCGTGATGCCCGCGCACAACAACGGGGCCGCGGCGTCCAGCGGCAGCGACTCGGGGATGTGCACGACGAAGTTCTCGTCCACCACGACGGCCTGGCTGTAGCCGCCCTGCGTCGGGGTGCCGTCCTTGTCGGTGGAGTTGTAGGTGAAGGTGGCGCCCTTCTTGCAGTACTGCTCGAGGCCGGCCTTACAGCTGCTGCACTGGCCGCACGAGTTCACCATGCAGCCGACGCCGACGTGGTCGCCCACCTTGTGCTTGGTCACCTCGGACCCGACCGCGGTGACGACGCCGGCGATCTCGTGGCCCGGCACCACCGGGTAGTTCGGTACGCCCCATTCGGCTTTGACGGTGTGGATGTCGGAGTGGCAAATTCCGGCGAACTTGATGTCGATGGCCACATCGTGCGGGCCGGGTTCGCGGCGTTCGATCGTGGTCTTGCTCAGCGGTTCGGTGGCCGACGTCGCGGCATATGCGGAAACAGTGCTCATCATCATCCTCTGGGATCTCGTTACGCTCTAATAAAGGTTAGCTAAGTTAACGGTCTGCGCGCCAATTCCGGCGGCGTTGCGCTCGTCACTCTCGGTCGATCGCTGCTCTCAGTTGATCGTCGCTCTTAATTAATCGGAGCGTTGACCCAACGCAGATCGTTAACGACGCCGCGGGCGGCGATAATTCCCTCACCGGTCTGCCAGATCTCGTCGTTGACGATGAAGATCCGGTTGTCGCGGTTGGCGCCGAGCCGGCGCCAGGGGCCGCTGTCCAGCACCGTTGCCGCGCGGTCGGCGGCGGCGGTGGAGGCGCACGACACATAGACGATGTCGGCGTCGGCCGCGGAGAAGTCCGGGTTCTTGGCCAGGTCGGTGTCGCTGGTGCCGAACTCGAGGTACGGCTTGTCGGTGAACCGCTGCGCGGCGGGACGGTCCACGCCGACCGCCTTCAACACGCTGGCGGGAAAGTTGTTGGCCCCATAGACGCGCAGCGTGTTGGTGGTCAGCTGCACCACCGACACCTGGAAGTGGGGCGCGTCGTGCTTGGCGCCGATATCGGTGGCGCGCTGCCGGAACCCGTTGATCAGCGCGTCGGCGGCAGCGCCACGGGCCGTCGCGGCGCCGACACCGCGCAGGTTGTCCTCCCAGGCCGCGCCCGGGGCCGCGGTGAACACCGTCGGGGCGATCGCCGCCAGTTGGGGATACAGCGTCGGCGTCAACGCCACCGACCCGAGAATCAGGTCCGGGTGGGCCGCCGCGATGGCCTGGAGATCCGGTGCATTGCGCGGACCCGCACCCGGCGCGTCGTGAATCGCCTTGCCCAGGTATGACGGCTGAGCCGAGGATCCGTCGGCCAGTGCCGCGGCGACCACCCGGGATTGCAGGCCGAGCGCGCACAGCGAGTCGAGTTGGTCTCCGGAGAGCACCACGATGCGCTGGGGATCGGCGGGCACCTTCGTCTCACCCGGCACGACACCGGCCGCGTTGCGGGCCGGCGGGGGACCGGGGTCCGGCGCTGCGGCGTCCCGCGCGCACGACTCGTCGGGCTTGCGGTCGTTACCCAGCACCCCGGCACCCGCGATCTGGGTGGTCGGCGTGACGAGTGAGGACGCCGGTGTTGCCTTATCCGAGCCGCAGGCGGATGTCAGTACCAGCGCGGCCGCCGTCACAGCGCCCAGAGTGGTTCGAATGCCGCCGGATTGCACGCGTCCGACGGTAACATCCGGCCTGCTCAGACCCCGCCGGTCGGGCGTCCGGCGGATACGTGCCGACTCGAATACGACAGTTTGTAGGACCAGGCCTACCGGCAGGCTGAACGCGGGCTAAGATTCCTCTCAGCACGGTATGTGCGCCCCTGTCCGGATGGATGTTTGGAGGATCTGTTGACAGCCGAAGCGCCCCCACGGGGAGAACTCGAGGCAGTCCGTCCCTACCCGGCTCGTATGGGACCCAGGGGCAACCTGATCTACAAGCTGATCACCACGACCGATCACAAGCTGATCGGCATCATGTACTGCGTCGCCTGCTTCATGTTCTTCTTCATCGGCGGTCTGCTGGCGTTGCTGATGAGGACTGAGCTGGCGGTGCCCGGTCTGCAGTTCCTGTCGAACGAGCAGTACAACCAGCTGTTCACCATGCACGGCGGCATCATGCTGCTGTTCTATGCCACCCCGATCGTGTTCGGCTTCGCCAACCTGGTGCTGCCGCTGCAGATCGGTGCTCCCGACGTGGCCTTCCCGCGGTTGAACGCCTTCTCGTTCTGGCTGTTCCTCTTCGGCGGCCTGATCGTGGCGGCCGGGTTCATCACCCCTGGCGGCGCCGCCGATTTCGGCTGGACTTTCTACACCCCGCTGAGCGACGCGGTCCACACCCCCGGCGCCGGCGGTGACCTGTGGATCATGGGCATCATCGTCGCCGGCTTGGGGACCATCCTCGGTGCTGTCAACATGATCACCACGGTGGTGTGCATGCGCGCGCCCGGCATGACGATGTTCCGGATGCCGATCTTCACCTGGAACATCCTGGTGACCTCGGTGCTGGTGCTGATCGCCTTCCCGCTGCTGACCGCCGCCCTGTTCGGGCTGGCCGCCGACCGCCACCTGGGCGCACACATCTACGACCCGGCCAACGGCGGCGTGCTGCTGTTCCAGCATCTGTTCTGGTTCTTCGGCCACCCGGAGGTCTACATCCTGGCGCTGCCGTTCTTCGGCGTCGTCTCGGAGATCTTCCCGGTGTTCTCGCGCAAGCCGATCTTCGGTTACACCACGCTGGTGTACGCGACTCTGTCGATCGCCGCGCTGTCGGTCGCGGTGTGGGCGCACCACATGTTCGCGACCGGCGCAGTGCTGTTGCCGTTCTTCTCCTTCATGACCTTCCTGATCGCGGTCCCGACCGGCATCAAGTTCTTCAACTGGGTCGGCACGATGTGGAAGGGCCAATTGACGTTCGAGACGCCGATGCTGTTCTCCGTCGGGTTCGCCGTCACGTTCCTGCTCGGCGGCCTCAGCGGTGTCCTGCTGGCCAGCCCGCCGCTGGACTTCCACGTCACGGACAGCTACTTCGTGATCGCGCACTTCCACTACGTGCTGTTCGGCACCATCGTGTTCTCGACCTACGCGGGCATCTACTTCTGGTTCCCGAAGATGACCGGCCGGCTGCTCGACGAGCGGCTGGGCAAGGTGCACTTCTGGTTGACGTTCATCGGGTTCCACACCACGTTCTTGGTGCAGCACTGGGTGGGCGACCAGGGCATGCCGCGTCGCTACGCCGACTACCTGCCGACTGACAACTTCACCACCCTGAACATGATCTCCACCGTCGGCGCATACATCCTGGGCGTTTCGATGCTGCCGTTCGTGTGGAACATCTTCAAGAGCTGGCGCTACGGCGAGGTGGTGACCGTCGACGACCCGTGGGGTTACGGCAACTCGCTGGAGTGGGCCACCAGCTGCCCGCCGCCGCGGCACAACTTCACCGAGCTGCCCCGAATCCGTTCGGAGCGGCCGGCTTTCGAGCTGCACTACCCGCACATGGTCGAGCGGCTGCGCGCCGAGGCCCATGTCGGGCGCAGTCACGGTCCCTCCGACGGCGATGTCACCAGAGCGGACGACGTCAGCGTCCGCACCTGATGACGGCCGTCGCGGGTGAGTAAGTCACCCCGGGTGTCGTTGCTGATCACCGTCACCGGCGTCGACCAACCGGGTGTGACATCCGCGCTGTTCGGCGTCCTGGCCCGGCACAAGGTCGAGCTACTCAACGTGGAACAGGTCGTGATCCGCGGGCGGTTGACGCTGGGCGTGCTGGTGTCCTGCCCGTTGGACCCGGTCGAGGGCGACCTCGAAGCGACCGCATTGCGCGACGACGTCGAAGCCGCGATCCGCGAGGTCGGCCTGGACGTCACGATCGAGCGCAGCGGCGACCTGCCGATCATCCGGGAGCCGTCGACGCACACCATTTTCGTGCTGGGCCGCCCGATCACCGCCGGTGCCTTCGGCGCGGTCGCCAGGGAAGTCGCGGACCTGGGCGTCAACATCGATTTCATCCGCGGCGTCTCCGACTACCCCGTCACCGGTCTGGAGTTGCGGGTTTCGGTGCCGCCTGGGGCCTACGGCCCGCTGCAGAGCGCGCTGACCAAGGTCGCCGCCGACGAGCAGGTGGATGTGGCGCTCGAGGATTACGGTCTGGAATGGCGCACCAAACGGCTCATCGTGTTCGACGTGGATTCGACGCTGGTGCAGGGCGAGGTCATTGAGATGCTGGCGGCCCGCGCCGGCGCCGAAGGCAAGGTCGCGGCGATCACCGAGGCGGCGATGCGCGGTGAACTCGACTTCGCGGAATCGCTGGAGCAGCGGGTCGCCACCCTGGCCGGCCTGCCCTCCTCGGTGATCGACGACGTCGCCGATCAGCTGGAGCTGATGCCGGGCGCCCGGACCACGCTACGTACGTTGCAGCGCTTGGGTTTTCGCTGCGGTGTGGTCTCCGGTGGGTTCACCCGCATCATCGAGCCGCTGGCCGAGGAACTGAAGCTGGACTTCGTCGCAGCGAACGAGCTGGAGATCGTCGACGGCACGCTTACCGGTCGGGTGGTCGGCACGATCGTCGACCGTGCCGGCAAAGCCACCGCGCTGCGGGCGTTCGCCGAGCAGTACGGGGTGCCGATGGAGCAGACCGTCGCGGTGGGCGACGGGGCCAATGACATCGACATGCTGGCGGCGGCGGGCATGGGCATCGCATTCAACGCCAAGCCCGCGCTGCGAGAGGTGGCCGACGCGTCTTTGAGCCACCCGTATCTGGACACCGTGCTGTTCTTGCTGGGTGTGACACGCGGTGAGATCGAGGCCGCCGACGCGGTGGACGGCGTGGTGCGCCGCGTCGAGATCCCTGCCGAGTAGCTGTCGCGAGCAGACACCAAATCGCACTGGAGCGCGCGTTCCGGTGCGATTCCGCGTCTGCTCGCGCTGCTGGCCGCGCCACTATCTGATAAATTCTTCAACTGTTAAATTGATGAATCCTTAGTGAGGGTCGGTGTCCGAGCCGCTGTACAAGCTGAAGGCCGAGTTCTTCAAGACGCTGGGCCACCCGGCGCGGGTCCGCATCCTGGAACTGCTGTCGGAACGCGACCACACGGTGGCCGAACTGCTGCCCGAGGTGGGCCTGGAATCGTCGAACCTGTCCCAACAGCTTGCGGTGCTGCGGCGGGCCGGGGTGGTGACGGCGCGCAAGGACGGCAATTCGGTGATCTACTCGATCACCTCGCCGCTGATCGCCGAATTGATGACGGTGGCCCGTCGGGTGCTGACCGGAATGCTGACGGGGCAGGTCGCCATGCTCGAGGATCTGCGCGCCGACGTCCCCACGGCGCGGCGGTAAGCGGCGATGACCTGGATCGGCAGGATCCTGCGACTCGGCCGGGTCGCCGAACCCGCGGGCGAGCGGCCTGCGCCGGCCGCAGCACCGCCGACCGGAGTGGCCGGCTCGTTGCAGGTGCGCCATGTGGACGCCGGTTCGTGCAACGGCTGCGAGGTGGAGATCTCGGGGGCGTTCGGCCCGGTATACGACGCCGAGCGGTACGGCGCCCGGCTGGTGGCCTCGCCCCGGCATGCGGACGCGTTGCTGGTCACCGGCGTGGTGACCCGCAACATGGCACAGCCGTTGCGTAACACCGTGGCGGCGACACCGCTGCCCCGGGTGGTGATCGCCTGCGGGGACTGTGCGCTCAACCGCGGCGTGTTCGGCGACGCCTACGGGGTGGTCGGAGCGGTCAGCGACGTGATAGCGGTCGACGTCGAGATCCCCGGTTGCCCGCCTACGCCCGACCAGGTGGTGGCGGCCTTGCGATCGGTGACGGGCAGGTGACGGCGACCCTGGTGCCCGAGGCTGCACCGGATACGTTGCAGGGTAACGGCATTGGCGCGGTCGTGAGCGGGACTGTGACGGCGGCGGTCGGGGTGGCCGGGGCAGTGCTGGGGCTGACCGCGGTATCCGGTTCGCTGCCGGCGGTGCGACTGCCATGGCTGTTGCCGCTCAGTGGCGTGGATCTTGCCGTCAACCGGGTGGGCGGGTTTTTCATGGCACTGACCGGGGCGGTGGCCGTGGTCGTTGGTGTTTACAGCATCGGTTACCTGCGTCGCGAGCGACTCGGTGTCGTCCCACAGGTGACGCTGCCGCTGTTCGTCGCGGCGATGCTGCTGGTGCCCGCGGCCGGTTCGGTGAGCACGTTCCTGCTGGCCTGGGAAGTGATGGCGGTCACCTCGTTGATTCTGCTGGCATCCGATCATGCCCGCGCCGAAGTGCGTTCTGCCGCGGTCTATTACGCGGTGATGACGCAGCTGGGTTTCGTGGCGATCCTGACCGGCCTGATGGTGGCGGCCGCGGCGGGGGGCACCGAGCGATTCGCCGGCATCGCCGGAGTCTCCGATTCGACACGCAACGCGGTGTTCCTCTTGACGCTGCTCGGGTTCGGCTCCAAGGCGGGCCTGCTGCCCTTGCACGCCTGGTTGCCGCGCGCCCATCCCGAAGCACCGAGCCCGGTTTCGGCGCTGATGAGTGCCGCCATGGTCAACCTCGGCGTATACGGGATCATCAGGATCGACTTGCAGCTGCTGGGGCCGGGCCCGCGGTGGTGGGGCGTGACGCTGCTGGGCGTCGGCGCGGTGTCGGCTATGTACGGGGTGCTGCAGGCTTCGGTGGCCTCGGATCTCAAACGGCTGCTTGGCTATTCGACGATCGAGAACATGGGACTGGTCGTCCTGGCGCTGGGGGCCGCGACCCTGCTGTCTGCCTGTGGTGCCCGAGCGGCTGCGGTGATCGCGATGACGGCGGCGCTGCTGCACCTGATTGCGCACGCCGCGTTCAAGAGCCTCGGTTTCATGGCCGCCGGCTCGGTGCTGGTGGCCACCGGTGAACGTGACCTCGACCGGCTGGGCGGACTGGCCCGTCGAATGCCCTCGACGACCGTGCTTTTCGGGGTGGCGGCGCTCGGCGCGTCGGGATTGCCGCTGGGCGCGGGGTTCGTCAGCGAATGGCTGCTGGTGCAGTCGCTGATTCACGCCCGCCCCGAACACAATTCGTTGCTCGGATTGGTGACACCGGTCGGCGTCGGCGCAGTGGCACTGACCACGGGGCTGGGCGTGGCGGCGATGGTGAAAGCGTTCGGTACCGGCTTCCTGGCGCGAGCCCGCTCCGCGGGTGCCGTGCGGGCACGGGAGGCGCCGGTCAGCATGCTCGTCGGCATGGCCGGGGCGGCCGGCGGCTGCGTTGCGCTGGCCATACTGCCGTCGATCGTCACCCCGGCCCTGCAGTCGGTGCTGGACAGCGTTCCGGCTGCCCGTAACGCCGATCTCAGCGGACTGGGTATCGTGCTGCGGCTGCCCGGGATCGACGGCTCGATGTCGCCCATCCTGCTGGCCGCGGCACTGGCCGGCGCCGTGCTGGTGGTGGTGGCCCTGGGCCGATGGGGAGCGCGGCACCGTCCCGAGGCGGTGACATCGCCGTTGTGGGCCTGCGGCGCAGACGAGCTCACGCCTCGAATGCAATACACCGCAACATCGTTCGCCCAACCGCTGCAACGGGTGTTCGACGACGTGCTGCGCCCCGATACCGGTATCGAGGTGACCCACCTGGAGGAAACCCGCTACCACATCGCGCAAATCGCCTACCGGACCAATGTCTCGGACGCCGTCGAAGACCGGATCTACGCGCCGGTGCTACGCACCGTCGCCGCCTGTGCGCGGGCAATCCGGAACGCCCACAACGGAAGTGTGCACCTGTATCTGGCCTACGGTGTCCTCGGTGTGTTGATCGTGTTGGTGGTGGCGCAGTGAACGTCATGTCAGCGGTGGCCGGCGCGGCGCAGATCGGCGGTGTCATGGTGGGCGCACCACTGGTGCTGGGGTTGATGCGCCAGGTGCGGGTCCGCTCGGAAGGTCGTTGCGGCGCAGGCATTTTGCAACCGTGGCGCGATCTGCGCAAGCAGCTACGCAAGCAGCAGGTGACTCCGTTGGGTACCACTCTGGTCTTCGCGGCCGCGCCAGTGGTGGTGGCGGCCACCACGTTGCTGATCGCCGCGGTAGTGCCGCTGGTGGCGACCGGTTCGCCACTGGACCCCGTCGCCGACCTGTTCGCCGTGGTGGGCCTGCTCTTCCTGGGCACGGTGGCGCTGACGTTGGCGGGCATCGACACCGGCACGTCCTTCGGTGGCATGGGCGCCAGCCGCGAGATCACCATTGCCGCACTGGTGGAGCCGACGATTCTGTTGGCCGTTTTCGCGCTGTCCATTCCCGCCCGCTCGGCCAACTTGGGCGCCATCGTCGGCTTCACACTGGCCAATCCGGGCGAGGTGGTCTCACTGGCGGGAATCCTCGCTTTCGTCGCCCTGGTGATCGTCGTCATCGCCGAGACCGGACGGCTGCCGGTGGACAATCCGGCCACGCACCTGGAATTGACCATGGTGCACGAGGCGATGGTGCTGGAATACGCCGGGCCCAAGCTGGCGATCGTCGAATGGGCGAGTGCCATGCGCCTGACGGTGCTGCTGGCGCTGCTGGCGAATCTGTTCCTGCCGTGGGGTATTGCCGGTGATCAGCCCACGCTGCTCGGCGTAGGCATCGGCATCGCCGCCATCAGCGTCAAGGTCGCCGTCGCTGCCATCGTCCTGGCCGGCGCCGAGGTGTTCATCGCGAAGCTGCGGCTATTCCGGGTACCTGAGTTGCTGGCCGGGTCTTTTCTGCTTGCTCTGCTCGCGGTGAGCTCAGCGAACTTCTTTGCGGCGCAGGGGTGATGAGATGACGGACTCCTATGCGGGGGTGCTCGACCTGGCGCCGGGGGGACTGGTGCTGACCGCGGTGCTGATCGTCTGGCGGCGCGACCTGCGTTCCATCGTGCGGTTGCTGGCGCTGCAGGGGGTGGCCTTGGCCGCGATTCCGGTGATTCTCGGTGTGCACGGCCAGGATTGGGAGCTGGTCGGCGTCGGGGCGGCGTTGTTCGTGTTGCGTGGAGTGGTGTTGCCGTGGTTGCTCGCGCGTGCGCTGGGCGCCGAGGAACGCCAACAGCGCGAAGCGACACCGCTGGTCAACAGCACCGCGTCGCTGCTGATCGCCGCGGTGCTCACCGTGGTCGCCCTGGCGGTCACCCGCCCGGTGGTCGACCTGGACCCCGGCGCCGCCGTCAGTGTGGTCCCCGCGGGGCTGGCGGTGGTGCTGATCGCCATGTTCGTGATGGTCACCCGGCGGCACGCGATTTCCCAGGCCGCGGGTTTCCTCATGCTGGACAACGGAATTGCTGCCACCGCGTTCCTGCTGACGGCGGGGGTTCCGCTGATCGTCGAACTCGGCGCGTCACTGGATGTGCTGTTCGCACTGATCGTGCTCGGTGTGCTGACCGGCCGGCTGCGGCGCATGCTCGGTGGCGCCGACCTGGACCGGCTGCAGAGATTGCGAGACTGATGACCGGTTTGATGACAACGGGCCTGATTCTGGCGCCGATCCTGGCGCCCGGCGTTGCCGCCCTCGTCGCGTTGGCGGGTGGGTGGCGGCGCTGGACCACGGTGGTCACCGTGTTGTCGGCACTGGTCGTGCTGGGATCCGGAGTGGCACTGTGCCTCACGACCGGCGACCGGCCGCAGCTGGCGCTGGCCGGGGTGTTGCGTACCGACGCGCTCTCGTTGACCATGCTGATCGTCATCGGCGTCGTCGGCACCCTGGCCACCTGGGCGAGCATCGGTTACATCGACGCCGAACTGGCCCACGGCCACACCGATCAGCGCGACGCGCGCCGGTACGGGGCCCTCATCCCGGCGTTCCTGGCGGCGATGGCGGTCGCGGTGTCGGCCAACAACATCGGCGTGATCTGGGTGGCCGTCGAAGCCACCACCGTGATCACGGCTTTCCTGGTGGGGCATCGTCGCACCGCCACCGCGCTGGAAGCCACCTGGAAGTATGTGGTGATCTGCTCGGTCGGCATCGCCGTCGCGTTCCTCGGCACGGTCTTGTTGTACTTCGCCGCGCGGCACGCGGGCGCCGACGGGGCGAGCGCGCTGAACCTCGACGTCCTCGGCGCCCGTGCCGCGCATCTCGACCCGGCGGTCACCCGCCTGGCCGGCGGGCTGCTGCTGATCGGATACGGCGCGAAGGTCGGACTGGTTCCATTCCACGGCTGGCTGGCCGATGCGCACAGTCAGGCGCCGGCTCCGGTCTCGGCGTTGATGAGCGGAGTGCTGCTCTCCGTTGCCTTTTCGGTGCTGATCCGGCTGCGGACGGTCATCGACGCCGCGGTGGGGCCGGGCTTCCTGCGCGCCGGACTACTGACAGTGGGACTCGCCACGGTGTTGGTCGCTGCGCTGTTGCTCACTGTGGCAACCGATCTCAAGCGGATGCTGGCCTACTCCTCGATGGAGAACATGGGACTGATCGCGGTGGCGGCGGCCGCGGGCACCAAGCTGGCGATTGCGGCGCTGCTGCTGCATGTGCTGGCGCACGGTGTCGGCAAGACGGTGCTGTTCCTGGCCGGTGGGCAGTTGCAGGCCGCACACGACTCGACGGTGATCGCCGACATCAGCGCGGTGTTGTCGCGCTCGCGGTTGATCGGCGTCTCATTCGCCGCCGGAATTGTTGTGCTGCTGGGGTTGCCGCCGTTCGCCATGTTCGCCAGCGAAATCTCGATTGCGCGTTCGCTGGCTGACGCCCGGTTGTCCTGGGTGCTCGGCGCCGCGTTGCTGCTCATGGTGGTGGCGTTCGCGGCCCTGGTCAGCAATTCGGGGCGCATCCTGCTGGGAACGCCGAGTGAGCACGCGCCGCCGATCGTGGTACCCGCCGCGGTGGCGGGCGCTCTGGTGAGCGGCGTGGTGGCGTCGCTGGCGCTGGGTGTGACGGCGGGGCCGTTGACGGGGTTGTTCCGTGCGGCGGCGAGTCAGTTCGGGGCGGGTTGATGCAGCGGCGCCAGGTCGGCCCGGGCGAGCTCGCGGGCGCGGTAGGGGAGTTGTTGGACAACGGTTTTCGGCTGGCGCTGGTGGCCGCTCACGATGACGGCGATGCAATACGGGTCGTGTACCTGCTGCTGGCGGGCGGACCGGACCGCCGGGTGGAGCTGACTCTGACCACCGACGCCGGGAGCCCATCGGTGCCGTCGCTGGGGGATCTGTCGATCCCCGCGGGCCGCTTCGAGCGGGAGATGATGGACCTGTACGGGGTGGTGCCGGTGGGACATCCGCAGCCGCGACGGTTGGTCAGCCATGCGCACTGGCCGCAAGACTGGCATCCGATGCGGCGTGATGCCGGTTGCCCACCGGAATTCGCGACGGTGGGCGGATTTCCGTTCGTGACCGTCGACGGCACCGGGGTCTACGAAATCCCGGTCGGGCCGGTGCACGCCGGTCTCATCGAGCCCGGGCATTTCCGCTTCTCGGTCATCGGGGAATCGGTGCTGCGGCTCAAGGCGCGACTGTGGTTCGTGCACAGGGGAATTGAGAAACTCTTCGAAGGCCGCCCGGTCGGGGGCGGCGTCGAGCTGGCCGAGCGGATCAGCGGCGACAGCTCCGCCGCACACGCGCTGGCCTACTGCCTGGCCGTGGAGGACGCACTCGGAATCGAAGTGCCGGAACCGGTGCACGGGTTGCGGGCCTTGCTGGTCGAACTGGAACGGCTCTACAACCATGCCACCGACCTGGGCGCACTGGCCAACGACGTCGGCTTCGCCCTGGCCAACGCGCACGCCCAGCGGGTCCGCGAATGCGTGCTGCGGATCAATGGTCGCGTCACCGGGCACCGGCTGCTACGCGGCGCAATTCGGCCGGGAGGTGTTGTCCTGCAGGAACTCCCGGATCCCGGGGAACTGCAGGCGCTGGCCGGTGAGGTCGCGGAGATCAGCGAACTGACGCTGGGCAATCCGGTGATCTACGACCGATTCGCCGACACCGCGGTGTTGCGTCGCGACGACGCCCGGGCCCTGGGTTGTCTGGGCTACGTCGCCCGGGCCAGCGGCATCAGCACCGACGCCCGCTGCGACCATCCGACTACCGCGCTGCCGGTCGTCCCGGTGAGCCGCAGCGAAGGTGACGTGCTGGCCCGCTACACGGTCCGGCGCGACGAGTTCGCCGCGTCCGTCACGCTGATCGCGGCACTGATCGACCGGCACAGTGGGCGGCTCGACGGGCCGCTCGAGGGGCCGCTGGAAATCCGCTCACCGCTGCCCGCGGCCGGGACTTCGGGCGTCGGCATCGTGGAAGGGTGGCGGGGCACCGTGGTCCATCGCGTCGAGGTGGAAGGCGGAGTGGTCACGCGGTGCAAGGTGGTCGACCCGTCCTGGTTCAACTGGCCGGCCCTGCCCGTCGCGATGGCCGACACGATCGTGCCGGACTTCCCGCTGGCCAACAAGAGCTTCAACCTCTCCTACGCGGGCAACGACCTGTAGCGCGGAGTAACGCGACCCGGCAGTCGTTGCGGGCACGCGGTACGGCACGATGGGCGGGTGCCCGAACCCGGCTCGCTCGAGGCCGATCCCGACCTGCTGATCGACTTCAGAAATGTGTCGCTGCGCCGCGGCGGTCGCACGCTGGTTGGCCCGCTGGACTGGGCCGTCGAACTCGACGAACGCTGGGTCATCATCGGCCCCAACGGGGCCGGCAAGACGTCACTGCTGCGTATCGCGGCCGCCTCCGAACACCCGACCACCGGCACCGCGTTCGTGCTGGGAGAGCGCCTCGGCCGGGTCGACGTGAGCGAACTGCGGTCCCGGATCGGATTGAGTTCGTCATCGCTGGCGCAGCGCGTCCCGTCCGACGAAGTGGTGCGCGACCTGGTCGTGTCGGCCGGTTACTCGGTGCTGGGCCGCTGGCGCGAACAATACGAGGACGTCGACTACCGCCGCGCGGTCGACATGCTGGAAAGCCTGGGCGCCGAACATCTCGCCGAGCGCACCTACGGGACGCTGTCCGAGGGCGAACGCAAACGGGTGCTGATCGCCCGTGCGCTGATGACCGACCCCGAACTGCTGCTGCTCGACGAACCCGCTGCCGGCCTGGACCTGGGCGGCCGTGAGGAACTGGTGGCCCGGCTGGCCGACCTGGCCGCCGACCCCGACGCGCCGGCCCTGGTGCTGGTCACCCACCACGTCGAGGAAGTCCCACCCGGATTCAGCCACTGCCTGCTGCTGTCGGAAGGGCAGGCCGTCGCATCCGGTCTGCTGCCCGACGTGCTGACCTCAGAAAACCTCTCCAAAGCGTTCGGGCAGCGGATCGCGCTCGAGGTGGTCGACGGCCGCTACTTCGCCCGCCGCGTTCGCACCCGTGCAGCTCATCGGAGAAGCTCATGAACGAACCACACGTGCCACTGCCGGCGCGGCCGGCCGCCACCGTGATGCTGGTCCGCGACGCTCCCGGCGGCCTCAACATCTTCCTGATGCGCCGGCACTCCGCGATGGAGTTCGCGCCGGGAGTCATCGTGTTCCCCGGCGGCGGGGTCGACGACCGCGACCGCAACGCCGATATCGCCTGGGCCGGCCCGCCACCCGACTGGTGGGCGCAGCGCTTCGGCATCGAAACCGACCTGGCGATCGCGCTGGTCTGCTCGGCGGCGCGGGAGACGTTCGAGGAATCGGGCGTGTTGTTCGCCGGACCGGCCGACCAGGACGGGACGGGGCCGGACAGCATCGTGGGTGACGCTTCGGTCTACCG
The DNA here is from genome assembly GCF_003614435.1 of Mycobacterium paragordonae. Taxonomy (NCBI): domain Bacteria; kingdom Bacillati; phylum Actinomycetota; class Actinomycetes; order Mycobacteriales; family Mycobacteriaceae; genus Mycobacterium; species Mycobacterium paragordonae. Next base: position 2,053,069 of record NZ_CP025546.1, read on the forward strand.
CGAATCGCGCCACGCGCTGGCCGACCGCACGCTGTCCTTCGCCGACTTCCTGCGCCGAGAGAAGCTGGTGCTGCGCTCGGATCTGCTGCGGCCCTGGGCCAACTGGGTCACCCCGGAAGCCGAGCGCACGCGCCGCTACGACACCTACTTCTTCGTGGCGGCCCTGCCCGAGGGCCAGCGCGCCGACGGCGAGAACACCGAATCCGACCTGTCCGGCTGGGCGCTCCCGCAGGACGCCATTGCCGACTTCGAGGCCGGCCGCAACGTCCTGCTGCCGCCGACCTGGACGCAGCTGGACTCGCTGGCCGGCCGCAGCGTCGCCGAGGTGCTGGCCGTCGAACGCCAGATCGTGCCCATCCAGCCGCTGCTGGAGAAACGTGGCGACAACTGGGTTTTCGAGTTCTTCGACTCCGACCGCTACCACCGGGCGCGCGAGGCCGGCGGATCGATGAAGTGGCCGCTTTGAGCGAGTTCGTGAGCGTCGTGGTGAGCGACGGCTCCCAGGACGCGGGCCTGGCCATGCTGTTGCTGTCCCGGCCGCCCACCAACGCGATGACCCGGCAGGTCTATCGGGAGATCGCTGCCGCGGCCGAGGAATTGGGCCGCCGCGACGACGTCGCGGTGGTGATCCTGTTCGGCGGCCACGAGATCTTCTCCGCCGGCGACGACATGCCCGAACTGCGAACCCTCGACCCGGACGAGGCCGGCATCGCGGCCCGGGTACGCCGCGAGGCCGTCGACGCGGTGGCGGCGATCCCGAAGCCCACCGTCGCCGCCATCACCGGATATGCCCTGGGTGCCGGGCTGACGCTGGCGCTGGCCGCCGACTGGCGGGTCAGCGGCGACAACGTGAAGTTCGGCGCCACCGAGATCCTGGCCGGCCTGGTGCCCGGCGGCGACGGCATGGCTCGCCTGACCCGCGCGGTCGGGCCGAGCAGGGCCAAAGAACTGGTGTACAGCGGCCGGTTCTTCGACGCCGAGGAAGCGCTGGCGCTCGGCCTGATCGACGACATGGTGGCCCCGGACAACGTCTACGACGCCGCGGCGACGTGGGCCAGGCGCTTCCTGGACGGTCCGCGGCCGGCCCTGGCCGCCGCCAAAGCAGGAATCAACGCGGTGTACGAGGCGCCCGCGGACCGGGAGCGCCACGCTGCCGAAGACCGCCGCTACGTCGAGGTGTTCGCCGCTGGTCAGGACGCTGCCGCGAAAGGTGACAGCGACGGCGGTTAGGCTGCCCTGCATGACGAGGAGTTCTGAGATCCCCGCCGACTCGGCGCCTAACCCCCACGCCACCGCCGAGCAGGTGGAAGCGGCCCGGCACGACAGCAAGCTCGCCCAGGTGCTCTACCACGACTGGGAAGCCGAGAGCTACGACGACAAATGGTCCATCTCCTACGACCAGCGCTGCATCGACTACGCCCGCGGGCGCTTCGACGCGATCGTCCCCGAAGACGTGATCCGCGAGCTGCCGTACGACCGCGCGCTGGAACTGGGCTGCGGCACCGGCTTCTTCCTACTCAACCTGATCCAGGCCGGGGTGGCCCGGCGCGGGTCGGTCACCGACCTGTCGCCCGGCATGGTCAAGGTCGCCACCCGCAACGGGCAGTCGCTGGGCCTGGACATCGACGGACGGGTCGCCGACGCCGAAGGCATTCCGTACGACGACAACACCTTTGACCTGGTGGTCGGGCACGCCGTGCTGCACCACATCCCCGACGTCGAGCTGTCGCTGCGCGAGGTGCTGCGCGTGCTCAAGCCGGGCGGCCGGTTCGTGTTCGCGGGGGAGCCGACCACCGTCGGCAACGGTTACGCGCGGGCACTGGCGGACCTGACGTGGAACGTCACCATCCGCGCCGTGAAGCTGCCCGGCCTGGGCAGCTGGCGCCGCCCGCAGGAGGAGATCGACGAGAACTCGCGGGCCGCGGCCCTGGAGTGGATCGTCGACCTGCACACCTTCGACCCGAAGGACCTCGAGCGGATGGCCACCAACGCCGGCGCGGTGCAGGTCAAGACCGCTAGCGAGGAGTTCACCGCCGCCATGCTCGGTTGGCCGGTGCGCACCTTCGAGTCGACGGTCCCGCCCGGAAAGCTGGGCTGGGGCTGGGCGAAGTTCGCCTTCAACGGGTGGAAGGCGCTGAGCTGGGTGGACGCCAACGTCTGGCGGCACGTCGCGCCGAAGGGCTGGTTCTACAACGTGATGGTCACCGGGGTCAAACCCTCCTGACGGTCTTCACCTGCGACGACGTCGGCTATCTGCGCTCGGAGTCGGGCGCCGCGGCCTTGGCGGCCGTCGCGGATTTGGAGTTGAGCGACGCCACCCTGATCGCCGACATCGCCGCGGCGCGCGGCCGGTTCGGTGAGCGGGCGCCGGTACTGGTGGAGACGACGCTGTTGCGTCGCCGGGCCGCCGCGAAGCTCGGCGAGCTGGGGGAGGTGTCGGCGTGGCTGTTCACCGACGAAGCGCTGCAGCAGGCCACCGCCGCGCGCGTCGCCCGGCACCGCGCGGCCCGGCTGGCCGGGCGGGTCGTGCACGACGCGACCTGTTCGATCGGCACCGAGCTGGCGGCCCTGAACGGCGTGGCCGAGCTGGTGATCGGCAGTGACATCGACCCCGTCCGGCTGGCCATGGCGCGCCACAACCTGGGCTCCGGCCTCAATACCGAGGTAGCTCTCTGCCGAGCCGATGCGCTGCACCCGGTCACCCGCGACGCGGCCGTCATCGTCGACCCCGCCCGGCGCAGCGGCGGCCGACGCCGCTTCAGCCCGGCCGATTATCAGCCCGCCCTGGGTCCGCTGCTGCACGCCTACCGCGGTCGCGATATTGCGGTGAAGTGTTCTCCTGGAATCGATTTCGACGAACTCGGCAGACTCGGATTCGACGGGGAGATCGAGATTACGTCATATGACGGCGCGGTCCGGGAGGCCTGCCTGTGGTCGGGTGGTCTGGCGCAGCCCGGTGTGCGCCGCCGAGCGAGCGTCCTGGATCGCGACGAACAGATCACCTCGGCCGATCCGGACGACTGCCCGGTGGGGCCGGCGGGCCGATGGATCGTCGATCCCGACGGCGCCGTCGTCCGGGCCGGGCTGGTCCGTCACTACGGCGCCCGGCACGGATTGTGGCAACTCGACCCCGACATCGCCTACCTCTCCGGTGACCGGCTGCCGCCCGGAGTGCGTGGCTTCGAGGTCCTCGAGCAGCTGGCCTTCGACGAACGGCGGTTGCGTCAGGCCCTGTCGGCACTGGACTGTGGCGCGGCCGAAATCCTGGTCCGCGGTGTCCAGGTAGATCCCGACGTCCTGCGCCGGCGACTGCGGTTGCGCGGCGGTACGGCGCTGTCGGTGGTGATCGCGAGGATCGGACGCAGCGGTGCGAAGAGCGCCAGTCACGCGGTGGCCTACGTTTGCCGGCCGTCCCGGTAACGCCGGGTACGCTGACGGCGATTAGCTCATAGGGCGTACTCACGCCACTTTGGTGTGCAAAAACTCAAGGACAGAAACGACGATGCGTTATTTGATAGCGGCCGCAGCGCTGACCGCTGCCGCCGCGCTGGGCTGGCCGGCCAGCGCCGCGCCGCCGTCCTGTGCGGCGTTGGGCGGCACGGTCGAGGCCGCCGAGATCTGCCACGTCCACCAGTCCAGCGCCACGTACACGTTGGACATGACCTTCCCGGTGGATTACCCCGACCAACAGGCACTGACCGACTACATCACGCAGAACCGCGACGGCTTCGTCAACGTCGCGCAAGGATCCGGGCGGCGCGACCAGCCCTACCAGATGGAAGCCACCAACGAGCAGCACAGTTCCGGACAGCCGCCCCGCACCCGCAGCGTGGTGCTGAAGTTCTTCCAGGACCTCGGCGGAGCCCGGCCGTCCAACTGGTTCAAGGCGTTCAACTACAACCTCGCGAGCAAGCAGCCCATCACCTTCGACTCGCTGTTCGCGCCCAACACCAACGCGCTGGACACCATCTTCCCGATCGTGCAGCGCGAGCTGGAACACCAGACCGGTCTGGGTGTGGCGATCTCGCCGGGTGCCGGTCACGACCCGACCAACTACCAGAACTTCGCGATCACCGACGACGCGCTGATCTTCTACTTCGCCCAGGGTGAGTTGCTGCCGTCGTTTGCCGGCGCCACCCAGGTCCAGGTGCCCCGCGGCTCGATCCCGCCGCTGGCGATCTAATTGACGTTCACTCTGCGCGTGTGGCGACGAACTGCGAGTAGCTCACGCCCTCACCGCAGAGTCAACGGTTAGGCGGGGTCGAAGGAGTACACCTGGCCGTCGCTGGTGGTGACCACCACCTGCCGGTCCTTGCCCACGGACACGCCCAGCGGAGCTCCGGTGGCCGCGGGAAGCGGATAGCTGTTGATCGTGTGGCCGTCGCCCGGGTCGAACACCAGCAGGGTCATGCCCGCCGCCACTGTGTAGCCGAGCCCGCCCCCGGCCAGAGACGACGTGGTCAGCGGGGTGACGTCCTCGCGTCGCCAGGCCGGGTCGGCATGGTCGTCGCGGTCGCGGAAGGCGGCCAGCCGGGCATCGGGGCCACCGCCGGCGACGATCAGCCCCTGCGGAGTGACCGTGGGCGGCGTCTGGGCTGTAAAGCCAAGCGGCACAGACCATTTCACTTTACCGTCGGCAGCGTGCAGCGCCCAAAGCCGTTGGTCACGACCGTTGACGTAGACGGTGGCTCCGTCGGCGGACAGGACGGGACTGGCAAGCACCCCGGCGCCGACCGCGTCGCTGGTCCAGTCGCGGAACAGCTGACCGCCGCGGTACTTCAGCCCGATCAGCCCCGCTGCCGGCGCCCCCGGCTGCCACACATTGACCACCACCGTGCCGCTCGCCGCCGAGAACGCGGGTGCGGCCGCCACCGGACAGCCCGCGCGCGCCGGCGCGCAGTCGGCCAGCCCGCGGGTCGCATCGGCCGGGTCGACGCCTTCCACCAGATCCAGGGCGGTCCCGACCACGGCGCCGCGGTGGGTGTCGAACACCAGCAGCTGTCCCAGGTGCGTGCTCACCAGGAGATGGCCGTCGCCCAGGAACCGCGGGGTGGTCGGCATCCCGATCACCGGCTCGCGCCAGCGCGTCCACTGAGTCGGCGGAAACGAGATGATGGCCCCGGGCTGCCCGACGTAGAGGTTGTCGAAGCCGTCGAACAGCGGGCCGCCGAAGCCGCCGCCCTGCACCAGCCGGGTGCACCAGCGTTGCCGGCCGTTGCCGATCTCCCACTCCATGAAGGAGCAGCCGCCGGACGTCTGCGCGTTGAGCGCCAGGAAACCGCGCGCCCCGAGGGCGGGCCCGGCCGCCAGGCTGCCCTTGGCCGAACGCGTCCACCGCAGCGCCAGCTTGCCGGCCCCCGCCGTCGGGCTGTAACTGCTGTTGGCCGCGTCGCCGTACTGCGCCGGCCAGCCCTGCGCGGGCGCGGCGTCCACCCAGGAGTCGGTGTTACCGCAACCGCCGAGCGCGAGGGTGAACATGGCCACCAGGACAGCCGTCAGGAGACGTCGCGCGAGCACACGTGAGGGTATCGCGGGCGGACCGGCGGCCGACTCCGCAGCCCGCCGGTCCCGCCGTCGCCGTCCTCGGTAGGCTTCGGCACATGACGAGCATGTGGGGTGCTCCGCTCCATCGCAGGTGGCGCGGGGGGCGGCTCAGAGACCCGCGCCAGGCGAAATTCCTGACGCTGGCGTCGCTGAGGTGGGTACTGCGCAACAAGGCCTACACACCGTGGTACCTGGTGCGCTACTGGCGACTGCTGAAGTTCAAGCTGCAGAATCCGCACATCATCACTCGCGGCATGGTGTTCCTCGGCAAGGGTGTCGAGATCCACTGCACGCCCGAGTTGGCGCAGCTGGAGATCGGCCGCTGGGTGCATATCGGGGACAAGAACACCATCCGGGCGCACGAGGGTTCGCTGCGGTTCGGCGACAAGGTCGTGCTGGGCCGGGACAACGTCATCAATTGCTACCTCGACATCGAGCTCGGCGACTCCGCGCTGATGGCCGACTGGTGTTATCTGTGCGATTTCGACCACCGGATGGACGACATCACGCTTCCGATCAAGGACCAGGGCATCATCAAGTCCCCGGTGCGGATCGGGCCTGACACCTGGATCGGGGTCAAGGTGTCGGTGCTGCGCGGCACGGCCGTCGGCCGGGGTTGCGTGCTGGGGTCGCACGCGGTGGTCCGCGGCGTCATCCCGGACTATTCGATCGCGGTCGGCGCCCCGGCCAAGGTGGTCAAGAACCGCAAACTGTCCTGGGAGACCTCGGCAGCCCAACGCGCCGAACTGGCCGCCGCCCTGGCTGATATCGAGCGCAAGAAGGCCGCTCAGTAACGCAGGCTTGGCTGGCGGACGGCGCGGGTGCGCAGCGCCAGTCTCGACGGTCCACGCGCCGGAATGACGGTCCCCGCGCCGGAATGAAACGGCTTACTCGGGGTGGTCGTCGACCTTGAAGTCGAAGTTGACATCCCCGCCGGCCACGTCGGTGACGGTCACGTTGATGCCGTACTTGGAACTGCCGTCGGTGAGTTGGCAGCGCAGCGTGGCGCCCTGGTAGCCCTTCAAGTTCTCCGGGCAGGTCACCGCATCGGGCCGCTGACCCACCTGCTGGTTCAGCCGGTCGCTGATGATGCGTGCGACCTGGTCCTTGTCGACCGTCTCCACCATGTCGAACTTGACGTCCTTGCCCTCGACGCTGGTGACGGTGACGTTGACGTTGAAGGTCTCGTCCTTCACCTTCATCTCGCAGTTCGTCTGCGCGCCCACCTTGGCCGGCAGGTCGTCCGGACAGCTCACCGAACTCGGCTTGTTGCCGTTGGCGTCGGTCATCTTGGTGATGATCTGGCCGGCGACGTCCTTCTTGCTCACCGTCTTGGGCCCCGACGATCCGACCGAGCACGAGCAGGCCCCGGCGCTGGCCATCAGGCCGACGGCGGCACCCGAAACCAGCAACGTCCGAACGAACCGAGCCATAGCGCCTCCCTGGCGTGTGCAGAACCCTGACATGAGTCGGGGAGATAATTGCACGCCGGAGAAGATCTGCAAAGCAATACGACAAGAAGTGCTCAGGTCAGCGCGTCCGGGTCAGCTGATGTCGCGGTAGCGGCGCAAGGCCTCCGTTCGCTCAGCGGCATGGTCGACGATGGGTGCGGGATAGCCTTCCGGCCGTTTCCCCTTGGACAGATGGACATCGTCGGCGTCGTTCAGTTCCGGGACCCAGCGACGAATGTAATCGCCTGCGGGATCGAACTTTTCGCCCTGCTTCGTCGGGTTGAACACCCGGAAGTAGGGTGCCGCGTCGGTCCCGCAGCCGGCACTCCACTGCCACCCGTGCTGGTTGTTGGCCATGTCGCCGTCCACCAGTTGTTCGAGGAACCAGCGGGCGCCCCACTGCCACGGCAGGTGCAGGTCTTTCACCAGGAACGAGGCGACGATCATGCGCACCCGGTTGTGCATGAACCCGGTCTCGCGCAGTTGACGCATCCCGGCGTCTACGAACGGGTAGCCGGTCTCACCCGCTTTCCAGGCTTCGAACCGGCGCTTCGCCTGCTCGTCGGTGTCGGTCTCGATGGCATCGAAGTCGCGGTTCCAATTCCACCAGACGCTGTGCGGCCAGTGATGCAGGACCGAGGCGTAGAAATCGCGGAATGCCAACTCCCGCAAGTAAGCTGAGTCACCCTGGCGCCGCCGGTTCAGGTCGGCGACCAGGGTTCGCGGGTGGATGGTGCCGAACTTGAGGTGCGCTGACATCCGGCTGGTGCCCGGCAGGTCCGGCCGGTTGCGGTCGTCGGCGTAGCCTTTCACCCGGCTGTCAAGGAATGTCGCCCACTGCGAAAGTGCCGCTGCCTCACCGGCAGCGAGATCCAGGTCGGCTCCGGGGTCGGGGATCTTGGCCGGTTTTCCGCCCTTCACCTTCGACGGGTCGACCCAGCGGGCGGAATCGGCGCCGGTCGCGGCGGGGGAGCGCCAGCCGGTTTCGCGCCACCTGCCGAAGAAGGGTGTGAACACCTTGTACGGGGTGCCGTCGTCCTTGACGACCCGGCCGGGTGAAACCAGGTACGGCGAGCCCGTCGCGACCAGCGGGACCGAACCCAGCTCGTCGCGGACCCGCTCGTCGCGGCGCTTCCCGAACGGCGTGAAGTCCTCGGAGATGTGCACCGACGACGCGTCAATCGACTTGGCCAGAGCAGGAATTCGCTCCTCGGGACGCCCGCGGGTGACCAGCAGTCGGCCGCCCAGATCGTCGTTCAGTTGGCGCAGCGAGTCGCCGAGAAACTGCAGGCGCCGCGGGCCCGAGGAGGCTTCCAGCCGCGGGTCGAGAACGAAGCAGGCCAGTACCTCATCTTTCTCCGATGCTGCCGCAAGCGCGGGATGATCCCCCAGGCGCAGGTCGCGTCGAAACCACAACAGTGCCGGCACTTTCATTCCCCCTTCAGTGTTGAGCCCCCCAGCGTGCGAGCCCGTCAGCGATTGAGCCGCCACACACTCGTCGCCAGGACGGTGGCGAATCCACACCACAGCGGGTAGGGCAGCAACGCCCACCCCTTGCGCGGGTCGGCGTCGACGGCCCGCCGCACCAGATCGGCGCTGCTGATGGTCAGCGCGGCGGCGCCCACCGCAGAGGGGCCCAGCTTGTGGTAGCGGAAGAACAGCCAACTCCAGCCCGCGTTGATGGCCAAATTGGCTCCGAGGGCTGCGATGTAGCCGCGGGCTTCCTCGTCGCGCCCGGCTTCGCGGAATCGGTCGATGGTGTTCGCCGAGGTGATCGCGATATCGGTGTAGAGACTCGTCCAGGCAATGGGGAAGGCGACCTTCGGTGGCTGGAAACTCGGCTTGCGAAGCCGGTCGTACCAGCCGGGGGTGCGGTTCGGGCTGGCTACGCTTCCGGAGGCCGCGGCCGCGGTGACGGCCAAGGCGGTTCCGGCCAGAGTCGACTTACTCATGATGTTTCCCTTCGGTTTTGGCGTGAGTGAGGTCGGCGGGCCACCAGATACGGTCGCCGATGATTGCGAACAGTGCGGGGATCACCAGGGTGCGCACGACGAAGGTGTCCAGCAGGATGCCCAGGCCGACGATGATGCCCAGTTGGGTCATGACGATCAGCGGCAGGACGCCGAGGACGCAAAAGACCGCGGCCAGAACGATTCCCGCGCTGGTGATGACGCCGCCGGTCGCGGACACCGCGCGAACCATGCCGTTCCGCGCGCCATGCTCGGCTGCCTCCTCGCGCGCCCGGGTGACCAGGAAGATCGTGTAGTCCACCCCGAGCGCGGCCAGAAACAGGAACGCGTAGAGCGGGGCGATGTTGTCCAGCGCCGGGAAACCGAACACATGCATGCTCGCCCAGCCGCCCAGGCCCAGCGCGGCCAGTGCTCCCAGAATGGTTGCCGCCAAAAGAGTCGGCGGGGCCAGGGCCGAGCGCAGCAGCGCGTACAGGACGACCAGAATCACCAGCAGAATCGCCGGTATCAACAGAATCCGGTCGTGGACGGCGGCGTCCCGCACGTCGAGCGCCTGGGCGTCCGGGCCGCCGACCAGCGCGTCGGACGTTACCGCCTTCGTCGAATGCCGCAGCGCCGCAACGGTAGTGAACGCCTGCGGCGAGGACGGCGCGGCGTCGGTCACCACCGACCACTTGGTGAGCCCGCTCGCCGAGGTGCCGGACGGGTTGGCCGAGATGACGCCCGCAGTCTCGGTGATCGCCTGTTGCACCTGCGGTGCCTTGTCGGTCGGGGCGATCACTTCGGTCGGATTCGCCAGACCCGCCGGGAAGTGCTGGGCCACGATATCGAACCCGGTCACCGAATCCGCTTTGACGCGAAACTGTTCCGTCTGCGACAGGCCGATGCGGGTACTGAGCAGACCGGTGGCCAGCACGCCCAGCAACACGATGGTGACCGACGCGACCAATGCCGGACGGCGCGATACGGATTCAGCGACGCGGTGCCAGATGCCGGTATCCGTCGCGTCGTGCGTGGTGTCGCCAGGCTGGGGTATGAACGGCCAGAACAACCGCCTTCCGCACACCGCGAGCAGCGGCGGCAGCAGCACCAGTACCGAGACCGCGGCGACCAACAGCCCGCAGGCGGCCAGCGCTCCCAGGCTGCGGGTGCTGGGGGTGGACGCGAAGATCAGGGTGAGCAACGCCAGCACCACGGTCGCGTTGCTGGCCACGATCGCCGGCCCGGCCATCCGGACCGCCCGCCGCAACGCGTCCCGGTGATCCCGGTGGCGCCGAAGTTCTTGCCGGTAGCGCGAAATCAGCAACAACGCGTAGTTGGTGCCCGCACCGAACACCAGCACGCTGGTGATGCCGGATGTGGAACCGTCGAAGTTCAGTCCGGTCAGCGACGCCACCGCGACACCGACGGCGCTGGCCAACCGGTCGGCGAAGCCGATCACGACGAGCGGCACCAGCCACAGCACCGGCGAGCGGTAGGTGGCGATCAGCAGCAGGGCCACCACCGAGGCGGTCACCGCGAGCAGGGTGATGTTGGCGTTGCTGAACGCGTTGGCGATGTCGGCCCCGAATGCCGGTCCGCCGGTGACGTGCGCCGTCATTCCCGCTGGCAAGCCCTGATTCGCGGCGCTGCGCAGCGCCGCCACAGCATCGTTGAGTGGTAGCCCGGACAGTTCGGCGCTGATCGGCACCACCCCGATCGCTGCCTTGCCGTCCGCCGACACCAGCACCGGCGCCGGCGGGTTGCCGGCGTGGATGGTGGTCTGCATCCGGTCGCGGGCGCCCTCGCACGCCTGTTTCAGAGCATCCGGGGCGCCGGCACCGTTGACCACCACGATCAGCGGTACCCGGTCACCACCGGGGAACTGGTTGGACAGCTGCTGCACCTTCGCCGAATCAGAATCGGTAGGCACCGAGAGCGGCGCCTGCCCCGCTGCGGCATTCCCGCCGACCAGTGCCATGAAACCGGCGGCCAACACAAAGAGACCCAGAGCGAGCAGCCAGGAACGGCGTCGGGTCACTGTTGCGGCAAGTCCGTCCCACACTCCTTAAGCATTTCAGTAACTGAAATATTAATCAACTGAAAATACGGCCGAAAACCGATATGCTGCTCATCGGTATGGAATCCGACGAGCCGGCGTGCCAACGGGCCGCCCTGGAATCGCAGATCACTGCAGATCTGCGGGAGTTGTCGTCTGAATCCGACCAGATCGGCCGGATTTTCGCAGTCTCCCACGATGTCCGGCCCACCGACTTTCGCGCCCTACTGCACATCATGGTCGCCGAGACTGCTGGTCAGCCAATGACGTCCGGGGACCTGAGTCATCGGATGGGGCTCTCCGGCGCGGCGATCACCTACCTTGTCGACCGACTGATCGACTCGGGTCACATCCGCAGGGATTCCCATCCCGCTGATCGGCGCAAGGTGATCCTGCGCCATGCCGAGTCGGGCATGACCACCGCGCGGTCATTCTTCACTCCGCTCGGGCAGCACACCCACGATGCGATGGCTGATCTTCCCGACGCCGATCTGGCTGCCGCGCACCGGGTTTTCGATGCGCTGCTGGCCGCGATGCGGCAGTTTCAGACTGAACTCGGCCCCACCGATTCCTGAAGCGGTTGGGGTAAACCGCGTACCGGGGTGACGGTGAACCTGCGCCGGTGCCATCCGGCCAGCGGCTTGGGCGCCCACCAGTTGAGCCGACCGAGCACATGCATGAAAGCGGGGACGAGGATCATGCGGATGACGGTGGCGTCCACCAGGATCGCGATGGTCAATCCGACGGCGAACATCCGCATGAACGACACCCCGGCGGACATGAGGGCGGCGAACGAGATCGACATCAGCAACGCCGCGGCGGTGACGACCCGACCGGTGCGGGCGATCCCCAGCGCGACGCTTTCGTCGTTGTCGGCCTGGGTCTGTGTTGAGGCGAGCCAGTATTCGCGGATGCGGGACAGCAGGAAGACTTCGTAATCCATGGACAGCCCGAATGCGATGCAGAACATCAACACCGGGACGTTCACCGCCAAGGTCCCGGTAGGAGTGGTACCCGCCGCCCCGAGGTGGCCTTCCTGGAAGATCCACACCAACGCACCGAACGTCGCGGTGAGCGAAAGCATGTTGAGCAGCAGGGCCTTTACCGGCAGCACCACGCTGCCGGACAGCAGGAACAACAGCACCAGCATCACGACCGCGATGAAGCCGAACACCAGGGGCAATCGGGAGGTGATTCCGTGCACGCAGTCGCGATTCGTCTGGGCCAGACCGGTGATCAATGCCGCTTTGTCCGCAGGCAGCGTGACCTCATGAACCCGGGCCAGTTGCTCCTCCGATGCCGTCGTGTACAGAGCGGCGGTGCTATCCAATGTGAGAAACGCTGCACCGTCGGCCATTCCGGCCGGCGCCGACGGCGGTCCCTTGGGCTCACCGGCGATGAAGGTGCCGGTCGGCGCGGACACCGAAGAGACATCCGGCAACCGGGACAACTCCGCGGCGTAGGTGTCGACATCCGAGCGGCTCAGTCCCGAGGTGTCGGGAATGACGATCTTGATTCGGGTCGCCGAGTTCGACGGGAACTCGGCACGGATCCGGTCGTTGGCCACCCGCGCCGACGAATCGGCCGGCAGCACGCGATCGTCGGCATACCCCCACTTCACCCCGAGGAAGGGGGTGCCCAGCGCAAGCAGCAGCACGACCAAAATCAGTCCCAGTGGGATCGCTTGTCGGATAACGAATTTCGCCAGCCGATACCAGAAGTTCTGCTCGATCGGACGGGCCGACGGTTGCGGCAGACGAAGCATCCGCCGCCCCACCCGACGGACGTCGAACGCGTCGATCCGGTTGCCCAGCAACATCAGCACGGCCGGCGTCAACGAGACTGCGGCCGCAGCGGCGAAGGCCACCACCGCGATGCCGGCATAGGCGAAGGACTTGAGGAAGTACATCGGGAAGAAAATCATTCCGAGCAGCGCGAGCGCCACCGTCATCGCGGAGAAGAGTACGGTTCGGCCGGCGGTGGCCATGGTGTGCAGCACGGCTTCATCGGGTGGCACTCCCTCGGCCAGTTCATCCCGGTAGCGGCTGATGATCAGCAGCGTGTAGTCGATGGCCAACGCGAATCCCAGTGCGACGCTGACGTTCAGGGCAAAGATCGACACGTCGGTGACCAGTGCGATTCCACGCAGCGCGGCCAGTGAGCCCAGGATCGCGAAGCCGCCGACCGCCACCGGCAGCGCGGCCGCCAGCACACCTCCGAAGACCCACACCAGGGCGATGAAGCTCAGCGGAATGGCGATGACTTCCATTCGGAGCAGGTCGTTTTCGGTCTGTTTGTTGATCTGTGCGTAGACCATTGCCGACCCGCCGGCCTGCACTGTGACGCCGTCGCGGTCGCCGACGAAACGGTCCGCCAAGGTCTGCGCGTTCTTGGCGGCGGTGTTCTCGTCGCCCTTGAGCGTCGCGACGATCATGGCCGTTCTGTCGTCGGCGCTGAGCGTGCCCGGAGTGGGCTGCGGTTGCCAGGGTGAGGCGACCTGGAAGACGAACGGCGATTCGGTGAGTTGCCGGGCCAGGTCGGTGCCCACCAGGTGCCCGGTGCCGGCCTTCACTCCGGCCGGCGAGCTCACCAGCAGGACCAACTCCATGTCACCCTGGTGAAACGTGCCGGTCAGCAGCCCCGAGGCGCGGGCCGACTCGGAGGTGGGGTCTAGGAACCCTCCTCCGGACAGACTGCGGGCAGCCGGGATGCCGAAGACGGCAGCCGCGATCATCACCAGGGCGGCACCGGCGATCACCCGTCGCGGCGCGGCGACGCAGACTCGGGCAAGTTGCGCAAGCATGGTCCGTCCTCGTGATGACGCATCTCGGCCAACCGTTGCAACGGTTAAGATTATTAAACATTAATCTAATGAAGCGACGGCTGCTAGCTGTAACGAGGCGGATGTGCCGCTGGTTCAACGCTATTGCGACAACGATGTTGATGTGTGAATCACTTGCCGAACTTCACCTCCCTTTCCAGAGCTTCAGGATCGGCCACCGTCACCGTCAACGCCGAATGATCCCGAAACCCGATCACCCGGTGGATCTTCGGTTCGAAGTGTATGCACACGCCGGCCTTGGCGTTGGTTCCGAACGTGAGTCCGTCGTCGGCCATCGACAGGCGTGGGCCGACGGCGGTCCACCAGCGGTAGGGACCGGTGACGTGCGCATCGACCACGTCGGAGAGGGGCGCTTCCGCGCGCAACGGCCCGTACCGGGCGACAAATCGGCCGTCGTCGGTCAGTGTGACCCCCTGTTCGCCCGGCCAGCGAAAGGGTAGCCACAACGGCGCCAGGCGTGGGTCGTAGTGGTAGGGGAAGTGTCGGCCCCGCGGCGTGGGTGAGCCCATCGCCCTACCGCACCATGCCCGGTGCCTGACGCCGGGTGGCAAGGGCGTCCTCGATCAGCTGCAGAGCTTCCGGCACGGATCTGACCAGCGGCAGACCGTGATCCCGCACCACGCGAACCAGCGGGCGCAGGGCGACACCGGTGACGATCCTGCAGTAGAGACCGGCAGCCTGGTGCTGGTGGTTGAGGGCAAGAAGTTGCTGGAATCCCTCGATGCCCAGAAAGTCGAGGTGGCTGAGATCGATGATCAAGGGCGTGCGCGCTTTGGTGAAGCGCCGGACTTCCGCTGCGATCTGTCCGGCGTTGGCCGCGTCGACACCGCCGTCAATGCGGACAACGGTCGCCAGACTGCGGGCGTATACGAACATTTGTGCCCCATCGCAATTCACCACATAGCGGTAGCGGGGACGTCGTTGGTCTTGGGAATCTACAGCGTGCATCGGCATGGCCTATCAAGTTGTGGGTGAAACCGATGGAACTCGATGTTCCAGAGCTCCGGGACTGTAGCTGCGGACTCAACTGACACCAGCCTAGACGCATTCCTGGCGTGGCGTCCGCCCAGTGACCAGGGCAACAAGCTTACGGACCTTAAATCAATTAAACATTCAGTAACTTAACAAAATGCTTGATCGCGCGTATGCTGAACGTGCCGAGGCTACTGCCCGGGTGGTGGTTCAGCAGTGACGACGCCGGTCTGAGCACGGGCTCAGTTGTGGGCGCCGAAAATTCGCGACACCATGGGACCGAGAGGGAAAGAGGCGACCTTGTTGAAATCGATTGGCGCAGCGGTGGGGCAGTTCGCTGAAGCGGCCGGCATGGTCGTGGGTTACCGCCACGGCATCGAGGAGCCTGCCCACACCACCGAGAAGCTGACGAAGGATGTGGAGATCCGTCACTATGGTGACCGGATCGCGGCCCAGACCACCGTCTCGGCCGATGAGGAGTCGGCGCGCAACGTCGGATTCCGCCGGCTCGCGGGCTACATCTTCGGCGGGAACAACGACCGCGAAAAGGTCGCGATGACGGCGCCGGTGGCGCAGGAATCCCGCAGCAAAGGTGAATGGGTGATTCAGTTCTTCATGCCGTCGGAAAAGACGATGGACACCCTGCCCGTGCCGAACGCGGGCGACGTCGAGCTCGTGAAGGTGCCACCCGCGACGGTTGCGGTGCACAAGTTCAACGGCATTCCCAGCAAGCGCGCGGTTGCCTCGCACACCAAGCAGCTGATGGACACGCTGGGCGAGTTGGGATTCGAAACGACGGACGCTCCGGCCGCCTGGTTCTACGATCCGCCCTGGACCGTTCCGGCCTTGCGCCGCAACGAAATCGCGGTTCCGGTCAAGCCCAGGAGCGGGGTCTGAGTGTGCTGACTGCCAGGGCCGGAGTCCCATGACGGCGCAGCGCCGCGACATGGCGTCCCGGAAGCTGCGTCATATCGACGTGTGCCGGGACGGGGACGTGACCTATCACGGCGTCACGACGGGCCTGGAGCGCTTCCGGCTGCCTTACAACGGGTTGACACAGACCAACCTGGGC
Source organism: Mycobacterium paragordonae (assembly GCF_003614435.1). Lineage (NCBI taxonomy): Bacteria > Bacillati > Actinomycetota > Actinomycetes > Mycobacteriales > Mycobacteriaceae > Mycobacterium > Mycobacterium paragordonae. The sequence continues at coordinate 2,068,958 of NZ_CP025546.1, forward strand.
GACGTGGACCTGTCGGCGGAGTTTCTCGGGGTGCCGTTGCGCGCGCCGGTGCTGGTGGGTGCCATGACCGGCGGTGCCGAGTTGTCGGGGACCATCAACCGGAATCTGGCCACCGCCGCGCAGCGTCTGGGTATCGGGATGATGCTCGGCTCCCAGCGGGTGATGCTGGACAGCGCGCTGGGCGAGCGGGCTGTGCCCAGCTTCGCGGTGCGTGACGTGGCCCCCGACGTGTTGCTGGTGGGCAATATCGGCCTGTCGCAATTCTTCAAGGACGCCATCCCGGAGATCAACCGGGCGCTCGACCGGGTCGGGGCGAATGTGCTTGCGGTACATACCAACCCGCTGCAGGAGGCGATGCAGGACAACGGTGACACCGACTTCGCCGGATCTCTGGATCGGCTGCACGACCTGACGCCGATGCTGGATTACCCCGTGCTGCTGAAGGAAGTGGGCCACGGCATCGGCGCTAACGCCGTCGCCGACCTGCTGCGCCTGACCGGAGAACCGCCGGTGGCGGCCATCGATGTCGCGGGGGCCGGCGGCACGTCATGGTCGCGTGTCGAGCAGCTGGTCCGGTACGGCGAACTGCGCTATCCGGACCTGGCCGACTGGGGGATACCCACGGCGCAGGCGCTGCTCGAGGTGCGTTCGGCACTTCCGCGCATTCCGCTGGTGGCCTCCGGTGGGATCCGCACCGGTATGGACGCGGCCAAGGCGCTCGCGCTGGGCGCCGACGTGGTGGCGATCGCCCGCCCGCTGCTGGACCCCGCTATCGAGTCCGCCGATGCGGCAACGGCGTGGCTGCAAGGCTTTATCGACGAACTGCGGATCTGTCTGCACGGTTGCGGCGCGGCCGATCTGCCTTCGCTGCGCAAGCTCGGCGCGCTACCCGTCACCTAGGCGGACGCATGGCGGTGATTCTGGGTTACGGTTCGCCCGCACTGGGTCATCTCTACCCGATGGCCGCGCTGCTGGCGGAGCTGACCGCGCGCGGCCACCAGGTTCACCTGCGAACGATGAGCAGCGAGGTCGACCGGATGCGTTCGGTCGGCGTGCACACCGAAGCGGTCGACCCACGGATCGAGGCCATCGTCGGAGATGATTGGCTGGCGCACAACGCTTTAGGTGTTCTCAAGCGGTCCATCGACGTGCTCTGCCGGCGGGCCGTGCTGGAGGTGGATGATTTCCGGTGCGCGATCACCGAGGCAGCGCCCGACGCTGTCATCGTCGACGCGAACTGTTGGGGCGCGATCTCGGCTGCCGACGTCGCCGGGCTGCCGTGGACCGTGTTCTCACCGTTCACGCCGTACCTGCGTTCCCAGTCGGCGCCACCGTTCGGGCCCGGGTTGCGACCGCTGCCCGGGCTCATCGGGCGCGTCCGTGACGCCTCGATGCGGCCCTTCGTCACTTACCTTTTCGACCGCCCGATGTTGCCGCGGATCAACGCCCTTCGCGCCGAACTGGGTGCGCCGCTGATCCACTCGGTCGACGAGTTGATGCGGCGGGCGCCGCTGCTGCTGGCGGTCGGAGGCGAGCCGTTCGAATACCCGCACCCCGACTGGGGCGATGCCGTGCAGTTCATCGGCGCGTGCGTAGCCGAGCAGACCCCTTCCGCGGTGCCGGACTGGCTGGACGCCATCGACCGGCCGATCGTGCTGGTGAGCACATCCTCGATCGCCCAGGCCGACGCCAAGCTGGGTCATGTTGCGCTGCAAGCGCTCGCTGAGGAACCCGTTCACGTCATCGCGACATTTCCGGCCGGGGTGCCCGCCGGCCTGCCCCGGACGCCGAACTCGACGGTGTGCCAATTCCTGCCACACGGCCCGGTGCTCGAGCGGGCTGTGTGTGTCGTCACACACGGCGGAATGGGAACCACGGTGAAGGCGCTCAACCGTGGCGTCCCGGTCTGCGTGGTGCCGTTCGCGCGGGACCAGGGCGAGGTGGCGCGCCGTGTCGAGGTGGCCGGCTGCGGCACCCGGCTACCGCCCAAGCGGCTCACGCCGGCGCGGTTGCGGGCCGCGGTGCTGAAAGCGGCGACCATGACGGGCGGAGCTCGCCGGGTTGCCGATGGATTCGGCGCGACCGGGGGAGTGGCGCGAGGTGCGGATCTGATCGAGCAGCGGTTGCTCTCAGCGCCCCCGCGTGTCAGACCGGGCGGCTCCCTGACGCCGCCTGCCCGGCGACGACGAACCCCGACCGAGTTCCGCTGATTCCTCGTGGTGCTCCGGGACGGCCAGCTGGTCCTCGAACTTGGCCATCGCGTCGATCATCGCCAGGAAGACCCGGTGAGCTGCCACCAGGTCCTTGTCCGGCATCTCGGCCAGCGCCTCACGGATATGCGTTCCGAGTGGGGTGAAGAACGTGTGTGCCAGCGTCATGCCGCGCGTCTCGTAGCGCAGCAGCCATTTGCGCCGGTCCTCGGGGTCGGGTTCGCGCCGGATGTGACCCGCCTCGATCATCCGGTCGACCAGGTAGGTGATGGCCGGCGGCGACACGTCCATGCGCTGCCGCAGCTGAGCCAGGGTCAACGGTTGGCCCGCGGTCTCGGCCACCATGATGTGCAGCAGGGCGTGGAAGTCGCTGTTGCTGACGTCATTGACGCGGGCGTAATGCCGTCCGACGCGGTCGGAACGGGCGGTGATGGCGCGAATGTCGGCCGAGAGTTGCCTCTCCAGCTCCGTCCGCCTCGGCGGCGATTCGTCCCCGCCACGCTTGGTCACTTACCCGCACCCCTTCATCAACCACTCAGAGTACGGCGTGATCGCTCATGCGTGCGTCAGCCGGTCGCGCGGCTTCACCGTTTGGTCGGGTCGTGACCCCAGTTCATCAGTGAATAACACCATGCCGTGTCGCTGACGTCGCCGTTGGGGCGCTGGGCGAGGTGCCGCTTGGTGTAACCGGTCACTTTGCGCATGTGGGCGTAATCGTCGTCGCCGAGGTCGGCGCGCTTGGACCGCAGGATCGCGACGATGCGCCTGCCACTGGCGTGGCCGGTGGATTCGCTGTTTCCGCTCTTCTGGCCGACATCGTGCGATTGCTCTGTCTCGAGCCACTTCTCAAGCTCGCCCGCGGTCATGTTGACGCGTTCGTGAAATTCCTTCCACGTGGTCTCGTCCGTGCTGGAGGCCATGGCCGATCGTCAGCTCTTCTTCAGCGCATCAGGCTTGTGCACCGCGTCTTTGCCGGTCTTGTCACTGCGGACCTGATACTGCGGGTCATCCTTGGACGCCCGCACGGTACGCCCGGCCGCCTCGGTGTCCGAAGTGATCTTGCGTTCCACCTCGCCTTTGACGGTGTTGCCGTGGCTCTGCCACTCGACCTTGTCGCCTTTGCGCAGATTGTCGTCGCTCAATTGAGTTCGCTCCCGTCGTTTCTCAGGCGGGTACCCGCCGTCCCTGGATCAGTAACGCGATCCAGGAAAGCCCGGCGGCGGTGAATGCCAGCGCCTGAGCGGTTCCGGTGCGGTTGGCCGGCAGGACGCCGCCGTCGACGTAACGGCCGATGAACCCGTTGTCCGGCAGAGTGCCCATGCCGGCCCGGGCGCGTGCCCAATCCTCCAGTGACGTCAACGGGCACTGCAGGTCCAGTGCCACCACCGCGGCCCCCCAGCAGACGGTCGGGACGTGCAGCCAGAAGGTGCGCCGCCAGCGCAATGCCAGGAAACCACCGCTCGGCAGATACGCCAGGTAGGCGAAGTGCGCGGCCACGGTGGCCACGACAAGGGCGAAATATCTTCTCTTCATCGCTGATTCAGCCTAGAGGACTGAACGGCGATGCTCAGCCGCCGCTGCGCAGCCGGTACCGGCGTTCGGCGTAGGCTAGGTCGTCGCGCCACAGTCGGTTGGCCGCGTACCGCATCAGCGGCGTCACCAGGGGTGCCACCGACAGTGCCGCCCTGAATCCGGGGCGCTGCGAATGCGCGACGACGGCTTCGATGACGGCGACGCGGGGTTGCCCGTCGGGGCCGGGACCGATTGGGGTGGCGTGGGTTTCGACGACGCTGCCGGCACCCTCGCCTTCGACGATGCGCATCACGATGGTGCGCGCCTCGGGGCAGGTGAACTCGGCGATGGTCGGCACCCCGAAACGGCCGACCCGGAAGGTGACCGAGACGACGAACCGGTCGTCTTCCTCGGTCGGGGTGGTGAGTACCTCGAGTCGGGTGAACGAGTAGGGGTGGAACCAGCCGCCGTGCCAGGGGTCGAGGCGGTTGGCGATGATGTCCTGCGGTTCGCAGGTGCCGTCGACGCGGGCGACGGCGGGCAGCGTGGTCCCGGTGGGCCGGTCGGGGATGACCGGCACGTCCAGCGGCGTTTCGCCGCCGACCGCGTCCAGTCGCACCCACGCCAGCACGCCGTCGTCGTAACTCGGCAACGTGGCCCAGCCCAGCTTGCAGGATTTGCCGTCCAGGGCGAGCCCGTGCCAGCGACAGAACAACACTCCGTCGGCGACCGTGCCGGTGGCCAGGTCCGCGCCCAGGTGGGGGCAACTCGCCGGACCCACCGTCAGGTGGCCGAGCCGATCGCGCCAGGCGACGAGTTCGACGCCGGCCACGCGAGCGCCGAGTGGCCGGCCGGGCCGCACGTCGGTGCTGGCCGCGAACACGTACCAGTTACCGGTGGGCCGGCGCTGCGACCGTTCCAGGGCGGCGTTGATGATCGCCGGCTGGGCCTGACCGTAGGTGGGGCGCTGCTGCGTCCACGCCGCGCGCGGAACTAGTTGCAGCGGCCAGTCTTTGGGCCACCGGTCGCGGAACTGCTCGCTGACGCTCATGCCCGCTCTCGAATCTGGCCTCGAATTTGGCCTCGAATCTGGCTTCGAATTTGACGAAGCGCAAGCGATCTCAACAACACGGACCGGCCCCGGGTGGGAACGGTGAACAGATCGTGACCAGACACCCCCCATCGGGAGAGTAACTGGTTGGCGGCCACCCAGCCGGTGGTGGCGGCGCGTTCCATCAACGCGACCGGCAGGTCCACCCGGATGCCGTCACCGGCCAGCACCAGGCCGGATTGTGGCGTCGCCACGGTCGGGCGCCGGGTGTAGGTGCCCGGGGTGAACAACGGGCAGTCGCTGCGGCGCAGCACCCGTTCCTGAATCACGTTGGCAGCAGCGGTCTCCGGGTAGAGCTTGTGCAACTGCTCGATTGCCGCGTCGCTGGGAGTTGCGGAATCCATTGCGTACGAGTGCAATTCGACGACGGAGCCGCCGGTCTGGCGGGCCCAGGCGGCGGCCTCGGCCTCGTAGCGCTCCAGCACGCTGATGTTGTCGAGCGGGGGATGGCCCGCGGTGCCCAGGAACGGCGCCCGGTCCGGCCGGACCGGGCGGTCGAGCCACAGCCGGTGCACCACGAACGAAGGCGCGGTGCGCAGTCGTCGTATCTGGGCGCGCCACAGGTCGTTACCGAGTTCGGGAGACGCGGCCACGACCTGTTGCAGTCCGCCGACGTCCAGCGCCAGCACCACGGCGTCGGCGGACAGCGCGCCGTCTTCGGTGTGCACCGCGAATTTGCCTTCGGCACTCGAGACGCTTTCGACGCGCTGCACCGGGGTGCCCGAACGGAACCGGACGCCGCGCTCGCTCAGGTACTCCCGCAACGGATTCCACAGGCCGACATCGAAATTGGCGTTCGCGACGTCGAAGATCAGCCCCTCGCTGGAGCCGAGGAAGTAGATGTGGAACATCGTCGCAAGTTCACCGGCGGACAGCTGCGTCGGCTCGGCGAAGAAGCTGCGGGAGAACACCTCGAAGGCGAGATGACGCGCCGACTCCGGAAAATTGATGCTCTTGAGGAACGTTTCGGCGTCGATGTGGTCCAGCTGGTGATAGATCTCGGGAACCGAGACCGCCGCCAGCGGCGCGGACGCCTTGGCGTCGATGCGGGCCAGGTCGGAGAGCCGGAACGTCGGGCTGCGCAGCGCGAACACCAGCGCGTTCCAGGGTGGCGTGCGGGGCAGCCCGCGGAAGGTGTCGCGCCGGCCCGCGCCGTCGATCAACGGGTAATCGGTGACCGGTGTCAGCATGCGCAGCTGCGGATCGACGCGGCTCAACAGCGCCCGCAGGTTGTAGTACTGACGGAAGAAGGCGTGGAACCCGCGGTTCATCGGCAGGTCGGCGCCGTCTTCCTGTTCGGTCCAGCCACCGACCCGCCCGCCGAGATAAAGCTCTTTCTCCACCACTTCGACGTCGACACCGCGTTCGGCGAGTCCGGTGGCGGCCGCCAGGCCGGCAATCCCGGCCCCGACGACCACCACGCGCGGGCGCGAGGACAGTGCTGTGGCGTCGGCCAGTCCGGGTGTGGCCACGTGCCGTTCGCGGCGGCGGTCGGTCCGGCTGTTGGTCATCGCGGTACCTCCCCGATAAAGGTATGGACGATGTTGCGTTCCCAGCCTGGCATGGTTTCGCTGCGTACCGATGTGAATCCGGCATCGGACATCCGCCGGCGGAACCGCTGCGCCCCGTCGAAACTCAGCACGCTGCGCCACAAGTGGCGGTACAGGGTGGTGCTCCGGGTCCGCAACCAGCCCGACGGAATGATGATCCCCCAGCACACCGCGTGCCAAATACGCACGGCGGCAGCGGAATCGCGCACGGAGTACTCGTGCACCGCCAGCGTTCCGCCCGGCCGCAACAGTCCGCCGAAGGCGCGCAGTTGAGCGTCCGGGTCGGCGAGGTTGCGCAGCAGGTAGGCCGCGAGAATGGCGTCGAACGGGCCGGTGATGCCGTGCTCGGCGAGATCTTCGATGGGGGTGTGCACGAACCGCACCGACTCCGGCCACGACTTGGCGCGCGCCGCCTCGAGCATGCCGGCTGAGGCGTCGACGGCGATGATCTCGGCCTCGGGAGCCGCCGCCAGCAGCGCGGCCGTCGACGCGCCGGTGCCACAACCGGCATCGAGCAGTCGCAGGCCGCGACCGTTGTCCGGTAAAGCCATACGCTGCACCGAACGTCGTAGATTGCTGTGATAGCCGGGGTTGGCGCCCACCAGGCGGTCGTAGGCGTCGGCGCCGACGTCGAATGCGTCCGGAACGTCGCCGCGGGCAAGACCTGCTTTATCCATCATCACCGCCGTACACGTTGATACTCCCACAGCAGTAGGACCCCGGTCACCAGCGCGAAGCCGAACAGGAAGTCCTCAACCGGAATGTCGAAGGGAAAGCGCAGACCGCTGGTCTGCCGTTCGTCGTAGATGACCACCGGGGCACTGAGCTTGGTCAGCCAGCCGTCGACCGGAACCTGGAAGCCCAGCACGATCACCATCGACAGCCAGTAAGCCAGCTTCCGGAACAGGCCGGTGCGCAACACCGTGAACTCCAGTGCGCACACCGCCAGCACCGACACCACGGCCGGAACGGTGTAGCCCAATCCGGTCATCGGCGTCTGCTCCAGGCGAGGATTGTGCTCACCGCGCTGTAGGTGAGCAGCCCGCAGATGGGAATCACCACGAAGAACAGCACCTCCTCGATGGGTATGCGAGGCGGCAACTCGATGCCGGTGATGTATTCGCTGTTGTACCACCATATTCCGGCGGCGATCGCGATGGCATCCCATACCAGGAACACGGCCGCGAATGGCACCACCGCACGCAGCAGACGGCCCGGTTGGCGGTACACACCCTTGCCGAACAGTTCGAGCGGCAATGTGATCAGCAGGCACAGGCCCAGGACGATCAGATATTGCCAGTGGTCGCTCACGCGGCACCGGGTTTCCGGTGATCGGGCACGGATCGGCGGATGCGCCAGGCCTCGAACAGAGCGCTGCCGGCCACCTGAATGCGGCGCGCCTTTCCGACCGTGGCGCGGTGGCTGAAGACGGCGAACTCGCTGTCCTCGATGCGGTCCAGAATCTCCGAGTAGAGCGTCAACGCTGTGGTCACGCACGGGCGTGACCGCGGCGCCAGCAACGGGATCCCGTCAGCGGCGAACCGGTAGATCTCGCGGGTGATCTTGTGCTGCTCGGCCAGTGCGTCCCGGACCCGCGCGTCGGTGCGGCGGTGCATATGACACCACAGCATCAGCTCGCGGTCCACGCCGTGCGCGGCGAGTTCATCGGCCGGCAGATAGATCCGGTCGCGCAACAGGTCTTCGTCGACGTCCCGCAGGAAGTTCGTCAACTGGAACGCGCGGCCCAGCGCTTCGGCGTACGGCGCCGCTTCGCCTGGGTCACCGACCGTGCCGAGTATCGGAAGCACTTGCAGACCAATGACTTCCGCGGACCCCCGCATGTACTGATTGAGGGCGGCGCGATCCGGATAGGCGGTGACGGTCAGATCCATGCGCATGGAGTCCAGGAAGTCCACGAACAACTCGGACGCAATCTGGTACCGGTGCACCGTGTGGTCGACCGCCGTCAGCACCGGCTCGTCACGCTGCGCGCCGCCGGCGAAGAAGCGGTCGGACAGCACCTGCAGCCGATCAGCCCGCGCCGCGGCGTCCAGGTTCGGGTTGAACTCGTCGAGAATGTCATCGGCGAGGCGGGCGAAGGCGTACAGCGCATGGATCGCCGGACGCTGGTCGGGAGCCAGCAGCCGGGTCGCCAGGAAATACGTGCGGCCGTTCTGTGCCGCGATCTTTCGGCAACTGCGATAGGCGGCACGCAAGTCGGGATCGTCGATCCCGGCGGCGTCGAGTTCGGCGCGGATCATGGCAGCCGTGCTTTCAGATCCAGCTGCGTGGAAATGCGGTCCGGCACCCCGGTGACGCGGTCGGCGGCCAACCGCCCGGAGATCAGAGTGGTCGGCACCCCCACACCGGGCGTGGTCGACGACCCGGCCAGCACCGCGTTATCGATGCCGCGCACCAGGTTCGCGGGCCGGAACGGACCGGTCTGGGCGAAGGTGTGCGCCAGGGCGAACGGGGTGCCCGCGGCCATGCCGGCCCGGGCCCAGTCTGCGGGGGTGTCCACGTGCAGCACCTCGGCATCATCGCGCAGGCCCGGCAACAGTCGCTGTTCCACCGCCTCCAGCATGGTCGCAGCGTAGGGGCCGGCCGTGTTCGACCAGTCGATGTGACCGCGGTCGAGGTTGGGCGCCGGCGCCAGCACGTAGAGCAGATCGCGTCCGGCCGGGGCGAGGCCGGGATCGCTGGCCGTCGGGCGTGTCACCAGCAGTGACGGATCCCGCATCAGCCGGCCGTCGCGGATGATGTCGGTGAACGTCTGGTCCCACGCGTCGCCGAAAAGGATGGTGTGGTGGGCCGGCGGTGGTTCGATGGCGCGGCAACCCACGTGCATCACCACGGCCGACGGGGCCGCGCGCAGCTTCAGCGGGCGCCTGGGCCGTCGGCCCAGCAGTTCGTACGTCAGCGGCAACTCGGTGGTCAGCACCACCGCGTCGCAGGCGATGCGGTCACCCTGGGCGGTGATCACCGCGTTGACGCGCTCGCCGCTGCGCTCCAGCGATGTGACCGTGGACCCGTACCGGAACTGCACCCCGGCATCCTGGGCCGCCGCGGCCAGCGCGTCGGGTAGCGCCCGCACACCGCCGCGCGGGAAGAACACACCGGACACCGTGTCCATGTAGGCGATCACCGCGTACACGGCCAGCGCGTCCTGGGGAGCGACCCCGGCATAAAGGGCCTGGAAGGTGAAAACCCGCCGCAGCCTCGGGTCGCTGATGTAGCGCTTGACCATCGTCTCCCAGCGCCGGAAACCGCCGATACCGGCAAGCCGGGCCAACTGCGGGGTGACCATCGAAAGGGGTGAGTCGAAGTTCGCCGCGATGAAGCCGTCGAACTCTATTCGGTAGAGCCGGTCCAGCCAATCTCGCAACGAGCGGTAGCCGTCGGCAGCCTGCGGCCCGGCGAACTCCCGCACCGAGGCTGCCATCCGCTCGGCGTCGGTGTGGACGTCGAGGGCGGCGCCGTCGGCGAACATGGCCCGATAGGCCGGGTCAACCGGCAACAGATCGAGGCGCTGCGCCATTGATTCGCCGACCGCGGCGAAGGCCTCCTCGATGAGGTCGGGCATGGTGAGCACCGTCGGGCCGGTGTCGATCAGGTAGCCACCGATGTCGCGGCGACCCGCACGACCTCCCGGCCACGGTTCACGCTCGACCACCGTGACTTCCCGCCCCCGACCGGCCAGGTGCAGCGCCGCCGCGAGCCCGGAAAGCCCGGCACCCACCACGACGACCCGATCGGTCCGGCCGCCTACCGTACGCATCAGCATTCCTCCCGTGCGATCATGCGGCCCGCTTGGTGCACACGCCGGCCATACTGGCCAGCGCGCCACTGATGGGGCCGTCGATTCCGCTGCTGTCCAACGCTTTCTGGGCGATCTCCACGCGGTCGGTGATGAGTTCCTCGATCCGCTGCACGGCGCCTGTCGCGAAAATCAAAGAGCGCCAATGCTCCAGGTCCTCATCGGTGAGATGGTCGCGATCGACCAGCTTCCCGAATTCCCGTCGCGTCGACTTGTCGGCCAGCTCGTACGCCGCGACCATCAAGCTGGTCGCCTTGCGTTCCAGGAGATCGCCGCCGTTCGGCTTGCCGGTGGTGCCCGGCGACCCGAAGACGCCGAGGATGTCGTCGCGCAGTTGGAAGGCCTCGCCGACGGCACTGCCGTATTCACCCAGCCGTGCCAGAGTGTGCTCGCTGCAGCCGGCCATCGCGGCGCCGATCTCGAGTGGCCGGCGCACCGTGTAGTTGCCGGACTTCAGACGTGCGACGTTGAGCACCGCATCCAGGGTCGGCAGTTTGCGAACGTCCAGGGTGAGGTCGGCGAACTGGCCGACCGCCAGCTCGGTGCGCATCGCGTCGTAGCGCGGCCAGGCCCGGTGCAGCTGATGACGGCTCAGGCCACAGTCGCGCAGCATCTGTTCGGCCCAGATCAGGCACAGATCGCCGAGCAGCACCGCGGCGGATTCGCCGAACCGCCTCGACGAGCCGGACAGGCCGCGCTGGCGGTGCCAGCGCTCGAACTGGATGTGCGCGGCCGGCAACCCGCGCCGCGACGGCGAGTCGTCCATCACATCGTCCTGCAGCAGTGCGAAAGCGTGCAGTAATTCTAAGCTGGCGGTGGCTGACAGGGCAGCTTCGCTGGGCGGCGCACCGGACAGCCAGCCCAGGTACATGAAGGTCGACCGGAGGCATTTGCCGCCCTTGACGAACTCGAGCAGGACTTCACCGGCGGTGTCGACGCCACAGTCACCCAGTGTGTCGGTGCAGCGCGCCAAGACGAACGCTTCGACCTCGGCCAGCACGGCCCGTCTTAGGCTGATCCGCCAGTCGTCGAACTGGTCGGTGGCAGACAGGGCCGCTGGGCCTTTGCGTGCGGCTTCGGCAAGGGCCACCCGCGGGAATCCACGCACATCTCCCACGTTGGCTCCCTCGAAGACTCCCTCGAAATCGGCGTCGGCCGCTGACATCGGACGGCTCGGATTCACGCGTTGGTACCCCCTCGACGAGATGCCAAACCACGGGCTGGTGGCGGTGGGCAGGTAGGACTATTATCTTCATTTATTTAATCGTTAACTTACTGAATGATTGTGTAGACCGCCAGTCGTACGGGTCGGCCGCCGACTATTGAGCACACGTAGCAGAGCTCGATTCGGTTCAAGCGGGTTTTCCCGAGCGGAGAAGTTTTCCTGTGCAGAGAAAGGGAACCCGCCGCCGGTGAATGTTTCTGATCTTGTCGCCCTGCCCTTCCAGTGGGGTTCCGCCGTCCGGGGTAAGCGGTTCTTTCATCCCCTCGGAGTCGTGGCGAAAGGTTCCCTTCAGCGCGTCGCTCCTGATGGAGAGGGTCTGCCGATTCCCACCTCCGATGTGGTCGCTCGATTCTCCAAGGCGACCGGTACGCCGGGTGGACTTCCGGATTTCATGGGACTTGCCCTGCGCGTCGACACCGGATCCGGGCCGTGGGACATCCTGCTGGTGTCGGCCGGATCAGGGGTGGTGACCCGGGCGGTGGCGCTGCGGCCGGTCACCTCATGGTCCGGACATGACATGACCACCCTGATGCCGCTCAGTTACGACGGGAAGAAGTGGTGGCTGCGCGCCCGAATCGACACCGGACTCGACGGGGCCGGCCTCTCGCTCGACGACATCGAGCAGCGCATCCAGAACGGCGGCGTCGACGTCACGCTGGACCAGGCCTGCGGTAGCTCCGATTTCCGCGAGCTGGGCCGGCTTTCGTTGACGAAGGTGGTCGAACTGCCCCCGGGACAGGATGTCTCGTTCGATCCGGTACTCAACACCGCGCCCGGGGTGAAGCTGTTCCCGGGATGGCTGGCCGATCTCCGCGCGAGCGCCTATGCGCGCAGCCGTGGCGGCCGGGAGGCCCACGACCACGGTGGCCGGCAGTGACCCGGCGGATAGCCGTCACGGGCGCCAGCGGCAATGTGGGCACTGCGCTGTTGCGCGCGGTCGCCGATGCCGATTATGAGGTCGTCGGAATTGCGCGGCGTCAGCCGTCGCCGCAGGACGTGTATCGGCATGTCGAGTGGCATCAGCTGGATGTCGCTGACAACGATGCGGAAGCCAAGCTGCGCAACATCTTTCGTGACGTCGACTGCGTGGTGCACCTGGCCTGGGGGTTTCAGCCCACCCGCAACGCGCGCTATCTGTACGAGGTCGGCATCCGCGGCACCTCCGCGGTGCTGGGCGCGGCGCACGGCGCCGGGGTACCTCATCTGGTGCACATGTCGTCCCTCGGCGCGTATGCACCTGGCCGCTACGGCGAGAAGGTGGACGAGTCGTGGTCGACCGCGGGCCTGTGCACGTCGACGTACAGCAGGGCGAAGTCGGCCGCGGAGAATCTGCTCGACGACTACGAGGCGACGCACTCCGACGGTGTGGGAATCACCAGGCTGCGCCCGGGTTTGATTTTGCAGCGCAATGCCGCCGCCGGTCTGCGCCGCTATACGCTGCCCGCCTACATAGATCCGGGGTGGTTGCGCTGGCTACCGGTGCTGCCGCTGGACCGGTCCTTCAAGGTGTCCATGGTTCACGCCGACGATGTGGCGGACGCGTGTGTGCGGGCGATCGAGCGGCGTGCGCTGGGGCCGTTCAATCTGGCCGCTGAACCGGCGGTGACCCGAGATGACATCGCTGATGCGCTGGGCGCCAAAGCCATTCATGTGCCGGCTGGGCTGCTCGGCCCGCTGGTGCAGGCGACCTGGCGGGCCCGGCTGCAGCCGATCGACCGGGGCTGGTTGGACATGGCGTTCTCCGCGCCGCTGCTGGCCACCGAGCGGGCGCGTCAGGAGCTGGGCTGGACGCCGCGGTGGTCGTCGCTGGACGCTTTCGCCGACCTGATGGACGGATTGCTGCACGACAAGGGAATGCCCAGTCCGGTGCTGTGGCCGCGCTCGCTGCGCACCGCGCTGATGCGCGACGTGTCGCACGGACCGGTCACCACCCGACCGGTGCCGTAACTAGCCGCTGCGCCCGAGCAGGTGCCGCAACGCGGATTCGAGATCGGGCTGGCGGAACGAGTGACCCAGATTCGTCAGCCGGGCAGGTGTCACCCGCTGATTCGCCAACGCGAGTTCCCGCGCGCCCTGGGCGCCGAGCAGGACCCGTGGGCCCAGCGACGGAACCGGCAGGATCGCCGGCCGGTGCAACACACCGGCGAGCGTTCGGGTGTAGTCGGTATTCCGAACCGGTTGCGGGGCAACGGCATTGACCGGCCCGGACAGTTCGCCGTCCCACCACGCGCGGTGATAGATATCGACCAGGTCGTCGATTCCGATCCAGGAGAACCATTGCCGGCCGTTGCCGAGCCGGCCGCCGAGGCCGGCGCTGAACAGCAGCCGCATCAGCTGCAGCGTGCCCCCCGCGGGGGACTGGACAATGCCGGTGCGCACCTTGACCACCCGGGCTCCGGCCTGCTCGGCCGGCGCGGCGGCGTCCTCCCAGTCGGCCACCACGTCGGCCAGGAAGCCGTCGCCGCGCACGCTGTCTTCGGTGAGGGGCTCGTCGCCCCGGTCGTACCCGTAGAACCCGATGGCCGAGGCGGAGATCAGCACGGGCGTTCCGGTGCGGGCCACCAGTTCGGCCAGTCGTCGCGTGGGCCCGATCCGGCTGTCCCGGATGGCTTTTCGATGCTTTTCGGTGAATCGTCCGGCGATCGAGGCGCCTGCGAGATGGATGACCGCGTCCACCCCGGCCAGTAGGTCCGGATCGGGGTCGTCGGTATTCCACTGGCGCTCGTCGGGGCTCTGCGCCGCGCCGCGGACCAGTCGAATGACGCGGTGGCCGCCGGTGCTCAGGAACGCGGTCAGGGCGGTGCCGACCAATCCTGAGGAACCCGTGACGGCGACGGTGGAAGGCTTGAGTCCGTTCTCGGCCGCCCGCCGGTGCGCGGCCAGGTCATCGGCCAGCTGGCGGTGCCGGTAGACGAACATCGGACGCAGCGCGCGCTCTGGCACCGGCGTGTCCACCCGGTCGATGACGCGGGTCTGCCCTGCGCCGACTTCTTCGAAATCGTGGGTGTGCCGCCAGTGTCCGATGATTCGCGGGGGCAGCGAAGCCAGTCCGTCGCTGCTGAGCACATCGACGAAACGCCTTGGCGGATCATAGGAATCCGGCTGATGCTGGGCCACCCAGCGCAGGCCGCCCGGCAGGCCGAGGATGGCACGGCCGTCCTTGAGCGACTCGGCCTCGCTGACGAGCCGCATCGGCGACCAAGGCGGCGAAAGCCGGGCGAAGGCGCCGGGGCGAGTGTGCCAGGCGAACACCTCGTCGCGCGGCGCGTCGATAACGCTCGAATAAGTCAGGCCCATGCATGTGACGTTACCGACCGAAGAGACGGTGCGCCGGTGCGGCATTCTTGTCTGCATGGGTGTTCGCGACGGAATCGTTTCGCTGTTCGACGCCGTGTTGGACCGGGCGGTGGTGCCGGGCTATACCCGGATCGGATATCGCCTCCGGACCCTCGAGTGGCCGGATGATGTGCAGACCGGCGCCCTGCGCGGACGCACGGCGCTGGTCACCGGCGCCAACCGCGGCATCGGCAAAGCCATCGCCGCCGGGTTGGCCGGGCTGGGTGCGACCGTGCTGCTGACGGTGCGCGACGGCGCGAAGGGGGAACAGGCGCGTGCCGAGATCATCGCCGGCAACCCCGATGCCGATATTCGCGTCGAGGTGTGTGACATGTCGGACCTGGCCGGGGTGCGCGCGTTCGCCGCGGATCTGGCCGGGCGAATGGCGGGGCTGGACATCCTGATCCACAACGCGGGGCTGCTGCCCGCTCAGCGCGCCGAGACGAGCGAGGGACATGAGGTCACGCTGGCCACCCATGTGCTGGGCCCGCTGCTGTTGACCGAGGGTCTGCTGCCGTTGCTGCGCGCGTCCAGCGATCCGCGGGTAATCCTGATGTCGTCGGGCGGGATGTACACCCAGCAGTTGCCGGTCGAGGACCCGGAATACCGGGCGGGGCGTTACCGCGGCGCCATTGCCTATGCCCGCAGCAAGCGGATTCAGGTGGCGTTCACGTCGATCCTGGCCCGCCGCTGGGCCGGCATCCGGGTCTATTCGATGCACCCCGGGTGGGCGGACACCCCGGGAGTGGCGTCCTCGCTGCCCGGCTTCCGGCGCCTCACCGGCCCGCTGCTGCGCACCGCCGAGGAGGGCGCCGACACCGCGGTCTGGCTGGCCGCGACCAAACCGGCACCGCCCACCGGACTTTTCTGGCACGACCGACGGCCGCGCCCGCAGCACTACCTGCCGACGACCTGGTACAGCGATGAGGAATTGGCGCGGATGTGGCGGTACTGCGCCGACGCGGTCGGGCTGGACTAACGGTCCGGCAGCGCGTGCTCGACGACCGGCCGTCGCGGCTGCGGTTGGCGCTCACGGCGTTTGGCGGCCAGATAGACCTGCGCCGTCTCGTGTGCCACGGTCTGCCAGTCGAAGTCTGACGTCAGCCGCTCCCGGGCGGCGCGGGCCCGGCGCTGGGCCGCGGCCGGGTCGGCGAGCGCCGAGTTGGCGGCGGCGGCCAGTCCGGCCACGTCGCGGGGGGCGAACGACATTCCGGTGACGCCGTTGATCACGGCTTCGCCCAGGCCGCCGGTGTTGGACGTGACCAGCGGGATGCCGGCCGCGGCGGCCTCCAGTGCGGCCAGCCCGAACGGCTCGTAGTGGCTGGGCAGCACCGCGGCGTCGGCCCGGTGCAGCGCGGCCAGTAGCTCGTCATGGTGGAGATGCCCGACGAAGTGGGTTGCCTTGCGCACCTTGTGTTTACGGGCCTGCTCGACGAGCCAGTCCTGCTGGGTGCCGTCGCCGGCGACGGTCAGGGTGGTGCCGGGGTGGGCGCGCCTGATCCGGGGTAGTGCGGCGATCGCGTCGTGCACGCCCTTCTCGTACTCCAGCCGTCCGACGTAAAGGAGTTCTGCCGGGCCGGTGCGTGGACGGCGGTCGGCGAAGGGCCAGCGTGCCGCGTCGATGCCGTTGCGGATCACCGTGGTCTCGGACAGACCGGGGCCGAAAAGTTCGGTAATTTCCTCGCGCATCGACGCCGAACACGTGATGAGCGAATCGGATTCGCGCACCAGCCACGACTCGACCGCGTGCACCTGCCGGCTGATCGCCCCGCTGACCCAGCCGGAATGCCGTCCGGCTTCCGTCGCATGAATCGTGGAAACGATTGGCACGTCATAGAATTCAGCGAGCGCGAGGGCGGGATGTGCCACCAGCCAGTCGTGGGCGTGCACCACGTCGGGGCGCCACGGCCGGCGGCCGCCGGTGATCGACAGGCCGGCGCGGATCATGGCGTGGCCCATGGCCAGCGTCCAGGCCATCATGTCGGTGCCAAAGGTGAACTCATGCGGATCCTGTGCGGCGGCGATCACCCGCACGCCGTCGTGCACCTCATCCGACGTCGGATGGGTGCTGGGATCGGTGCCGGTGGGCCGGCGGGACAGCACGACGACCTCATGGCCGGCCTCGGCGAGCGCGGTGGACAAGTGGTGTACGTGCCGGCCGAGGCCGCCGATGACCACCGGCGGGTACTCCCACGAGATCATCAGGATCTTCATGGCCGCGCCTGGGCGGATGTGTGGGGCGCGGCTGGGCGCGAGGGTGCGCAGAATGCCATCGTCAGCGGCGTGTCGCCGGCAATCTGTGCACGCTCGGCGGAGGCGTGGGGTGCGGCTGGGCGCGAGCGACCGCAAATTGTCAGGTTTGGCGGCGTGTCGGTGGCGACATGCGGGCGCTCGGCGGGGTTGAGGGGTGCGGCGGAGCTGTGCGGCCCTGCCTGTGACAAGGCGCTCACTTGGGCAATCTCCGGGCGTCGAGGGCGCCGAACAGGCCGTCGGCCCGGTTCCAGCCTTGCGCGAGTCGTTGCGCGGTGTCGCGGCGGCCCGACGCCAGCGCCCCGGCGATCTCCCGGGTGGCGTGGGCGTGCAGATGGGCGCGGTAGCGCGCGTAGTCGGCGGCGGAGTCCTTGCTGACCATGAACGGCCAATCGCTCGACACCGTGAGCAGCGTCTCGCGCAGGATCTGATCGGCGACGTGATCGCGGGGGATGGGCCCGTCCAGCGACGCCGTCTGGGCCAGCGCCTTGTCCACGGTGGTCAGCGCCGTGTCGACCACCTCGGAGTTGAGCTGCACCAGGTCGGCCACCTGCTCGCCGTTCCATACCTGCCAGTCCTTGCCGGAACCCCAGGAGCTGGGCGGCAACTCGACGGGCGTCCCGACGAATCCGGCCGACATCGCGTCGCGCAGCGTCCCGACCTGGACACCGGCCTCGGGCAGTGCCCGCAGCACGCGTGCCAGCCAGGTCGGGCCCTCGTACCACCAGTGCCCGAACAGTTCGGTGTCGAACGCGGCCACCACGTGCGCGGGCCGGCCGATCCGTTCGGACTCCGAGGCCAGCCGGTTGCGGACCACCTCGACGAAGTCGGCGACGTGGACGTCGACGGCGTGATCGGCGCGTTGAGGGTCATACGGGGCCTTGCCGTCGGACCCCACGTTGCGGCCGGTGACGCGGGCGGGCTTGAGCCCGGTCAGGTGGTCGTAGGTGTGGAAATCGCGGTAGGCGGCGTGCCCGGGGTAGCCCGACTTGGGCGACCACACGCGGTAACTGACCTGCAGGTCACGCCCGAACGCGACCACTGCGCTGGTGCCGACCGGGCGGCCCAGCGCGGTGTCGCCGTGCAGCGATGGCCCGTCGACCATGAAGTGGCTGACGCCGGCCGCGGCATAGTCGTGCTCCATGCCGGGGGCATAGGCGCACTCGGGCGCCCAGATCCCGGTGGGTTCGTGCGACAGTCGCAACCGTGCGTCGGCCAGGCCCTCGCGCAGGGCGAACTCCCGCAGCCGCGGAGCCAGCAGCGGCTGGAACGGATGGGCGAGCGGCCCGCCCAGCAACTCCACGGTGCCGTCGTCGATCAGACCCCGCAGTAGCGGGCTGCCGCCGTGCCGCCACAGCGTGGCGAAGTCCTCGAGCGCCTGATCGGCTTCCTGGCATTCACGAATGCCGAAGGCCCGCAACGCTTCCGGCGTGCAGGACAGATAACCGGACGACTTCGACTTCGGCAGCGTGCGCACGCTGGCAGCCTCGGCCGCGCGCAGCCGCCAGTTGGCCAGCCAGTGGTACATGCCGTCCAGGCAGTACGGGTCGTCGAGTTGAGCGTTGACCACCGGCGTCATGCCCAGGGTGAGCAACCCGCGGCGGTCCTCGTCGGCCAGCGCGCGCAGCACCCGGAAAAGCGGCAGGTAGGCCGCCGCCCAGGACTGGTAGAGCCATTCCTCTCCGACCGGCCAGCGACCGTGATGGGCCAGCCAGGGCAGGTGCGTGTGCAGCACCAACGTGAACATGCCGGGCACCCGGTCGGGTGAACTGGTCAATTGCGCACCGCGATCGCGACCAGATCCAGGCTGTCGTCGATATCACACACCGCCCGATCCAGGAGGTCGAAGTCGGCCGTGGCCACCGCCGCGACGTCGGCCACCAACTCCGGTGACCAGGGCGCATCGGCCACCGCCCGCTCGATTTGCGCGTCGATGATGGAGCCGCCGTGGCGGGCATCCATCTCCCGCAGGCGCGGGCCATGAAACAAACCGAGCACAGCCGCCTCTTCGAAACCCCCGTCGACCAGCAGCTCGGTGAGCTCGTCGGCGTTGAGTTCGCGGGTGTGGAACGGGTTGATCGGGGTGTCGCGGCCGGGGGAGAAGGTGATCCGGTTGGGCGTCGACACCATCAGCAGGCCCGCGGGCCGCAGCACCCGCGCGCACTCCCGGATGAATTGGCCCTGGTCCCACAGATGCTCGATGACCTGGAAATTCACCACGACGTCCACCGACGCGTCGGGCAGTGGCAGCTCGGTCAGGTTGGCGTGCAGCACCTCGACCCGGGGGTAGCGGCTGCGGACGTGGGCGACGGCGGACTCGTCGTAGTCGACGGCGACCACCCGGCGCGCCACCCCGGCGATCAGGTCTGCGCCGTAACCCTCACCACAGCCGGCCTCCAAGACGTCGCGGTCCGCGCAGCGCGGAGCCAGGCGCTGGTAGACCACCTCGTGTCGACGGAACCAGTAGTTCTCGATGTCGAGGTCAGGGATGGTGCGCTCGCCTGTCAGCGTCAACCCCGGATCGACCGTGGCGTCGATCCGGTCCGGAGTATTGGGGACGATTGCACTCATTGTTAAGGCAGGCTAATGCCTGGCCTCTGATTCGCGAACCGGACGGGGGATCAAGGGGGCAGCCCAGGGCAATCGTCCCAGTAAGCACCCGCTATGGTGGGATGGCAGACCGCGAGAAGTTACCCACTAGTAACATGGCGTATGCGGTCAAGAAACGTGTTACCGAGGTCCCTCAGCCGAGCGCTGTGGGACTCCTTCGAGGAGGACGAACCACACTCATGACGAACATCGTGGTCCTGATCAAGCAGGTTCCGGACACCTGGTCGGAGCGCAAGCTCTCCGACGGCGACTGGACGCTCGACCGCGAGGCCGCTGACGCGGTCCTGGACGAGATCAACGAGCGCGCCGTGGAAGAAGCGCTGCAGATCCGGGAGCGGGAGGGTGGCGAAGGGTCGGTCACCGTGCTGACCGCCGGCCCCGAGCGCGCCACCGAGGCGATCCGCAAAGCCCTCTCCATGGGCGCCGACAAGGCCGTCCACCTCAAGGACGACGGCCTGCACGGCTCGTGCGTGGTGCAGACCGCGTGGGCGCTGGCCCGCGCACTGGGCACCATCGAAGGCACCGAGCTGGTGATCGCCGGGAACGAGTCCACTGACGGCTCGGGCGGCGCGGTGCCGGCGATCATCGCCGAGTACCTGGGCCTGCCGCAGCTCACCCACGTGCGCAAGCTGTCCGTCGAGGGCGGCAAGATCACGGCCGAGCGCGAAACCGACGACGGCCTGTTCAGCCTCGAGGCGTCGCTGCCCGCCGTGGTCAGCGTCACCGAGAAGATCAACGAGCCCCGCTTCCCGTCCTTCAAGGGCATCATGGCCGCGAAGAAGAAGGAAGTGACCGTCCTGACGCTGGCCGAGATCGGCGTCGAGGCCGACGAGGTGGGCCTGGACAACGCCGGGTCGTCGGTGCTGACCTCCACGCCGAAGCCGCCGAAGACGGCCGGTGAGAAGGTCACCGACGAGGGCGAGGGCGGCAGCGAGATCGTCAAGTACCTGGTTGGCCAGAAGATCATCTGAGCGCGAATCCGACACACAGACAGACTTAGAGAGCGAATAACCCATGGCTGAAGTTCTGGTGCTCGTCGAGCACGCCGAAGGGGCCCTGAAGAAGGTCACTTCTGAATTGATCACTGCGGCACGTGCCCTTGGCGAGCCGGCCGCCGTCGTCGTCGGTGCGTCCGGCACCGCCGCACCGCTGGTGGACGGCCTCAAAGAGGCCGGCGCCGAGAAGATCTACGTCGCCGAGTCCGACGTGGCGGAGAACTACCTGATCACGCCGTACGTCGACGTGCTGGCCTCGCTGGCCGAGTCCAACGCGCCCGCGGCGGTGCTGCTGGCGGCCAACGCCGACGGCAAGGAGATCGCCGGCCGGCTGGCCGCGCGCATCGGGTCGGGTCTGCTGGTCGACGTGGTCGAGGTACGGGAGGGCAACAAGGCCCTGCACTCGATCTTCGGTGGCGCCTACACCGTCGAGTCCCAGGTCAACGGGGACACCCCGGTGATCACGGTCCGCGGCGGCGCCATCGACGCCGAGCCCAAGGCCGGCGCCGGCGAGCAGGTCAACGTCGAGGTTCCGGCCCAGGGCGAGAACGCGACCAAGATCACCTCCCGCGAGCCGGCCGTGGCCGGCGACCGCCCCGAGCTGACGGAGGCCAGCGTCGTGGTGTCCGGTGGCCGCGGCGTGGGCAGCGCGGAGAACTTCAGCGTGGTCGAGGAGCTGGCCGACTCGCTGGGCGGCGCCGTCGGCGCTTCCCGTGCCGCGGTGGACTCCGGCTACTACCCGGGGCAGTTCCAGGTGGGCCAGACCGGCAAGACGGTCTCGCCGCAGCTGTACATCGCGCTGGGCATCTCCGGAGCCATCCAGCACCGGGCCGGCATGCAGACGTCGAAGACCATCGTCGCGGTGAACAAGGACGAAGAAGCACCGATCTTCGAGATCGCCGACTACGGCGTGGTCGGCGACCTGTTCAAGGTCACCCCGCAGGTGACCGAGGGCGTCAAGGCCCGCAAGGGCTGATCTTCACGCGAACGGCCCCGCGGGTTAACCTGCGGGGCCGTTTTCGTCTGATTCGTCATCTGACGTGCATCGACACGTCAGCGGGCCGATGCCGGTTAGCTGACCGCCTGCGCCACGTTGGTGCCATGAGCATCGCATCCGTTCTCATACCCAGCGACAAACCACGTGGCCCGGCGACACGGTCGTCGTCCGGACCGCACTATTCCCTGTTGCTGTCCACCGATCCGAGCCTCATCGAAGCGGCACAGCGCCTGCGCTACGACGTGTTCAGCAGCACCCCCGGTTTCGCCCTGCCCACCCATGTCGACGGCCGTGATGTTGACCGCTTCGACGAGTACTGCGACCACCTCCTGGTCCGCGATGACGACACCGGCGAACTGGTCGGCTGCTACCGCATGCTGCCGCCGTCGGGCGCCATCGCCGCCGGTGGTCTCTACACGGCAACCGAATTCGACGTCCGGGACTTCGACGCTTTACGGCCGTCGCTGGTGGAGATGGGGCGCGCGGTGGTGCGCGACGGCCATCGCAACGGCGGGGTGGTGCTGCTGATGTGGGCGGGCATTCTGGCCTATCTGGATCGCTGCGACTACGACTACGTGACCGGCTGCGTGTCGGTGCCGATCGAAACCGGGGGAGAGGCGCCCGGCTGCCAGGTCCGCGGCGTGCGCGACTTCGTGCTCAAGCGGCACCCGGCGCGGTACCGGGTGCGACCGTACCGACCGGTGCGTGTCGACGGCGTGGCGCTCGATGACATCGCGCCGCCCAGCCGGCCTAGCGTCCCGCCGTTGATGCGGGGGTACCTGCGACTCGGCGCGCGGGCCTGCGGCGAACCCGCCCACGACCCGGACTTCGGCGTCGGCGACTTCTGCGTGCTGCTGGGCAAGAGCGACGCCGACACCCGCTATCTCAAGCGGCTGCGGTCGGTGTCGGCCGCCGCCGAAATGGGCGGCTGGTCAAGTGGCGATGCCCGGTGAACACGCCGGGTGGGCACTCGTGGCTGCCCCGCGCATCGTGTGACGTCGGTTGCCTGGACGCCGCGGCGGTGTCGGGGCCGGCGGTGCGGTTGCGCGCCGCGCTGCGCATCACGCTGGTCGTGATGCTGGCCCCCGGCCTGCCGTTGCTGGGCATCCCGCTGCCGGGTTCCACGCACCTGCAGCGCGCCTACTGCCGGCTGATGCTGCGCAGCCTCGGCGTCCGAATCTCCGTGTCGGGCAATCCGATTCGAAATCTGAGCGGAGTCCTCGTGGTGAGCAGCCACGTCTCGTGGCTGGACGTCTTCGCGATCGGCGCGGTACTGCCGGGGTCGTTCGTCGCGCGAGCGGACATGTTCACCGGCCCCGCCAGTGGCATCGTCGCGCGGATCCTGAAGATCATTCCGATCGAGCGGACCAGCCTGCGGCGGCTGCCCGCGGTGGTGGACGCCGTCGCCCGGCGACTGCGGGCCGGCCAGACGGTGGTGGCGTTCCCGGAGGGCACCACCTGGTGCGGCGTGGGATTCGGCAGCTTCTACCCGGCCATGTTCCAGGCCGCTATCGACGCGGGCCGTCCGGTGCAGCCGCTGCGCCTGACTTACCACCACCTGGACGGGCGGATGTCGACGGCACCGGCCTACGTCGGCCGAGACACCCTGCTGAGCTCGGTCTACCGGGTGGTCTGTGCACGCCGCACAGTAGCGCGGGTGCGCGTCGAGTCGCTGCAGCTACCGGGTGCCGACCGGCGTGCCCTGGCGCGTCGCTGCCAGACGGCGGTGCGCTCGGGCGCACCGGCGGCTCTGGATCACGCGCTGGTGGCCTGAAGGCTCCTCCGCGCCCCGGCGGACAATGAAGTTCGTCGGGCGTCAGCCGAGCGCGGAGGTACCTAATGAGTCGTTGGCCGAAGCCCGACGTTGCGGGTCCGGGACAGGAATCCGTCTGGGACTATCCCCGCCCGCCACGGCTGGAAGACTTCACCGGTTCCATCACCATCGAATTGGGTGGTCAGCAGATCGCGTCGACCCAGCGCGCCTGGCGGGTACTGGAGACCAGCCATCCGCCGACCTACTACCTGCCCCGGGAAGCCTTCGCGGAGGGTGTGCTGCGGCCGGCCGACGGTTCGTCCTGGTGCGAATGGAAAGGCCAGGCCAGCTACTTCGACCTGGTGACCCCCGCGCGGGTGGCTCCGCGCGCGGCCTGGACCTATCAGCGGCCCACCGCCGGGTTCGCGCCGATCGCGAACGCGATCGCGGTGATGGCCGCCCAGGTGGACCGCTGCACGGTTAACGGCGAAGAGGTGATTCCGCAGCCCGGCGGGTTCTACGGGGGATGGATCACCAGCTGGATCGTCGGCCCGTTCAAGGGAATTCCGGGATCGATGGGTTGGTAGCCGGCAATTGGGAAACCTGGATCGATGACGTTCAGTGTGAATCGGTTCGTTGCCGCGCCACCGCAGGCGGCATGGGACCTGCTAGTCGACCTCGACGCCTGGCCGCAGTGGGGGCCGTCGATCAACGGGGCGCAACTCGACCAGCCCGGAAGGCGCCTGACCGCCGGCGCGACGGGCACGGTCCGGACCGCGCTGCTGGTACGGGTTCCGTTCGCGGTCACCGAGTTCGAACAGGGCCGATGCTGGGCCTGGAAAGTGGCCGGCATTCCGGCAACCTGGCACCGGGTGGATCCGGAGGGCGACGGGGCGCGGATCACGCTCGGCGTGCCGCGCTGGGCGCCCGCCTATCTGGCCGTCTGTGAGCTCGCGCTGCGCCGGATGGAGAAGCTGCTGACGTAGCGGGCTTACGGCGCACTGTCCCCGAGGCCGCGCTGCTGGGCGACCACCTCGTCGAGGTCCTTCAGCCTGCCCAGCCCCGCCATGGGTTGAGCCATGCGGCGGTTGCGTCCCAACTCCCCGGTGTTGCGCGCCAGGAACCACCAGTAGCCGCCGGTGAAGGGGCAGGCTTGCTCGCCGACCCGTTTGCTGGGCTGGTAGCGGCATCCGCCGCAGTAGTCGCTCATGCGGTTGATGTAGGCGCCCCCCGATGCATAGGGCTTGGTCGCCATCAACCCGCCGTCGGCATGCAACGACATGCCGACCACGTTCGCGACCATCACCCAGTCATAGCCGTCGACAAAGGACCGGTGAAACCAGTCGGTGACGGCGGCCGGATCCCAACCCCGTTGCAGCGCATAGTTGGACAGCACCATCAGGCGCGGGATGTGGTGCACCCAGCCGTGATCGCGCACCTGCGCCAGCACGTCCTTGAGGCAGTTCGCTTGCACCGCATCGGCATCCAGCTCGGTGAACCAGGCCGGCAGGCTGTTGGTGGCGTGTAAAGCGTTGCGGTGACGGTAGTTTTCGCCGAAGTGCCAATACACGTGCCAGATGTAGTCGCGCCAGCCGATCAGCTGGCGGATATATCCCTCCACGCTGCTGATCGGCGCCTTCTTGCTGCGGTAGGCGTCCTCGGCGGCGTAGGCACAGTCCAGCGGATCCAGCAGGCCCAGGTTCATCGGCGCCGACAGCAGGCTGTGCGCCATGAACCGGTCGCCACTGAGCATGGCATCTTCGTGAGGGCCGAAGTGCGGCAGTCGATCTCGCAGAAACACTTGCAGTGCCTGCTGCGCCTCCGCTGGCGTGACGGCGAACTCGCGCGGACCGTCGCGTCCGACGAACGTCACCTCTCCGTCGCGTTCCCAGCGGTCCAGGTCGGCGCGAACCTGTTCGTCGATCTCGTCTTCCTCGGGCAACCAGGGCTGTGGAACACCCAGATCATCGGCGGCTTTGGGGGCGGGTTCGCGATTATCGGCGTCGAAATTCCACCGGCCCTCGGCGGGCTGGTCACCGTCCATCAGCAGGTCGAAGCGGCGGCGGGCGGTCCGGTAGAAATTCTCCAGGCGCAGCGTCCGCTGTGATTCCGCCCACTCGTCGAAATCTTGCCGGCTCGTGCAGAATCCCCGGGCGGGCACTACCTCGACCGACGGCAGCGATCGCACGAACCGGTCGGCCGCCCACGAGGTGGGCTGGCACACGCTGACCGGCTCCTTGAGCTGATCAAGGGCTTCCCGATAGCTGCTCGTCTGCAGGAACACGGCCTGCTCGCCGAGCTCAGCCGCCCGGTGGCGCAACGCCGAGAGCACCAGATGCGCCTTGCGCCGGTGGAACCTTCGGCGCGCGAACACAGCCTGCGACTCGATCAGCAGCACCGGTTGAGCCGGATCGTCCAGGAAGTGGGGGCCGAGTTGGTCGGCAAAGCACCACCGCCGGCTCTCGGCGCTCACGCGGTTCTGCGGTTCTGTGTCGGCGGCGCGGTCAACTGTCCCCCTGCGGCAGTACTGAACACATTGTTCACTACGCTATCAGTCGCGGGTCCGCGCCCTGTTCCGGCCGGAATCGCTGCAGGAGGGGCCGGTATCGTGGGGCGGGTCATGGTCTACCTCGATCACGCCGCCACCACCCCGATGCACCCCGCCGCCATCGAGGCGATGACGGCTGTGCTCGGCACCGTGGGCAACGCGTCGTCGCTGCACACCACTGGGCGCGCGGCGCGTCGGCGGATCGAGGAATCCCGGGAACTGATCGCCGAAAAGCTTGGTGCCCGCCCGTCGGAGGTCATCTTCACCGCGGGCGGCACCGAAAGCGACAATTTGGCCATCAAGGGCCTGTACTGGGCCCGTCGCGACGAGAACGCGAACCGCCGGCGCATCGTCACCAGCGAGGTGGAGCACCACGCCGTGCTGGACAGTGTCAACTGGCTGGTCGAGCACGAAGGCGCCGAAGTCACCTGGCTGCCCACCGACTCCGACGGTTCGGTGTCGGCCGCCGACCTGCGCGAGGCGCTCGACGGCGGCGACGACGTGGCGCTGGTGTCGGTGATGTGGGCCAACAACGAAGTCGGCACCGTCCTGCCGGTCAACGAATTAGCCTCCGTCGCAGCCGAATTCGGTGTCCCGATGCATTGCGACGCGGTGCAGGCGGTCGGGCAGCTGCCGGTCGACTTCGGTGCCGGCGGACTTTCGGCGATGAGCGTGACCGGGCACAAGTTCGGCGGCCCGCCCGGGGTGGGCGCGTTGCTGCTGCGTCGCAACGTCGCGTGTGTGCCGCTGCTGCACGGCGGTGGCCAGGAGCGCGACATCCGTTCCGGGACAGCCGATGTCGCCGGTGCGGTGGGCATGGCAGCGGCGGCCCGGATCGCGGTGGACGGCCTGGAGGCCAACAGCGCGCGGCTGCGGGCACTGCGGGACCGACTCGTCGAGGGCGTGCTCGCGCAGATCGACGACGTCCGGGTCAACGGGGCCCCTGACCCGCTACGGCTTCCCGGCAACGCGCACTTCACCTTCCGTGGTTGTGAGGGCGACGCGCTGCTGATGCTGCTGGACGCCAACGGAATCGAGTGTTCGACCGGATCGGCCTGTACTGCCGGCGTGGCGCAGCCGTCACATGTGCTGCTCGCGATGGGCGCGGATCCGGCCAGCGCTCGCGGGTCGCTTCGACTTTCGTTCGGCCACAACAGCGTTGACTCCGATGTGGACGCGGCGTTGCAGGTGCTGCCCGCTGCCGTGGCACGCGCGCGGCGTGCCGCCCTGGCCGCCGCCGGGACGGCCCAGTGAAGATTCTCGCCGCGATGAGCGGTGGTGTGGACTCGTCGGTGGCCGCCGCCCGCATGGTGGACGCCGGACACGACGTGGTCGGTGTGCACCTGGCGCTGTCGAGGTCGCCGGGCACCTTGCGCACCGGATCGCGCGGCTGCTGCTCCAAAGAGGACGCGGCCGATGCTCGCCGTGTCGCCGACGTCCTCGGAATACCTTTCTACGTCTGGGATTTCGCGGAAAAGTTCCAGGCCGACGTCATCGACGACTTCGTTTCCTCCTATGCGCGGGGGGAAACGCCGAATCCCTGCGTCCGCTGCAATCAGCAGATCAAGTTCTCGGCCCTGTCGGCGCGCGCGCTGGCGCTCGGCTTCGACCAGGTGGTCACCGGCCACTATGCGCGGTTGTCCGGCGGACGGCTGCGCCGCGCCGTGGACCGGGACAAGGACCAGTCCTATGTGCTGGCGGTGCTGAGCGCCGAGCAGTTGCGGCACGCCGCCTTCCCGATCGGCGACACCCCCAAGCCGCAGATCCGTGCCGAGGCCGCCCGTCGTGGTCTGGCGGTCGCGGAAAAGCCGGACAGCCATGACATCTGCTTCATCCCCTCCGGCAACACGCAGGCCTTCCTCGGCGAACGCATCGGCGTCCGGCGTGGGGCGGTGGTCGACCGGGACGGCGCGGTGCTGGCCGAACACGAGGGCGTGCACGGCTTCACCATCGGGCAGCGCAAGGGTCTGGGCATCGCCGGGCCGGGCCCGGACGGGCGTCCCCGCTATGTCACAGCGATCGACGCCGACACCGCCACCGTGCACGTCGGCGGTGCCACCGAACTCGACGTGCACGCGCTGACCGGCCGGGCCCCGGTGTTCACCGCCGGAGCGGCGCCCTCGGGCCCGATCGAATGCGCGGTGCAGGTGCGGGCACACGGCGAAATCGCCGACGCCGTAGCGGAATTGGCCGATGGTGAGCTGGTGGTGCAGTTGCGGGCGCCGCTGCGCGGCGTGGCGCGCGGGCAGACGCTGGTGCTGTACCGTCCGGATCCCGAAGGCGACGAGGTGATCGGCAGCGCCACTATCGCCGGGACCGGGCAGGCCTAACTTCCCGGCACATTGGCGGCCATGTTCGTCATCACAATGTCCGAAACCGATTCCGGGAAACCGCAGAAGGTGACTTCCAGCAAGGCCACCGACAACACGCGGTAGTCCCGACCGCACGACCCCGGCCGCATGCGCAGCGAATCGGTGCCGGCGTCCCACGAGTTGACGAACAACCAGCCCATCGAGCTGTCCGCGCAACCCTTGACCGTGGACACCAGCACCTCGAAAGCGTGCCGGGCGGTACCGGCGTCGTGGTAGCTCGCGGCACCCTCGGAGATCAGCCGACCACCGGCGGGGTCCTGGAAGGTCGTCTTGTGGAACGCCTTGACGTCGGGACCGAACGTCGCCGTCTCGGCGAACACGAACCGGCATTCCACCGGCGCGGTCGCGGCGAGGTCCTCGATGTCCACCGGGTAGCGGCCGTCCATCGAGGGAATGATCGTCAGGTGTTCGCCGGCACCGGTGATCGAGCGCATCCTGGACTGGTCCAGCAGCACCGTGCCCGCGTCGAGCACGTCCAGCGGAACCGCGCCGAAGGCGGGCAACGCTTCGCCGCTCACCACGCGAGTGCACGCCGTCGTCAGCACCATCGCACAACACGCCAGGAGCAACCGCGTCAGTCTCGCCATGTGCCGCCCTTCCGGGTCGAAATCTACCCGTGCGCAACAGTGCTAAACACCCCTGGTCGGGGACGCACGGTGGGATGTCGAATACGGTTGCCCGGTGAGTGTTTTCGCACAGGGCAGCGGCATCGGGTCCTGGCCTGGCACCTCGGCGCGCCAGGCCGCCGAAGTCGTCGTCGGCGAACTGGCCGGCGCGCTGGCTCATCTGGTCGAGTTGCCGGCCCGCGGAGTGGGCGCCGACATGCTCGGCCGCGCCGCGGCCCTGCTGATCGACGTGGCGCTGGACACCGTGCCGCGCGGCTACCGCATCGCCTCCCGTCCCGGTGCGGTGACGCGCCGGGCCGTCAGCATGCTCGACGAGGACATGGACGCGCTGGAGGAGGCGTGGGAGACCGCGGGCCTGCGGGGCGGTGACCGGGTGGTCAAGGTGCAGGCGCCGGGGCCGGTCACCCTGGCGGCGGGGCTGGAGCTGAGCAACGGCCACCGTGCGATCACCGATGCGGGAGCGCTGCGTGACCTGGCCGCCTCGCTGGCCGAAGGTGTCGCCGCCCACCGCGCCGCGCTGTCGCGTCGGCTCGACACCCCGGTGGTGGTGCAGTTCGACGAGCCGACGCTGCCGGCCGCGCTGGGCGGCCGGCTGACCGGGGTCACCGCCCTGAGTCCGGTGCCCTCGCTCGACGAGGCGGTCGCCGAGGGGTTGTTGAGCAGCTGCGCCGAGGTGGTGGGGGCGGACGTCGTGCTGCACAGCTGCGCTCCGGATATTCCATGGGACATGTTGGGGCGCACGGGAATTGACGCGGTATCGATCGATGTCAGCACGCTGCGGGCCGCGGATCTGGACGGGGTCGCGGCCTTCGTGGAGCCGGGGCGCACCGTGGTGCTGGGTGTGGTCGACAGCAGTGCTCCCGAGCGCCCGCCGTCGGTGGAAGAGGTGGCCACCAGGGTGGTCGCGGTGACCGACCGCCTCGGGTTCGGGCGTTCGCCGCTGCGGGGACGCGTGGGTGTCAGCCCGGCGTGTGGGTTGGCGGGTGCGACGCCGCAATGGGCGCGCACCGCCGTCGGGCTGGCCCGGGACGCGGCGGAGGCATTCACGCAGGACCCCGACGCGATCTAGGTGTATGCGCAACCTTTCGGTTGCATTTTCGCGGGAGGCGTGATGAGGTGATAGGCAACCAGGAGGTTGCGCATGGATGCCGATCGAATCGAGAAGCAGGTGCTGCTGCGCGCGCCGCTGCAGCGGGTGTGGGCGGCGATCAGCGACGCGGAACAGTTCGGACGCTGGTTCGGCGTCCGCTTCGACGGGCCCTTCGCTGAAGGGCGTACCGTCACCGCGACGATCACGCCCACCGAAGTCGACGCCGACGTCGCCAAGCGCCAGGAGCCGCACGCCGGCGTCACGAGTCGCTGGCAGGTCGTCGCCGTCGAGCCACCCCGCCGGTTCGCCTACCGCTGGCCGATCGATCCGGATGATGAGGACACCACCACGCTCGTGGAGTTCACTCTTGCCGAGGTGTCCGACGGGGTGCTGCTCACCATCGTCGAGTCGGGCTTCGACGCGATACCCGAGGCGCGTCGTCGGGCCTCCTTCGATGCCAACGCCGAGGGCTGGACGATTCAGACCGACCTGGTGCGCCGCTACCTGGAGGAGCGGGCGTGACGGCGGTCGGCGCGCCACTTTTCGACGCCCTCGGCGATGCCAACCGGCTGCGCATCGTGGTACGGCTGTGCGAGGTGGGTCCGAGCTCGACAACGCAAGTGACACAGGTTATTCCGGTTACGCGGCAGGCTGCCAGCAAGCATCTGCAGCTGCTGGAGTCGGCGGGGCTGGTAACGAGTAGCCGGCGCGGGCGCGAGCGCCTCTGGGCGGTGCGCAGCGAGCCGCTGGCCGAGGCGGGCGATTACCTCGCCCAGTTGTCGCGGCGTTGGGACGCGGCGGTGGACCGGCTGCGGGCCTTCGTAGAAGGGTGAGTAGAGGGGTGAGTGGAGCCTCGGCTTATTCGCCGAGATTGCCGTGAGGGATGTGATTTTGTCTCGGGCGCGACCCTGGCGGCAATCTCGGCGAGGGGCGGCGGCGGCTCGCGCGGCGAGGGGTGCCGGCGGCTCGCGCGGCGTGGGGCGGCGGCTCGCGCGGCGAGATTGCCGGGAGGGCTGTGATTTTGTCCCATGCGCGACCCTGGCGGCAATCTCGGCGTGGGGCGGCGGCGGCTCGCGCGGCGAGGGGGTGTGGCGGCGGCTCGCGCGGCGTGGCGGGCGGCTTGTTCGCCGAGATTGCCGGGAGGGCTGTGATTTTGTCCCGGGCGCGACCCTGGCGGCAATCTCGGCGTGGGGCGGCGGCGGCTCGCGCGGCGAGGGGTGCCGGCGGCTCGCGCGGCGTGGCGGGCGGCTTGTTCGCCGAGATTGCCGTGAGGGCTGTGATTTTGTCTCGGGCGCGACCCTGGCGGCAATCTCGGCGTGGGGCGGCGGCGGCTCGCGCGGCGAGGGGTGGCGGCGGCTCGCGCGGCGAGGGCGTCGGCGGCTCGCGCGGCGAGATTGCCGTGAGGGCTGTGATTTCGTCCCGGGCGCGACCCTGGCGGCAATCTCGGCGAGAGGTAGGGCGATAGCCTGCCAGAGTGACGTCTACCGAGGTGCTCCGCGAGTGGCAGGACCTGGCCGAGGAGGTACGCGAACACCAGTTCCGCTACTACGTGCGCGATGCGCCGATCATCACCGACGCCGAATTCGACAAACTGCTGCGCAGGCTGGAGGCGCTTGAGGCGCAGTACCCCGAGCTGCGCACTCCTGACTCGCCGACCCAACTGGTCGGCGGGGCGGGGTTCGCGACGGAGTTCGAGGCGGCCGAGCACCTCGAGCGGATGCTGAGCCTCGACAATGCGTTCAGCGCCGACGAACTGAGCGCCTGGGCGGCCAGAGTGCACGCCGAGGTCGGCGACGACGCGCACTACCTCTGTGAACTCAAGATCGACGGCGTCGCGCTGTCGCTGGTGTACCGGGACGGACGTCTGGCCCGGGCCGCAACCCGGGGAGACGGCCGCACCGGCGAGGACGTCACGCTCAACGCGCGCACCATCGACGACGTGCCGCTGCGGTTGTCCCCGAGCGATGACTACCCGGTGCCCGAAGTTCTCGAGGTGCGCGGCGAGGTCTTCTTCCGGGTCGACGATTTCGCGGCCCTGAACGCGAGCCTGGTCGAGGATGGCAAGGCGCCGTTCGCCAATCCGCGCAACAGCGCCGCGGGCTCGCTGCGCCAGAAGGACCCCGCCGTCACCGCCCGCCGCAAACTGCGGATGATCTGCCACGGGCTGGGGCACACCGAGGGCTTTCGGCCGGTCAGCCAGCACGCCGCCTACCTGGCGCTCAAGGAGTGGGGCCTGCCGGTCTCCACGCACACCACCGTCGTCAGCGGGCTGACGTCGGTCCAGGAGCGCATCGAGTACTGGGGCGAGCACCGGCACGAGGTGGACCACGAAATCGACGGCGTGGTGGTCAAGGTCGACGAGACGGCGTTGCAGCGCCGGCTGGGTTCCACCTCGCGGGCACCGCGCTGGGCGATTGCCTACAAGTACCCGCCGGAAGAAGCCCAGACGAAGCTGCTCGACATCCGGGTCAACGTCGGGCGCACCGGGCGGGTCACTCCGTTCGCGTTCATGACGCCGGTCAAAGTGGCCGGCTCGACGGTGGCGCAGGCCACGCTGCACAACGCCTCGGAGGTCAAACGCAAGGGCGTGCTGATCGGCGACACGGTGGTGATCCGCAAGGCCGGCGACGTGATCCCGGAGGTACTGGGTCCCGTGGTCGACCTGCGCGACGGCTCCGAACGCGAATTCGTCATGCCCACAACGTGTCCCGAGTGCGGCACCACCCTGGCGCCGGAGAAGGAGGGCGACGCCGATATCCGGTGCCCCAACTCCCGAGGCTGCCCGGCGCAGTTGCGTGAGCGCGTCTTCCACGTGGCCAGCCGCAACGCCCTGGACATCGAGGTGCTCGGCTACGAGGCCGGGGCCGCGCTGTTGCAGTCCGGGGCGATCTCCGACGAAGGCGACCTGTTCAGCCTCAGCGAAGAGGACCTGCTGCGCACCGAGCTGTTCCGGACCAAGGCCGGCGACTTGTCGGCCAACGGCAGGCGGCTGCTGGCCAACCTGGACAAGGCCAAGGAGGCGCCGCTGTGGCGCGTCCTGGTGGCCCTGTCGATCCGGCACGTCGGGCCGACGGCGGCGCGCGCGCTGGCGGCCGCCTTCGGCACGCTCGATGCGATCGCCGGGGCGACGACCGAAGAGCTGGCCGCCGTGGAAGGGGTGGGCACCACCATCGCGGCCGCGGTCACCGACTGGTTCACCGTCGACTGGCACCGCGACATCGTCGACAAGTGGCGCGCCACCGGTGTCCGGATGGCCGACGAACGCGACGACAGCGTGCCGCGCAACCTGGCGGGGCTGAGCATCGTGGTGACCGGCTCGCTGACCGGCTTCTCCCGCGATGACGCCAAGGAGGCGATCGTCAGCCGGGGCGGCAAGGCGGCCGGTTCGGTGTCGAAGAAGACCTCCTTCGTCGTGGTCGGCGACTCACCCGGCTCCAAATACGACAAGGCCGTCGAGCTCGGCGTCCCGATCCTCGATGAAGACGGGTTCCGGAAACTGCTGGCCGAAGGGCCGCCGGAAACCGAACCCGCCCCGGAGTGACAGGGCGCGCGGACTAGTACGGTACTGGACCGTACTAACCCTGCCGTCCTATCGTGGGCGCTATGGCTGCGACGATCGACCCCCCGGCGGACGCATCTCCGTGGTCGCCGCGCGAGGCCGAGTTGCTGGCGGTGACGCTGGAACTGCTCGCCGAACACGGGTACGACGGCCTGACGGTGGACGCCGTGGCCAACACCGCCCGGGCCAGCAAGGCCACCGTCTACCGCCGTTGGCCGTCGAAGGCCGAACTGGTCCTGGCCGCCTTCATCGAAGGCATGTGCCAGGTGGCGGTACCGCCGAACACCGGCACCCTGCGCGGCGACCTGCTGAAGCTCGGGGAAATCATCTGCGCGCAGGCGCATCAGCAGGCCAGCACCATTCGCGCGGTGCTGGTCGAAGTGTCGCGTCACCCCGCCCTCAGCGACGCCATGCAACATCAATTCCTCGATCAACGAAAAGCGTTGATGCAGCACGTGTTGCAACAGGCGGTGGACCGGGGGGAGATCGCCCGGGAAGCGATCATCGACGAACTGTGGGATCTGTTGCCCGGCTACCTCATTCACCGGTCGCTGCTGCCGAACGACCCGCCGGACAGCCGCACCGTGCAGGCCCTGGTGGACGGCTTCATCCTGCCCGGACTGACGCGGTCGAAGGCGTGACGTGCGATTCGCCGAGCAATCGGGTCAGAACACGGCGAAGCAGATCGCGATGAACTGGCAGATCGCGGCGAGCACCGTCAGGGTGTGGAAGACCTCGTGATAGCCGAATGTGGTCGGCCACGGGTCGGGCCGGCGTAGTCCGTAGCAGACCGCGCCGACGCTGTAGAGGACGCCGCCCGCGATGAGCAGCATGGCCGCGGCCACTCCGGCGTTGCGCAGGATCATGCCCATGTACCACACCGCGACCCAGCCCAACGCCAAGTAGAGCGACGTACCCATCCACCGCGGAGCCGACGGCCAGAGCAGGGTCAAGGCGATGCCGGCCAACGCCCCGCCCCACACGACGGCCAGCACGACATGCCCGGTCGGCCGAGGCATGTTCAAGCGGGCGAACGGCGTATAGGTGCCGGCGATGAGCACGAAGATCATCGCGTGATCGAGTCGGCGCATCCACGCCCGTGCGGCCGCTGATTGCCAGTACACGCGGTGGTACGTGGCGCTGACCGCGAACATCGACACAATGGCCAGGACGTACGCCAGCGTCGCATGGCCGGCCAGTTTGGACACCTCCGACCACGACGCCACCACGAGAGTGGTCCCGGCGAACACGGCGACGACGGCACTGTAGAGGTGGATCCAGCCGCGTAACCGCGGCCTGGCCGACGCCCCGACCATTTCCGCGACATCTCCGACGACGGCGACCGCTCCGCCAAGCCCAGACTCCGGGGCCACATCAGGTTGACAGCTCATTGTTCCCCTCCCACGCTTGCCACATTGATTCGGAGCCGAAGGTATTGGGGAGGCGCTGAGGAAGCGCTGAGAAGCCGACAACGAATCGCCATCTTTGCGCCTCGATGGATCGGCCTGCGGAATCGGACGGTGCGCGAGCCAGTGGTTTTGGCGTTCAAACCAGACGGGTCGATGCGCATGCTGTGGTCCACGCGACATGCCCGCTATGGCATCGTCGCGAGTCAGGGCGCGGAATCGCGTTCGCAAGAGTGGTCGTGCCATGCACCAATGACCCGCTCCGCCAATGCAGACACGACGGAGGCTGCACAGGGGAGATTTGGAGTCAGATTCACGGCGACCTGCGAGCCGTGGCGGGCTCACCACCGAGTGGGCTCAATGTGCCCGCCTGATGACGCAGCCATGCAATTTGGTGGGCTTCTCAGCGCCTTCTCAGCGTCCGCCCCATAGGCTGCTGGTCCCGTCACATCCTTTGCTAATCGTGACTGAGGATCCCGCACAGGGAAGAGGGAGGGGCGACAGTGCAAGCCGGATTTGGCGCCTTTATCGGGGTGTTTCTGATTGGCCTGCGCGAAGGTTTAGAAGTAACGCTCATAGTGAGTATCGCCGCAGCCTTTCTGAAGCGGAACGGCCAGTCGACTCGTTCCATGTTTGCTGGTGTCGCTGTCGCCGTACTGATTTGCATCGCCGGCGGCGTCGGCTTGACCCTCTTGTCAAAAGGTTTGCCGCAGGCGCAGCAGGAAATGATGGAGACCATCATTGGTGTCTTTGCGATCATGTTTGTCACTTCCATGATTGTTTGGATGATCCACCACGCCGGCAGACTGCAGGGTGAACTGGAACTTGGCGCCGAAGAGGCGGTCAGTCGGGGCGGTTCCCTAGCGCTCACGGTCATGGCCTTCCTCGCTGTCCTGAAAGAGGGCTTCGAGTTGTCGGTGTTCCTATTGGCGGCCGCGGGCACCTCTCATAGCAGCCGCTGGTTCGCCGTTATCGGCGGCATGACCGGAATCGCGGTGTCGATGGGAGTGGGCGTAGGTCTTTACTTCGGCGGATTGAAACTCAACCTGCACCGTTTCTTTCGGGTCACCGGTATCTTCCTGGTTCTCATCGCAGCCGGGTTGGGACTGAATGTTTTGCGCACTGCCCACGAGGCGGGGTGGCTGAACATCGGTCAACAACAGGTCGTTGACCTGTCGCACTGGATCCCCGAGGAGTCGGTGCAGGGTGCTCTAGTCACGGGCCTGTTCGGCGTTCCCACCGATCCTCGGCTCATCGAGGTGCTGGGATGGCTGCTTTACGCGGTAGTAATGGTCGTGGTCCTGGTGTGGCCAGCGCGGCGTCGCAACCGTACCCAAAGCCAAACAGCCGGATCGACAGTGGCAATGCCGACGGCTGAGCGGTTCGGCGCCGGCGGCGGGTCCCGATGAACCTGGACGCCGCAGTCCGGGCTGCGCGCAGGCTGAATGTCCCGACAATGACGCGCGTTGCGCGCTCATGCTGGCTACTGCACAGCGTCGACCGCGTTAAATCGAGTCCAGGCCGAGGTCGCGGTCCTTAGTACGTTCGCTATCGACCGGCACGAGCGGTGCCGCCGCCAGAGCGAATACGGCGCATGCGGCGAAAGCCAGCGGATATCCCGCTGCACTGATGAGCGCACCGAATGAAGGCGCTGTGGCGGCGGCGGCTAATCGCTGGCACGTGTTCTGCACGCCGAGGGCTCGTCCACTCCAGAACGGCCCTCCGAACTCGGTGATCGCTGTGGCCGCCAAGCCGTTGTAGCCCACCGCGGTCACGGCTGCAACCACCATGGCGGCAACGGCGAGCGG
This sequence comes from Mycobacterium paragordonae, assembly GCF_003614435.1. Classification (NCBI taxonomy): domain Bacteria; kingdom Bacillati; phylum Actinomycetota; class Actinomycetes; order Mycobacteriales; family Mycobacteriaceae; genus Mycobacterium; species Mycobacterium paragordonae. The sequence goes on from NZ_CP025546.1 coordinate 2,105,733, forward strand.
CGAGTTGAGATAGTCGTTCAACGCAAGCACCGCCGATGTGGAAAAGCACGCGGTGGCGATCCACCGCTTCGGACGCATCCGAGAACCGAGGCGGTCAGACCAGCGGCCAGCGGCGATGCGGCCCAGCGCGCCGATGAATTGCGTGACAGTAACTAGCGCGCTGGCCGCGGGTATCGACCAGTGATGCTCCGTGATCAGCCAGATGAGCATGAACGTGATCGTGACTTGTTGGGGCACCATCAAAAGCGCCGACACTAGGTGAATACGTTGCAGGGTTTGTGAGCGCCGGTAGGGGTTGGTTAGCTGCTCGTGGGGGGTGGCTGCACGTTGGGGCCGGGGAGGGTCGGTCAAGCAGACGTAGCAGGCTCCGGCTGCCATTGCGCACGCGACCGCCGGGTAAAGCAGAGCGGCGAAAAATCCATTTTCAATCTCGATCAGTTCAGGTAGTGCCAACGCGCCGATTGCAACGCCCAGCGGTTGCGCGGTCTGGCGGATTCCCATGGCCAGGCCGCGCTGGTGGGATGGAAAGGAGCCGGATACCAGCCGTCCGCCAGCGGTGTTGGCGCTGGCAGCGGCCATTCCGCCGAGGAACATTAGCGCGCCGATCGCCGCGAGGGAACGCTGGGGTGCGGCGGCGAAAGCGGTCGCGGCGGTCACACCCAGGCCAGCGGTGAGCACCCAGCGCTCACCGTGGCGGTCCACCAGGTAGCCCCAGCCGATCAGCGTGCAAACCATGCCGAAGCTTGGCATCGCCGACAATAACCCCGCCTGTGCGAGTGAGGTATGGCGTTCGGACTGCAGCGCCGGAATGAGAAACACCCCACAGTTGATGAACAGAAATGCGCACGAAGTGGCGGCCACCGAGATCGCGAGCGTCAACCAGCGTCGCGGTGTACTGACGGGGGAGGCGAGATCATATTTTTGATTCGGCACAATTGTCCTTCGGCGGGATCGGCTGGCAGCTCCGTAAAGCGCTGCGCCACCGGCGCCCGAGCCTTGAAAGCCCGGGCAGGTGGGTAACGCGAAATGCGAGCAAATAGTCACTCAACAAGCACCGACGCTATGAGTAGATCGCTGAGAAGCCACTGTGAGGCCCAAGGGGAACATCGATGCGCGCGCCTCGATCGCCCGCCCTCTCAGCCGGCTCTTAGCCGATGAGTAGAAAAATGGCCGTGTGCACGGTGTGAGGGGTAACGCGCGATCGAGGCTTCGGGGTTTTGCCCGGCCGCGCAACTGGGGAATCTCTACACGGTCGGCTGTCATTTCGGCAGTGGTCGTGTTGTTTGCCCTCGGCCTTGCCGGGACCGCTTTGGACTTAGTTCTCTACCGGTTGTTGCTCGACGGGATTGATGACGCGACCGCCGCCAGAGTTCAAACTATCGCCGCGGCGCTGCAATCCAAACCCTTAGGCGATCTGGATGGCGCGCTGCTGAAGACGGATCAACATGTGGTCGCCGTTCAGGTGATCGATCCTTCCGGAGCGGTACGACTGAGGTCGGGCTCTGCGCCGGACACACCATTGCTCCCCGTTTCTGACTTCGGTCCCGAACTGAGGCGCGGCATCCCTGACGACGCGCTGCCGAGCGACGACATGAGAATGAGCGGTCAGCGGGTCGAAACGGTATCCGGGCAGTACACGGTGCTGGTCGGCGGAGGCAGTGAGGCAGTCGAAGAAACTGCGCGGGCCGTGGCGCTGCTACTGGCTTGCGGAGCACCCATCATTGTGGCGGTTGCCGCGACTGCAACCTATCGGCTGGTGCGACGCTCGCTGCACTCAGTCGACGCGATTCGCCGCAGAGTGGCCGCTATTACGACCTCTGATCTTGCCCAACGGGTGCCCGTGTCCCGCAATCACGACGAGATTGCGGCCCTGGCGGTCACCATGAACGACATGCTGGCGCGCATTGAAGCAGGACAGCAGGCGCAGCGAAGGTTTGTGGCTGATGCCTCTCACGAACTGCGAAGTCCGCTGGCCACCGTTATTTCTGGGCTGGAGCTCGCCAAAATCCACCCCGGAGTGTTCGATGCCGAATTAGCCGCCGACACTTTGCTTCCCGAAGCGCAACGCATGCAAACGCTGGTCGAAGATCTCCTCTTGTTGGCGCGCGCTGACGAACGACGTCTGACCTTGCGAAAAGAGGAGATGGCCCTCGGGGACCTCGCAGAAATCGAGGCTGCCCGTGTGCGGCGCGCAGGCGCTTGCACGATCGAAACCGATATCGGCCCTGCGCATCTGACCGGTGACCCCGAAGCCCTATCACGGGTTATCCGCAACCTGGTCGACAATGCCGTGCGGCACGCGAACTCCCGCATCGGCATTGAGGTCAGCAACGGAAACGGAACAGCCGTGCTTTCTGTCAGCGACGACGGCCCGGGCATCCCACAGTCTGAGCGAAGGCGTGTCTTCGAGCGTTTTGTGCGACTGGACTCAGACCGCGCGCGCAGCGGCGGGGGCGCCGGCTTAGGTTTGGCCATCGTCGCTGAGGTAGTCGCTGCACATAGCGGCACGGTCACTGTTAACGACCGTCCCGGCGGTGGAACCACCATGACCGTTGCCCTGCCTGAGCATTTCAATTCGTAACCGGCACCCATAACTGTCTCAGATCGAACAACTTGAGGGCAGCCCAGAAAAGGGGGCGTGCGGAATTTTGGTCCGAATCCACAGCGCAGCAACAAACCTCGGAGGAGAGCGGGGTGCAGTGGTGCGGATGATCTTTGCTGGATCGATCCGCGTCACCCCGTCGGCTGTGTCGGCGCGCTGATATGGCGTGGCCTCCCGAAGGCGATCAACGTCAGATACCGGAATGCTCGCGACAACGGCCACAATTAGGCGAGGGTCAACTCGTATTGCCAGGCAGGTTCGCCTGATTCAGGCGTTGCGCGTCGTCGAAAAGCGATTTCTCTGCGAGGCGGACCGTGACGAGGGCGGACAGCGCGGTGGCGGCAAGCTGCATATACATCACCACGATTTGGTAGCGAATCGCGGTGAGGGGGCTCGTTCCGGCCAGGATCAGTCCGGTCATCGCGCCAGGCAGGCTGATCAGCCCGACTACCTTGGTGGAATCTATCGTCGGAATCAACGCCGTCCGCAGCGCTGATCGCCGGTGAGGCAAGATCGCCTGCCGCCCGGATTGGCCGAGAGACAATCGGGCTTCGATGGCTGGGCGCGACTGGCGAACTTCGTAGTCGAGACGCCGCAAAGTACTTCCGGCCGCCAGCATGGCGGAGGAGACAATCATGCCGCTGACTGGAACGAGCACGCGGGTCTCGGCGGCGATCACCCGTCCGGCCAGCAAAGCTCCGAGCGTGACACCGGTGCTGGCGGCAACTCCGCCAGTGGCGATAAGCCTGGCCTGTGGTATGCCTGCACCGCGCCGACCTGCGACCTGTCCGGCAACGATCGTCATCATGCTCACCCACCCGGCGGCGCCAAGCAGGCTCGTCCACTGGAACAAGACGCGAAGAAGAGCACCGGCCGTGACCAGCTGTACTGCGGCGCGTGCGGCGGCGACGACAAGCTCCTTCGTCAAACCCAGCCGCTGCCGGTACGTAACCGCACCTGCCGCCGTGACCAACAGAAGCGATACGCCAACCCCGCCCCAGCTCGGTACGGCCGGCGCCGCTGTCGCCATCGCGGCCAGGGGCGATCTCGGGCTATGTCGGATCATCCGCGCGCGTGCAGGTCGAGCCGCCGGAAAGCCCATATTCGCCGCCCGCCGTAGTAACCAACAAACGCCGACGCCGGTCAATCCGAGCGCTATCAACCCCAGCGGCAAGGTCAGGGATACCCACTGCGCGCGGACGCGAACTCGGCCGCGTTTAATCAACCGGATCGGCGAATGCTGACCGGCGGGGGCAGGTTCGAGGTGGTACCCAAGACGGTCCAGTGCTGCACGCAGCCTCTGAATCTCGGGCGGATCACTTGACAGCCCACCGCGCGGTTTCGACAACGTTCGGGCGAGCCGGCCGATGACGTTGTTCAGCACACTGCTGCGGCCGCGAGCAACCGAGGAGCGGGAAGTACGCTCGCCCGTCGGCGCGGCACCGACGGACTCCACGCTGCAGATCGCTGCCAGAACGGCTGCGGTATCGCACGCTCCGGGCGCATACCAAACCACGACAGATGCGGTACGCGGATACGCCTGTACTGCGCGCACTCCGGTGACCTTGGCGACAGTCTCCTCGATCGCTGAGGCCCGCAAGTAATCGTGGCGGAAGCCTACGGCGTGCACCCGCATCCGCCCCGCCGCGGCGGATACAACCGCCGGTCTGAGCCCGGCATCAACGCCCGGCATCATCGGTCTCCGTGAGGTCATCTTCGGCCTGCGCGGTCGGCGGTGAACTCTCTTTTCCCACGCGCTCCGCGGCCTCGGCTACCACGTCGGCGACCGCTAGCCGGGCCCGCTCGGCGCTTTCCTCAGCCTGGCGCGCGAGACGCAAACCCACCGCCGTCATGGAAACAGCTGCTGCTCGCAGCGGTTTCTTGGCCACTTTGCGTAGCCCGTCATACGCGACCGCTCCGACGATCCCAGTGACTACCGTAGGTGCCGCCTTTGCCAAGACTCCATGCCACACCATCTCCGACACTCCCTTCAATTGGTTTCCTGATCGGTGCAGGTTTGCATCGTTTCCAGCCGGGCGTCCTTGACGCCACTTCTCCGCGGGCGCCACTCCGGCAACACGTCGTCGACGGTCGTGGTGGTGGTCATGAGGTTGAACCAAGATCGGGGTCGCCGGGTCGGGCACACTCGACCAGGCGACCGTTTTCGAGGATTAAAACCTGTTGGGCGACGCTTTTGATTAACGCGTGGTCATGGCTGACCAGGACCACGGTTCCACCCGCGCTCACATAGGCGGCTACCAACTCGCCGATCACCTCGGCCGAAGCCCCGTCGAGCGCCGACGTCGGCTCATCGAGAAGCAGCGTCTTCGGTTCGACGGCTAACGCCCGCGCTAGACACACCCGTTGCATTTCCCCGCCTGACAGCTCCGCGGTCGCGCGTAAGGAGAACCCTGGCGACAGCCCCACGCGTTCCAGCAACTTGGCCACTCCGGCCTCAGGCAAGTCGGGGCGACCCACGCGGACCTCGTCGAGCACTCGATCGGTCAGCAATACCGCGGCTTGCGCCACCAGCCCAACGCGCCGCCTCAATACCAAGACGTCCATTCCGTCGATGGGCGCACCGTCGAGCGTGATACGTCCGGTCGTAGGTTCATCGAGCCGGTTCAGCAACCGCAACAATGTCGACTTGCCGGCCCCGCTGGCACCAACAACGGCGGTGCAGCGGGCGGCCGGAATACTTGCGCTGACCTGGTCCAAGAGCGTAGCCCCGCCGCGGGTCACCGTGACCTGCATGAGGCAGAAACCGTCCCCGCGCATCAGCCGTTCGTAACTATCCGCACACCAACAGCATTGATGCACAACGTTGTTCAGCTGAAATGGGTAATCCAGTCAGCGCCGCGCGGCTGTGACACCTCGGCGGCACGGGCGGGCCAGCCGTGATGATTGCGGCGATGCTGTCGCAGTGGCTTGGCATCGCGGTGGACGCCACCGTTGCTCCCAGGTCGCATCGGTGCGTCCCAGAAAGCGGCCTGCCGCTGCGTCGCTGCTTGCGGTAACAACACAATTTCCGTTGTCCGTCATTCGGAGTGATCGCCACGACGTAGAAGCGTAGGAACGAAGCGCTGAGAGATTGCTGAGATTGCCTCTCTCCGCCGTTGCAGCATCACCGATCGCGCGCCGAACCCTCGGCAGTAAGTCCCGCTTCCTGGGGGGCAACGCACGCACAGCCCGATCGAGGATTGTTTCTGCCTCAGGACAGCAGTCGGTAGCCGACGCCTCGGACCGTCTCGATGGTGTTGGTACCAAAGGGACCGTCGACTTTGCGTCGGAGATATCCCACGTACACCTCAACCACGTTGTCAGGACCGTCATAGTGCGCGTCCCAGACGTTGCGCAGTATCTCGGCCTTCGTTACAACCACGTCCTTGTTGCGCAACAGGAATTCCAGCAGTCCGTACTCGCGAGGAGTCAGAGATATTGCGGTCGAGTCCCGCTCGACGGTGTGCCGCGCGGGGTCCAAAGACAGCGACCCAGCGGTCAACACCACCGGTCGCTCCGGTGCCCCTCGACGCGCCAACGCGCGCAGGCGAGCCACCAGGACCCGAAATGAAAAAGGTTTGGTGAGATAGTCGTCGGCTCCGAGATCGAAAGCGTCGGTCTGGTCGTATTCGCCGTCCTTGGCGGTCAGCATCAAGACCGGCGTCCACACACGCTGCGTGCGCATCCGGCGCAGCACCTCATATCCGCTGAGACCGGGCAGCATGATGTCGAGCACCACGACGTCGTATGTGTTGTGAGTCGCCTCGTGCAGGCCGTCCGTGCCAGAGTCGACGGCTACGACGACGAAACCCTCAGCCTTGAGCCCCCTGGACAGGGTTGCGGCCAATCCTGCTTCATCCTCGACGAGCAGGATTCTCATGTCGTTGAGGCGCTTGATGTTTCGGGGTGACGTCCGCGACGTTGCGGCATGACGATGATCAATGCCACCATGATTGCCCCGATCGCAGTCGTGGCCAGGGGTCGGCTGAAGGCCAGGCCGCCGTCGCCGACCGGAGTCTCAAGAAAATCTCCCACCGTTGCGTCTGGCGGTCGCGTCAGATGAACGCCACCTGAAACAAGATGACCAAGATGACCGCCAAAGCCGGTCCAGAATACAGGGCCACACCAACAGAAGGCCCGCCGCGAACACACACGCGCCACGTTCCGAAGTGACGAGTGTCCGCGCGCCCGTCGCCGAGCGCGCCCGCCTTAGGATGTGTCATGGCCAAGATCTCGATAACCCAGATGCCCAGCATGACCGCGGGCTCCTTGACCTAACTACCGAGCCCCAAAGTGCACGCTCGCGTCTCTTGTGCAGTACGGTCCAGTACCGTACTGTCATAACCACGACGGTCGCGCCGGCGGCCCGGTAACGCCCGAATATCGAAAGGTCAACGGGTGCAGGGGAATTCGCGGACATCGGTGTTGAAGAGGGGATGGATGGCGCTGGTCGCGGTCGTTGTCCTGGTAGCCGCCGGATTCGCCATCTACCGCCTGCACGGCATGTTCGACGCCGGCAAGGGAGCGTCGGCCGGCCACGGCGTCTCCAATGAGATCGTCCCGTTCAATCCCAAGCACGTCGTCCTCGAGGTTTTCGGCGCCCCCGGTGCGACGGCCACCATCAACTACCTCGACGTCAACGCCCAGCCGCAGCAGGTGGTCGACGCCGCCCTGCCGTGGTCGTTCACCATTACCACCACCGAGCCTGCGGTCCTGGGAAACGTTGTGGCACAGGGCAACGGTGCCACCATCGGGTGCCGCATCACCGTCAACGGCGACGTCAAGGACGAACGCACCATCAACACGCCCTACGCCTATACCTTCTGTTTGGACAAGTCCGGATGAGCAACGAGCAGCTGCCGCGAATCCCGCACCTCATCCGCCGGCTCTCGGTGCCTATCCTGCTGTTCTGGGTGGTGCTGGCGGGGGTCTCCAACGCGCTGGTGCCGCAACTGGAAGAGGTCGGCAAGACCCACAACGTCGCGCTGATCATGGCCGACGCGCCGTCGCTGCAGGCGACCAAACGCATCGGTCAGAAGTTTCACGAGTTCGACACCGACAGCACCGCCATGGTCGTCCTGGAAGGCGAACAGCCGCTGGGCGCCGACGCCCACCGCTATTACGACACCCTGGTCCGCAAGCTCGAAGCCGACCGCAAGCACGTCGAGCACGTGCAGGACTTCTGGGGCGACACGCTGACCGCCGCAGGGTCGCAGAGCACCGACGGCAAGGCCGCCTACGTGCAGCTCAACCTCGCCGGCAACCAAGGGTCGGCGCTGGCCAACGAATCCGTCGGCGCGGTAAGGGAAATCATCGAACACTTCCCGCCCCCGGCAGGTGTCAAGGCCTACGTGACCGGCGCGGCGCCGCTGATCTCGGATCAGTTCGACGTCGGTAGTAAGGGGACCGCGAAGGTCACCGGCATCACCGTCGGGGTGATCGCGCTGATGTTGCTCTTCGTCTACCGCTCCTTCCTGACCATGCTGCTGGTCCTGGTGACGGTCCTGATCGAGATGGCTGCCGCCCGCGGCATCGTCGCCTTCCTCGGCAATGCCGGCATCATCGGGCTGTCGACCTACGCGACCAATCTGCTCACTCTGCTGGTGATCGCCGCCGGGACCGACTACGCGATCTTCGTCGTCGGCCGCTACCAGGAGGCACGCAGCGCGGGTGAGGACCGAGATACGGCGTACTACACGATGTTTCGCGGCACCGCCCATATCGTCCTGGGTTCGGGCCTGACCGTCGCCGGAGCGGTGGCCTGTCTGAGCTTCACCCGGCTGCCGTACTTCCAGAGCCTGGGCATACCCGCCGCACTGGGCATCCTCGTCGCGCTGGTGGCCGCGCTCACCCTGGCGCCGGCCGTGCTGACCCTGGGTGCACTGGTCGGCATCTTCGAACCCAAACGCGCGATGCGGACCCGTGGCTGGCGACGCATCGGAACGGCCATCGTGCGCTGGCCGGGTCCGGTGTTGACCGTGGCGTGCGCCCTGGCCTTCATCGGCCTGCTCACCCTGCCCGGATACCAGACGAGCTACGACACGCGCCCCTACATGCCGGACAGCGCGCCGGCCAACGTCGGATACGCGGCCGCCGAGCGGCATTTCTCCCGGGCGCGCCTGGAGCCCGAATTGCTGATGCTCGAAACCGATCACGACATGCGCAACCCGGCCGACATGCTGATTCTGGACCGGGTGGCCAAAGCGGTCTTCCACCTGCCCGGCATCGCACAGGTGCAGACCATCACCCGACCGCTGGGCACGCCGCTCAACCACACCTCACTCGCGTTTCAGATCAGCGCCCAGAGCGCCAACCAGACCGAAAACCTGCGGTATCAACGGGACCGCGCGGACGACCTGCTGCGACAGGCCGGTGAGCTGTCGAAGGGAATCGACATCCTGCACCAGCAGTACACCCTGCAGCAGGAACTCGCGACGACCACCCACAGCGAGGCCCAGAGCTTCCGGGACACCGTCGCCATCATGAACGACCTGCGCGACAAGATCGCCAATTTCGACGACTTCTTCCGGCCCATCCGGAGTTATTTCTATTGGGAGAAGCACTGTTTCGATATCCCGGCCTGCTATGCGATCAGGTCGGTGCTCGACGCCCTGGACGGGATCGATCAACTCACGTCACGGTTCCAGGACCTCACGGCCACACTCGAGAAACTCGATGCGCTGCAGCCGAAACTGGTGGCCCTGATACCACAGCAGATCGCCAGCCAGGAAACCAATCACGACCTGACGATGGCGAATTACGCCACCCTGTCCGGCATTTACGCGCAGACCGCCGCGGCCATCGAGAACTCGACGGCCCTTGGGCGCGCCTTCGACACCGCCAAAAACGACGACACCTTCTACCTGCCACCGGAAGTCTTCAACAATCCCGACTTCAAGCGTGGGCTCAAGTTGTTCCTGTCGCCCGACGGCAAGGCGGCCCGGATGATCATCACCCACGAAGGCGATCCCGCCACCCCCGAGGGCATTTCGCATATCGAGCCGATCAGGAAGGCCGCGCACGAAGCGGTGAAGGGCACGCCGATGGCCGAGGCGAAGTTTTATCTCGGCGGCACCGCCGCCACCTATGAGGACATCCAGGACGGCGCCAAGTACGACCTGATGATCGCCGGGATCGCGGCACTGAGCCTGATTCTGTTGATCATGATGATGCTGACCCGCAGTCTGGTCGCCGCGCTGGTGATCGTCGGCACGGTGGCGCTCTCGTTGGGCGCGTCCTTCGGGCTGTCAGTGCTGGTGTGGCAGTACATGTTCGGGATCAAGTTGTACTGGGTGGTGCTCGCGCTGGCGGTGATCCTGCTGCTGGCCGTCGGTTCGGATTACAACCTGTTGTTGATTTCCCGGTTCCGGGAAGAGATCGGCGCCGGTCTCAATACCGGAATCATCCGGGCGATGGCCGGATCCGGTTCCGTCGTCACCTCGGCGGGGTTGGTGTTCGCGGTGACCATGTGCGCGTTCCTGTTCAGCGGCTTCCAAGTGCTCGGTCAGATCGGGACGACCATCGGGCTGGGCCTGTTGTTCGACACCCTGATCGTGCGGTCGTTCATGACGCCGTCGATTGCGGCGCTGCTGGGGCGCTGGTTCTGGTGGCCGCAGCGCGTGCGTCCGCGACCGGCCAGCCGGATGTTGCAACCCTATGGCTCCCGTCCGGCGGTCCGGCAGCTACTGCTGTGGGAGGACGACGATCCGGTAGTGAAACCGCAAGCGCGCTAACGTAATCCGGTCTCTATGGTGCCGATGGCGAGCAACTCCCGGATTGCGGCCGCGGACAGCGGCCGGCAGAACAGGAAACCCTGAGCCCGCACACAGCCCTCCTTCAGCAGCGTCCGGGCCGCCCCCTCGCTCTCCACGCCCTCGGCAACCACATTCAGATCCAGCGCTTCGGCAAGCCCCATCACCGCCCGGACGATGGCCAGATCGTCGGCGCTGACGTCGAGATCCCGGACGAACCCACGGTCAATCTTCAGGGTGCTCACCGGCAGCGTCCGCAGCAGTCCCATGCCACTGAACCCGGTGCCGAAGTCGTCGATGGCGATGTCGATCCCGAGGTCGGTGAGGGCGCTCAGGGTGGCGCGGGTGCTCGCCACATCTCTGATGAGCATGCTTTCGGTGATCTCCAGCCCGAGCGCCATACCGCTGAGGCCGAACTTGCCGACCGTTCGGCTCACGACGTTCACCAGGTCCTGGGCCACCAACTGGGCCGGGGAAACGTTGACGCGCAACATGATGTCGAGGCCGACGCCCTGGGACCGCCACTGCGACAGGTCGGCGCAGGCCGCGTTGAGCACCCACTTGCCCAATTCGCCGGCCAGATTCAGCGATTCGGCGATCGGGATGAACACTTCGGGCAGCAAGAGCCCCAGGGTCGGGTGTTGCCAGCGGGCCAGCGCCTCGACCGCGAGGATCTTGCCGGTCAGCATGTCGATCTCCGGCAGGTAGAGAACGGTCAGCGCATCGGTCTCGATCGCGCCCGGTAGGTGCAACTCGATGTCGGCGCGAATCTTGCGGCGGTTGACCACGTCGGTGGAGATGACGCCGATGCGTTGTGCGCCAGTGCCTTTGGTGCACTGCAGTGCATCATCGGCGTGCCGGAGCAGGTCCAGGCTGGTGTCCTTTCCGGGGGTGCCGGTCGCCACGCCGACGCTCACCGTGCGGTTGACGATTTCACCTCCGATGACAACGTGATCGGTCAGCCGAGAGCTGAGCCGCTCGGCCAGGCGCCTCGCCTCGGCGAGGTCGGTCGCCGCCGCCGGCACGACGACGAATTCGTCGCCGCCGATCCGGGCGATGAGGCCCTGTCCTTTGATCGCTGCGCTGGTTTCGGTTGCGAAGTCGCGAATGAACGCATCGCCGGCCTCGTGTCCGAGATAGTCGTTGATCGCCTTGAGGCGGTCGAGGTTGAAGACCAGCACCGTCACCGGCCCGGCCCGGCCCGCGGTCAGGCGCTCGTCGAGGTGGGATACCAGGGCGCGCCGGTTCGGCAGGGCGGTCAGGTCGTCGTGGCTGGCCTGGTAGCTCAACTGGTCCTCGATGCTGATCCGGGCCTGTACCTGGGCCAACATGGTGGCCACCACGGTCAGCGCGTTGATCTCGTCCTCGTTCCAGCTGCGGTCGCCGTATTTGACGAAACCCAGCGTTCCGGTGGTGACATTGCCGGACAGCAGGGGGATTGAGGCCAACGAGATGGCCGGGATGCCGCTCGCTTCGGAGATGGTCTGCTGGTATTTCTCGTCCTGGGATTCCGGACGCAGGATGACCGGTTCCTTGGCGTGCTCGGCGAGTGCGAACACGGGGTCGGCCTCGGCGAAATAGATGGTGTGCAACGGGTCGGGGTCCGGAACGTCCGGCCGCGGCGGCCATTCGGCCACCAGCACGGTGGCGCGGATGTTGTGGTCGTTGTGCCGCAGAAAGCTGACGTCGACGTCGAGGTATCGAACCAGCTCAGCGAGAACCTCCGTGCTATTCGCCACGGCGGTGCTGCTGGTGGCGCCCAAAAGCTTGGTGGCCACCGTCGTGATGATGGCATGCAAGCTGGTCGCGGGGGTCTGACTGTGCATGAGGCGAGTCTCGAGCTGGTTTGCTGAAAGCGGTTCCATGCGAACCCTAACAGCACGTTCATACAGGCCGGTGACATTTCGCATATCTGCCCGGTGATTCGCTGTGTGGCCAGGTTGCGCTTTGCGGATAGGCTCCGCCGTCGGGAACCAGGTGCTGAAGTGTGTTGCGCAACAGCGCAATCAGGCCCGGGCGCGCGGGCTTTCCCGAGGTTCAGCGCAGCATGGTCGCCACGATGCCCGCCAGGTAGCCGAGGCGGGCGACTTCCGATGGGCGGAACTCCGGGCCCGGCCGGCCGAGCACGACCGCGGTGTGTTTGTCGCCCAGCGGGGCCGCGACCATGGTGGTGTCCATATCGCGCCAGGCCTGCGGCACCCATTCGGCGCTGCCGTCGAGCGTCAGCGCGTGTTCGATCGGCAACCAGGGTGCCGAATCGGCCCGCGTTTCCGGTGCGCCGGTGCTGCCGGCCAGCCGCTGCACCCTGCCCTGCGTATCGCGCAGCACCGTGCACCAGCCCACCCGCAGGATCCGGGGTGCCTGGTCCGCCAGGACCTGCAGTTTGGACGCGTTGTCGCGGGCGGCGGAGACGAGGTCCAGCAGCTCCAGCTCGCGGTGCGCCTCGAGCAGGCCGGTGTGCGGGCGCACGCTGTCCACGCGGACTCCGGGCAGCGATTCGGCGGCGGTGATCAGCGTGTCCGGCATCGCTCCCGGGGGGAGTTCGATCACCAGGTCGTCGATTGCGTATCCGGCGGCGCGTTCCACCACGTCCAACGACAAGATGTCGGCCCCCACTGAACCGAGCGCAACGGCGAGCGACCCCAGACTGCCTGGTCGGTCGACCAACTCGATGCGCAACAGATACGAAGGCACGGCCAACACTGTTGCACAGCGAGGCGCGGGCGGCATTTCGGCCGGTGCGCTGGACGGCCTTGGCGCGCGAGCGTGCAGCCGGCTGCACGGTGGGCGACGCACGTGAAGCCAGCTTCACAGTCGCGGCACGTTAGGCTTTTCGCTCGTGTCCCAGATCTCCCGCGACGAGGTGGCCCACCTGGCCCGGCTGGCCCGGCTGGCATTGACCGAGACCGAGCTGGACAGTTTCGTCGGCCAGCTCGACGCCATCCTGAGCCACGTCAGCCAGATTCAGGCCGTCGACGTGACCGGTGTCGAAGCCACCGACAACCCCCTCAAGGACGTCAACGTCACCCGTCCGGACGAGACGCAGCCCTGCCTGACTCAGCAGCAGGCGCTGGCCGCGGCGCCGGAGGCGGTCGACGGCCGCTTCGCCGTCCCGCAGATCCTGGGGGAGAGCCAGTGACGGACATCATCCGGCTCGACGCCGCCACCCTGGCCGCCAAGATCGCCGCCAAAGAGCTGTCGTCGGTCGAAGTCACCCAGGCCTGCCTGGACCAGATCGAGGCGACCGACGACCGTTACGGCGCGTTTCTGCACGTGGCTGCCGACCAGGCGCTGGCGGCCGCGTCCGTCGTCGACCGCGCGGTGGCCGCCGGGGAACGGCTCCCGTCGGCGCTGGCCGGCGTGCCGCTGGCGCTCAAAGACGTGTTCACCACGGCCGACATGCCCACGACCTGCGGTTCCAAGATCCTGGAGGGCTGGCAGTCGCCTTACGACGCCACGCTGACCGTCCGGCTGCGGGCGGCGGGCATCCCGATCCTGGGCAAGACCAACATGGACGAGTTCGCCATGGGCTCGTCGACGGAGAACTCCGCGTTCGGCCCCACCCGCAATCCCTGGGACGTCGAACGCGTTCCCGGCGGCTCCGGCGGCGGGAGCGCGGCGGCACTGGCGGCGTTCCAGGCGCCCCTGGCCATCGGCTCGGACACCGGGGGCTCGATCCGGCAGCCGGCGGCGCTGACCGCCACCGTCGGCGTCAAACCCACCTATGGCACGGTGTCGCGATACGGGCTGATCGCCTGCGCGTCGTCGCTGGACCAGGGCGGCCCGTGCGCCCGTACCGTCCTGGACACCGCATTGCTGCACGAGGTGATCGCCGGCCACGATCCCCGCGACTCCACCTCGATCGACGCGCAGGTCCCGGACGTCGTCGCGGCGGCCAGAGCGGGTGCGGCCGGCGACCTGACCGGCGTGCGCGTCGGAGTGGTGCGCCAACTGCATACCGGTGAGGGCTACCAGCCGGGGGTGTTGAGCTCGTTCGAAGCGGCCGTCGAGCAGCTCAAGTCGCTGGGCGCGCAGGTCAGCGAGGTCGACTGCCCGCACTTCGACTACTCGCTGCCGGCCTACTACCTGATCCTGCCGTCGGAGGTGTCGAGCAACCTGGCCCGCTTCGATGCGATGCGGTACGGCCTGCGGGTCGGCGACGACGGCACCCACAGTGCCGAAGAGGTCATGGCGATGACCCGGGCCGCGGGCTTCGGGCCGGAGGTCAAGCGACGCATCATGATCGGCACCTACGCCCTGTCGGCCGGGTACTACGACGCCTACTACAACCAGGCGCAGAAGGTGCGGACCCTGATCGCCCGCGACCTCGACGAGGCTTACCAGTCCGTAGACGTGCTGGTGTCACCGGCGACCCCGACCACCGCCTTCCGGTTGGGGGAGAAGGTGGACGACCCGCTGGCCATGTACCTGTTCGACCTGTGCACGCTCCCGCTCAACCTGGCGGGGCACTGCGGCATGTCGGTGCCCTCCGGTTTGTCACCGGACGACGGGCTGCCGGTGGGGCTGCAGATCATGGCGCCCGCACTGGCCGACGACCGGTTGTACCGCGTGGGCGCGGCCTACGAGGCCGCCCGGGGTGCCCTGCCGACCGCTCTCTAGGGGTGTTGAGCAGTCGCAAAATCGCATGAAACCCGAGGTTTCTATGCGATTTTGCGTCTGCTCGCGCCAGGTAGCGGGCCGCAGGGCAAGATGAGGACATGCGGATCGGAGTTCTCACAGGCGGTGGTGACTGTCCCGGCCTCAACGCCGTCATCCGGGCGGTAGTGCGCACCTGCGATGCCCGCTACGGCTCGTCGGTGGTCGGATTCCAGGACGGCTGGCGCGGGCTGCTGGAGAACCGGCGCATGCAACTGCGCAACGACGATCGCAACGACCGACTGCTGGCCAAGGGCGGAACGATGCTGGGGACGGCCCGCGTGAACCCCGCCAAGCTGCGGGCCGGGCTCGATCAGGTCAAGCAGACCCTCGACGACAACGGCATCGACGTCCTCATCCCGATCGGCGGCGAAGGCACCCTGACGGCCGCGCACTGGCTCTCGGAGGAGAACGTGCCGGTAGTGGGGGTGCCGAAGACCATCGACAACGACATCGACTGCACCGATGTGACTTTCGGTCACGACACCGCGCTGACGGTGGCCACCGACGCCATCGACCGGCTGCACAGCACCGCCGAATCACACCAGCGGGTGATGCTGGTCGAGGTCATGGGCCGCCATGCCGGGTGGATCGCGCTCAACGCCGGACTGGCCTCCGGTGCGCACATGACGCTGATCCCGGAGCAGCCCTTCGACGTCGAGGAAGTGTGCCGGCTGGTCAAACAGCGCTTCCAGCGCGGCGACTCGCACTTCATCTGCGTGGTCGCCGAAGGGGCCAAGCCGGTAGCGGGCTCGATCGCGCTGCGCGAAGGCGGCCTCGACGAGTTCGGCCACGAGAAGTTCACCGGTGTGGCCGCCCAGCTCGGGGCCGAGGTGGAAAAGCGCATCAACAAGGACGTCCGGGTGACGGTGCTGGGCCACGTGCAGCGCGGCGGCTCGCCGACGGCCTACGACCGGGTGCTGGCCACCCGTTTCGGCGTCAACGCGGCAGACGCGGCGCACGCAGGCGAGTACGGGCAGATGGTGTCGCTGCGGGGGCAGGACATCGGGCGGGTGCCGCTGGCCGACGCCGTTCGCCAACTCAAGCTGGTGCCCGAGAGCCGCTACGACGACGCTGCCGCATTCTTCGGCTGAGGTTGTTGGCTCAGCGGTAGTCCAGCCTTCACTTTTTGGCAGGTTTTTCGTTTCTAAGAATCGGTTATACGTCAAATATGAACAACCGCGGTCCGTATCGCGGAGTCCTTGAGCGGCGCGTTTCACCGGCCCGGATCCAGGGTGGTCCGGATCGAGCCTGGCGGGTGAACACCGATAGCGGGGCCATCACGGTGCCCCAGCCGCTCCGTCCGGACACCCCCGCGTCGCAGCCACCTTCACCGCCGCAGCCTCGACCCAACCGATTCAGATCCCCGGTGACGTCCAACCCCTCGGTCCCGGTCGCCCCACCGGTGCGCCGCGAGCGCGTCCCGGGCGGTACCGCGCTTGATGCGATCGAGCCCGAGGCTCCCGAGCAACGCAGCTGGCGGGAACTGATTCGGCGATATGTGGGCGTCGACCTGGGGGCGGGCCGCGAGGCCGCCCACGAGAACGCGCTGCGCGAGCAGATCCGCACCCCGGTGGGTGGGGCCTTCCCGATCGCGGTTCTCAACCTCAAAGGCGGCGTCGGCAAGACCGCCGTCGTCGAAGCGCTCGGCTCGACCTTCGCCAGCCTGCGCTCCGACCGTGTGATCGCCGTCGACACCGACGCCGGCGACTTGGCGGACCGGCACGGACGGCGGAACAGTTTGAGCATGGCCGACCTGCTGACCGACCCATCGGTGGCACGTTATGCCGACGTGCGGGCGCACACATATATGAACAGCTCCGGGCTGGAGGTGCTCGGACCGCCGGACTACGCCAACAGCCACTGGAGCATCAGCCGCCAGGACTTCGTCAAGGCGTACTCGATACTGCGCAGCCACTATTCGCTGGTGTTGGTGGATTGTCCCAAGACCCTGAAGTCGGGCGTGATGGATGCGGTGCTGCCGGAATCACGCGCACTCGTGGTCGTCACCAGCACGTCGATATGCGCGATGCAGAAGACCTCCACCACGCTGGAGTGGTTGCGGCACAACGGGTATGGCAAGTTGCTTGAGTCGACCGTGCTGGCGCTGAATTACGTCGAGCGGACCAAGCTCAGCGCTTTGGCGGCCAAGGAGCTTGAGCTGTTGTCGGCGCGCGTGGCGGCGACCGTGGTACTGCCGTTCGATAAGCACGTGCATCTGGGCACGGAGATCGGGCTGGATCTGTTGAGTAAGGAAAGCCGGCGCTCTTATCTGGAAATGGCGGCCGCGCTGGCCCGGACGTTCCCCAAGCGCTAGCCGACGTCCTGAGGGGTGGTCCCCGCTGACCACTAGGACGACGATGGTGACCCGCTTCGCCCGGCTCCGCCGCGCTCGCGATCACCACTAGGACGACGATGGTGACCCGCTTCGCCCGGCTCTGCCGCGCTCGCGATCACCATTAGGATCGATGCCTATGACGGTTACTGGGGCTGAGCTGCTCGAATACGACGAGGTCATCGAACGATTTGATCCGGTGCTCGGACTGGAAGTCCATGTCGAGCTGTCCACCGCCACCAAAATGTTCTGCGGCTGCACCAACACGTTCGGCGGCGAGCCCAACACCCAGGTGTGCCCGGTCTGCCTGGGACTGCCGGGTTCGCTCCCGGTGCTCAACCAGGTCGCGGTCGAGTCGGCGATTCGCATCGGTCTGGCCTTGAACTGCGAAATCGTGGACTGGTGCCGGTTCGCCCGGAAGAACTACTTCTACCCGGACATGCCGAAGAACTACCAGATTTCCCAGTACGACGAGCCGATCGCCATCAACGGCTTCCTCGAGGCGCCGCTGGAGGACGGCACCACCTGGCGGGTGGAGATCGAGCGCGCCCACATGGAGGAAGACACCGGCAAGCTCACCCACATCGGCAGCGAAACGGGCCGTATCCACGGCGCGACCACGTCGCTGATCGACTACAACCGGGCCGGCGTACCGCTCATCGAGATCGTCACCAAACCGATCGTCGGTGCCGGCGCGCGGGCCCCCCAGATCGCTCGCGCCTACGTCACCGCGCTGCGAGACCTGTTGCGCGGGCTCGACGTATCCGACGTGCGGATGGATCAGGGGTCGATGCGCTGCGACGCGAACGTATCGCTGATGCCAAAGGACGCCAGCGAATTCGGCACCCGCACCGAGACCAAAAACGTCAACTCGCTCAAGAGCGTCGAGGTCGCGGTCCGTTACGAAATGCAGCGTCAGGCAGCGGTTCTGGTGGCTGGTGGCGAAATCATCCAGGAGACCAGACACTTTCACGAGGCCGGCTACACCAGTCCCGGCCGCGCGAAGGAAACCGCCCAGGACTACCGCTATTTCCCCGAGCCCGACCTCGAACCCGTGGCGCCCAGCCGCGAGCTGGTCGAGCGGCTGCGCCAGACCATCCCCGAGCTGCCGTGGTTGATTCGCAAGAGGATTCAGGACGAATGGGGTTTCTCCGACGAGGTGATGCGAGACCTCGTCAATGCCGGCGCGGTCGAATTGATCGCCGAAACCGTCAAGCACGGAGCGGCCAGCAAGGACGCCCGCTCGTGGTGGGGAAACTTCTTGCTGCAGAAGGCAAATGAGGCGGGTATCAGCCTGGAAGAACTGGCCATCACCCCGGCCCAGGTCGCCGAGGTGATCGCCCTGGTGGACCAGGGCAAGCTGTCCAACAAGCTGGCGCGCGAGGTCGTCGAAGGTGTGCTGGCCGGAGAAGGTGAGCCGGAAGCGGTGATGACGGCGCGCGGCCTGGCGCTGGTGCGCGACGATTCCCTCACCCAGGCCGCGGTGGACGAGGCGCTGGCCGCCAATCCTGATGTGGCAGACAAGATTCGGGGCGGAAAGGTGGCCGCGGCGGGCGCGATCGTCGGCGCGGTGATGAAGGCCACCCGCGGGCAGGCCGACGCCGCGCGGGTGCGCGAGCTGGTCCTGGCGGCCTGCGGTCAGGCCTGACCCTCGCGGCGTCGATAGACGGTGATCGGGCCGATCACCGCCGCCTGCCGGTAATGACGCCGGAACTCGGCGACGGCCGTCGTGGCGGCGTCGACGGACGCGCCGGCGGTGACCCAGTAGTCGGGCTCGGTCGACAGCCAACGGTCGACGTCGTCGCTGTCGTCGAGTAGCCCGAGATAGTCGACGACGCCGGCGCGGCTCATCCGCCCGGCGGGGCCGGCGTCAGGCGCCGCGGCCGCGGGCCTGATACCGGCGGCATCGTTGTCAATCCAGTCGGCGACTTGCGGATAGTGGCTGCGGATGGCGTCCCACTGCGCTATCTGCGGTGGCGAGCGTCGCAGCGCGTCGGGGCCCAGCCGGACGGCGGAAACCAGGCCCGCCGCGGTCACCGCAACCGGGAGTGGAGTCGCCGGACTGTGAGCGGCGTGCGCCCCGGCCATCACCCATAACGTGGATGGACCGCTTCGCCACGATTCGTTGTCCGGCATGCTGCGCACCTTGTTCGAGTATGCCCGTCGCCCGGTTCGCCATGGTGTCGTGATTCGTCATGGGTACGGACCCGGCTGCGGCGCATCATCTGCCCCACGTAGGACTTCGGTAGGAAAAGGGCCGGAAAGAGCCCGCGGCGGCTCCGGCGGACCCATCATAATGAGGTGATCGGTGAACCGTTCGACGACCTGATGTCGATGCTGGACTCTCCGGTGTTCGTGGTAACCACCGCAGCCGACGGTGTTCCGTCGGGTTGCCTGGTCGCCTTCGGCACTCAGACCAGCGTGCAGCCCCCGAGCTTCATGGTCGGTCTGCCTTTCAGCAGCGGCACGCATGAGGTGGGCAGCCGGTCCGAATACCTGGCGGTCCACGTACTGCCGCGTAGCCAGGAGGTGCTGGCCGAGCTGTTCGGCAATTGCCCGGATGACCCGTTCGGGCACTGCTCGTGGCGCGCCGGCCCGCTGGGAATGCCGATCCTCGACGACGCCGCCGCCTGGTTCGTCGGGCGGATCGTGAGCCGAAGCCCCGTCGCCGATCATGTGGCTTACCTGCTGGAGCCGGTCGCGGCGTGGGCGCCGGACAATGCCGACGAACTGCTGTACCTGTCCGACCTCGATGAGGAGTTCGAGCCGGGCCAGGAAGCTCCGCAGCGCCTGTACAGCGGTGAGCGGACCGAGGCGAAGCCCAAGTACGGCATGAGGTTCACGCTCGACGCGCCGTTCTGAGGGGTGCCGAGCCGGGTGCACGCCCCCGCAAGTGGGAGGTACCCCCACCCGCTTGCGAGCAGACGCAAACTCATTCCGGAGCGAACGTTCCGAAGCGGTTTTGTGTCTGCTCGCGTAGTGGCGTCGGCCGCCCCGTCTAGGTCTTGTCGTCGTTGTTGCGCGGGAACCCGCCGCCCTGCGGGAACAACGGGAACACCACGTCGTCAAGCTTCTCGGCGTCGCCCGCGGTCTTGTTCACGGTCGCACCCCAGACGTTGCCGTCCGGCGACATCCGCAGGGCCCAGGCGTGCGCGTGCGTGTCCTTGCGGACCACGTCCGGCTCTCCGGTGACCGCGCCGGTTTTCGGCGCGAGCCGCACCGCCACCGTCAGCTTCGTGTTGATCAGGTTCACCAGGACCGTCCCGTCCATGGCCGCGCACCCGGCGACGCCGGGCTTGTCCGGCCACGTCCACACCGTCGAGACCTCGGACTTCTTGGTGATGCGCTGCAGCCGGTCGGCGCCCGGGGTGCGGTCGGCGATGTACAGCGATCCGTCGACGGGATCGATGCACATGCCTCCGCCCGAGCCGATGCCCGACAACGCCGTCGTCGGGGGCGCCTGGCCCAGGGTGGTGGGTTGCTCGATGCGCAAAACCTTGCCGGCCAACGATTTCGGGTCGGCCGCCAGGGCCGGGTTGCCAGCGTCGCCGGTCAGCACCACGAGGGTGGTGGGGGTGGTGAAGATCAGTGCGCCGGTGTTGCCGGTGGCGCCCTTGGGGATGCCGGTCAGGATGTCTTTGGGGACGTCGCCTTCGGCGATGCGGATGACGCGGTTGTCGGTCGGGGTGCTGACGTAGGCGTACATCAGCCGGTCCTGGGAGAACGTGGGTGACAGCACGATGTCCATCAGGCCGCCGTCGCCGGACGGGTCGACCGGGATGACCATCTTCACCTTCGGTTCGGCGCTGACGGAGATCTCCTTGACGGCGCCGGTGGTGCGTTCGGCGACCAGTGCGGTCTTGCTGTCGACGCCCATGATCAGGCCGCTGGTGCTTTCCAGGCACCCCTGCATCACCCCGGGCGCCGGGCACGCCTTCGGGAAAGGCGTCGGCGGCAAGGGCGGCGGCGGGGGAGGCGTAGAGCTGGGCTGAGGCTTCAATTCCGGATTGGTCGTGAACGGCTGCGACTGGGCGTCGTTGAACCGTGCGCAGCCGCTGGACACCAGCACCGCCGCGCACAGCGCAGCCAGCACGCACCGAACCGACCGCCTTATCCGCATGACCGACAGGCTACGGAATCGGCGGTGAAGGCCGCCACCTGCCGCCGCGTACGTGGCCCGGCGCCCCGATACCGGAACTGCATTACAGCAAATGAACATGGCATTTCCGATAGCATTCGGCCTGTGCTCGATCATTGGCCTTTGATCGGCCGCGATGAGGAGATCGGCGCGATCATGCGCTCGATCGCCGACGCCGCGGTGCCCGGGGTCATCAGTACAGGCCCGGCGACTGCCGGTAGCGGCGGTAACGGCACCGCCGCCGGCGGCGGTGACGGCGGCAACGGCAATCAGAACTATGGCGGCGGCGGTGGCGGCGGTGGCGGCGGGGTCTCCACCGCCGGGGCCGGCCTGCCCGGCGGTGCCGGAGGGTCGAACAGCTACCAGTAGGGATACCGGCTTATCGCCGACGCCGGTCGGTTCTGGGGCTTATCGCGACGTTTCCGCGGTCCAACTGCGGATTTAACCGGCGGAAGCGCCGCTCAAATCCCAGCTTCAGGCAAAATTGCCCTTACCCTGACACGAGTGACCAGTTCGAATGAATCGCATTGGCAGCGGCCGGACAGTCCCGCAGTGCCAACCTCCAGCCGTCCCGCCTCGGCAAGCCTGGTCGACCCCGAAGACGACCTGACCCCGGCCGGATACTCGGGCAACTTCGCCAATACGGGAACCACCACGATCATCCCGCCGTACGAACCACATACCGGGGGTTCGACCTACAACCTGGCCGACGCCCAGGAGCCGCTGCCCTACGTGCAGCCGCAGCCGACCAGCCGGCAGATTCCGGCCGCTCCCGCAGCCATCGACTTCGACGACGAAGACGAGCGGATGCGCGACGCCGGGCGGCGCGGCACCCAGAACTTCGGGCTGCTGGTACTGCGGGTCGGACTCGGCGCGGTGCTGATCGCGCACGGGCTGCAGAAACTGTTCGGCTGGTGGGGCGGGTCCGGCGTCAACGGATTCCGCAATTCGCTGCACGACATCGGCTTCCAGCACGCCGACGTCCTGGCCTACGTCAGCTCCGGTGGCGAGGTCGTCGCGGGTGTGCTGCTGGTGCTGGGCTTGTTCACCCCGATCGCAGCCGCCGGTGCGCTGGCCTTCCTGCTCAACGGCCTGCTCGCATCCGCCTCGGCGCGGCCGCGCACGAACACCTTCACCTATTTCCTGCCGGACGGCCACGAATACCAGATCAGCCTGATCGTCATGGCCGTCGCCGTCATCCTGGCCGGTCCCGGTCGCTACGGTTTCGACGCGGGCCGGGGGTGGGCCCACCGGCCCTTCATCGGGTCGTTCGTGGCGCTGCTGGCCGGCATCGCCGCCGGGATTGCGGTGTGGGTGTTTCTGAATGGTGTGAACCCGCTGGCCTGACGGCCAGCTGGGTCGGATGGCGGTGACCCGCGGTGCCCGGCTTCGCCGCGCTTGCGATCACCGCTGGCCTGACGGGTCAGCGGTACGGGTTGGGCACCCGGCCGGAGCTGGCTTCGGTCAGCTGCGGCAGCGTCGCGAAGGTGACCGCGGGCAACCGCAGCTCTGAACCGTCCTTCAGGTGCGCGCGCGCCCAGTTACCGCGGTGGAATCGCAGTCCGTCGATGTCCTCCCAGGCCACCGTCCGGCTGCTCAGCAGGGTTCGCGCCGTCACACCCCGGTCGTCGGCGACCGTCCGGAATCGGATGATCAACGCGGACAACAATACCGGAATCACCAGAATCGGGGCGCTGAACGGGAAGGCCGTCACCGGAACCAGCAGGCACAGGGTCAAGAATCCGACCGCGATATGCGCCATCGGCGACAGTTTGATGACGACGGGTGACTCGGTAACCACCCTCGCATCATTGCACCGACCGGATTTCCGCGGCCGGCGTGTTGACTCTGCGCTGCGGGTGCGGCACCTGGGCGTGTCGCCACCTTGGACGCAGAGTCAGCGCCCCCAGCGGACCGGATTTGACGGTTGAGCAGTGCGAAGGCTACCGTCGGACGTTATGCAGTCTGGAATGCTCGTAGTAATTAGTCGGCGCGTTGGTGCCTGACTAGCTCTATCGAGCACCAACGCAGCCCTCGTACAGCAGCCCAGCTGGCGGGGGTTTTTTCTTGCCCCGAGACGCCACAGCCGAAAAATACCGAAGAGGAAACCGTGAGCGCACCCACCAAGCCACCGGCTCCGGCCGCGACGCCCGCCAGCCAAGAGGCGGCCGAAATCGCCTCGGACGCCGGGAAGGCAACCGCCAAGCCGGCCACCGGCCAACCGAAACGCATTGCCCCGCACCAACTTACCGGTGCGCAGGCGGTCATCCGGTCGCTGGAGGCACTCGACGTCGACGTCATCTTCGGCATCCCGGGCGGCGCGGTATTGCCGGTGTACGACCCACTGTTCGACTCCCAGCAGCTGCGCCACGTCCTGGTGCGCCACGAGCAGGGCGCGGGTCACGCCGCCAGCGGCTACGCGCACGCCACCGGCCGGGTCGGCGTGTGCATGGCGACGTCGGGTCCCGGTGCCACCAACCTGGTCACCCCGCTCGCCGACGCGCAGATGGACTCCATCCCCGTCGTCGCCATCACCGGTCAGGTCGGCCGGCAGCTGATCGGGACCGACGCCTTCCAGGAAGCCGACATCTCGGGCATCACGATGCCGATCACCAAGCACAACTTCCTGGTGCGCACCGGTGACGAAATCCCCCGCGTGATCGCGGAGGCCTTCCACATCGCGGCATCCGGGCGGCCCGGCGCTGTCCTCGTCGACATCCCGAAAGACGTGCTGCAGGGCCAGTGCACGTTCAGCTGGCCGCCGCGCATGGAACTGCCCGGCTACAAGCCGAACACCAAGCCGCACAGCCGGCAGATCCGCGAGGCCGCCAAGCTGATCGCGGCCGCGAAAAAGCCGGTGCTCTACGTCGGTGGCGGCATCATTCGCGGCGAGGCGACCCAGGAGCTCCTGCAATTGGCCGAACTCACCGGCATCCCGGTGGTCACCACGCTGATGGCGCGCGGTGCTTTCCCGGACAGCCACCGGTTGAACATGGGCATGCCCGGCATGCACGGCACGGTGGGCGCGGTGGCGGCGCTGCAGCGCAGCGACCTGCTGATCGCGCTGGGCACCCGGTTCGACGACCGGGTGACCGGGAAACTCGAATCTTTCGCTCCCGAGGCCAAAGTCATCCACGCCGACATCGACCCCGCCGAGATCGGCAAGAACCGGCACGCCGACGTGCCGATCGTGGGCGACGTCAAGAACGTCATCACCGACCTCATCGAGATGCTGCGGCACTATGACACTCCCGGCAATCTCGACATGACCGACTGGTGGGAGTACTTGGAGGGCGTCCGCAAGACCTACCCGCTGAGCTACGACCCGCAGAGCGACGGCAGCCTGGGACCGGAGTTCGTGATCGAGAAGCTGGGCCAGATCGCCGGCCCGGACGCCATCTACGTCGCGGGCGTCGGCCAGCACCAGATGTGGGCGGCACAGTTCATCAAGTACGAAAAGCCGCGCACCTGGCTGAATTCCGGCGGTTTGGGCACCATGGGCTTCGCCATTCCGGCGGCCATGGGCGCCAAGATCGCGTTGCCGGATACCGAGGTGTGGGCGATCGACGGCGACGGCTGCTTCCAGATGACCAACCAGGAGCTGGCCACCTGCGCCATCGAAGGCATCCCGATCAAGGTTGCGCTGATCAACAACGGCAACCTCGGCATGGTCCGGCAGTGGCAGACCCTCTTCTACGAAGAGCGTTACTCGCAGACTGACCTGGCCACCCACTCGCACCGGATCCCGGATTTCGTCAAGCTGGCCGAGGCGCTGGGTTGTGTCGGAATGCGTTGCGAGCGTGAGGAAGACGTTGAAGAAATGATCAACCGGGCGCGCGAGATCAACGACCGCCCAGTGGTGATCGACTTCATCGTCGGCGCCGACGCGCAGGTGTGGCCGATGGTCGCCGCGGGCACCAGCAACGACGAGATCCAGCACGCACGCGGAATTCGTCCGTTGTTCGACGACATCAGCGAAGGACACGCCTAAATGCGCGCCGGCGACGATGCAGCACGCAGTAATGAGGAGGAGCGGCGCAGATGACAAGCGGATCGCCTAAGACGCACACACTTTCGGTCCTGGTCGAGGACAAGCCGGGTGTGCTCGCCCGCGTGGCGGCGCTGTTCTCGCGGCGCGGATTCAACATCGAGTCCCTGGCCGTCGGCGCCACCGAGCAGAAGGACATGTCGCGGATGACCATCGTGGTCTCCGCCGAGGAGACACCGCTCGAGCAGATCACCAAGCAGCTCAACAAGCTGATCAACGTGATCAAGATCGTCGAGCAGGACGACTCCAACTCGGTGGACCGGGAGCTGTGCCTGATCAAGGTGCGCGCCGACGCCGGCACCCGCAGCCAGGTGATCGAGGCCGTCAATCTGTTCCGCGCCAACGTGATTGACGTGTCGCCGGAGTCGCTGACGGTGGAGGCCACCGGTAACCGCGGCAAGCTGGAGGCGTTGCTGCGGGTGTTGGAGCCGTTCGGTATCCGCGAGATCGTGCAATCGGGTGTGGTGTCGATGGCCCGCGGGCCGCGCGGCATCGGCACCGCCAAATAGTTTTCGCTTTTCGCTGCAAAACAAGAAGGAGTAATACCCGTGCCGCAGGCATTAGAGATGTTCTACGACGACGACGCAGATCTGTCGATCATCCAGGGCCGCAAGGTCGGCGTGATCGGTTACGGCAGCCAGGGCCATGCCCACTCGCTGAGCCTGCGTGACTCCGGCGTCGAAGTCCGGGTGGGACTGAAGGAGGGCTCGAAGTCCCGCGCCAAGGTCGAGGAGCAGGGCCTGACCGTCGACACCCCGGCCGAGGTGGCCAAGTGGGCCGACGTGATCATGCTGCTCGCGCCCGACACGGCGCAGGCCGAGATCTTCACCAACGACATCGAGCCCAACCTGAAGGCCGGTGACGCACTGTTTTTCGGTCACGGCCTCAACATCCACTTCGGTCTTATCAAGCCGCCCGCCGACGTCACCATCGCGATGGTCGCCCCCAAGGGCCCCGGCCACCTGGTGCGCCGTCAGTTCGTCGACGGCAAGGGCGTGCCGGCGCTGATCGCCGTCGAGCAGGACCCGACCGGCAACGGCCAGGCGCTGGCGCTGTCTTACGCCAAGGCGATCGGCGGCACCCGCGCCGGGGTCATCAAGACCACGTTCAAGGACGAGACCGAAACCGACCTGTTCGGTGAGCAGGCCGTGTTGTGCGGTGGCACTGAGGAATTGGTGAAGACCGGCTTCGACGTGATGGTCGAGGCGGGCTACCCGCCGGAGATGGCGTACTTCGAGGTGCTGCACGAGCTCAAGCTGATCGTCGACCTCATGTACGAGGGTGGCATCGCCCGGATGAACTACTCCGTGTCCGACACCGCGGAGTTCGGCGGCTACCTGTCCGGCCCGCGCGTCATCGACGCCGGCACTAAGGAGCGGATGCGGGAGATCCTGCGCGACATCCAGAATGGCGACTTCGTCAAGAAGTTGGTGGCCAACGTCGAGGGTGGCAACAAGCAACTCGAGCAGTTGCGCAAGGAGAACGCCGAGCACCCCATCGAGGTCACCGGTAAGAAGCTGCGCGACCTGATGAGCTGGGTCGACCGTCCGATCACCGAGACGGCCTAGTTCCTAGCGGACGCAAGAGCCCCTGGGAACACGCGTTCCGAGGGGCTTTTGCGTCTCATCGCGCAGCGCTCCCGCCGGCCTCCGTCCAGATTGAACCTACGCACACGTTCCGCGGCGTGTCGTGTGCGTAGGTTCAGTGTCGCGCGGGGCTCAGGCGCTCAGGCGCTCAGCCGGTCTCAGGCGCTCAGCCGGTCGGCGGTCTGAACCACCCGGCGCGCCAGATGATCCAGTGCGTCGCCCGTGGCCGAGTCGAACTCGCTGATGTTGTCGTGCGTCGAAACCAGGCTTGCCCCATAGGGATTGCCATCGACGAACTTCAACGGATCGGTGTACCCGGGCGGCACGATGATCCCGCCGAAGTGCATGAGTGTGACGTAGAGCGTCAACAGAGTGGTCTCTTGACCGCCGTGCAGGGTGTTCGACGACGTGAAGCCGGCGTACACCTTGTCGGCGAGTTTGCCTGCGGCCCAGAGCCCGCCGAGTCCGTCCAGGAAGTCGCGCAACTGCGAAGCGACCGAGCCGAATCGGGTGGGGGAGCCGAAGATCACCGCGTCCGCCCACTCGATGTCTTCACCGGTGGCGGTCGGAAGGTCTTTGGTCGCTTCGTAGTTCGCCGTCCAGGCCGGATTGTGTGCGAATGACGCCGGGTCGCGGGTTTCGGCGACGTGGCGGACCCGGACTTCGGCGCCTGCGGCTTCGGCGGCCGCGGCGACGCGCTGTGCCATGGAGGTGCCGTGCCCGGTCGCCGAGTAGTAGATGATCGCGAGTTTGGTCATGGTGTCAGCTTAGGCAGTTCCGTGATGCCGAACTCACGCCCCAGCAGGGTGCGGGCCGCGTAGTACCCGGCCATACCATGCACTCCGGCGCCCGGTGGAGTCGCCGCCGAGCACAGGTAGACCTTGGGAATCGGTGTGCTCCAAGGGTTTACCCGCGGGGTGGGGCCGACGAGCGCGCGCACCGCGGAGTTACCGCCCACACTGATGTCACCGCCGACGTAGTTGGCGTTGTGGTCGCTCATGCGCGCGGCCGGCACGCTGCGGGCCGCCACCACGATGTCGCGGAATCCCGGCGCGAACCGTTCCACCACTCTCGTCACGGCTTCGGTCGCGTCGTCGGTGGACCCGGCGGGTACGTGCGCGTAGGTCCAGAACGGTCGCCGACCACTGCTGTCTATCCGCCGGGGGTCAGTGATGTGTGGCAGGGCGCCGAGGACCATCGGGGCGGCCGCGTGACGCCCGGACGCGATGTCCGCTTCGGCCTCGACCATCTCCTGCCGGGTGCCGCCGAGATGGAGGGTCGGCGCTTTTTTTAGCCGCGGATCCGACCACGGGATGTCCTCGCTCAGCACGAAATCCACCTTGGCCGCGCCGGAGCCAAATCGATAGCGGCGCAACGCATTAGCGTACCGTTCCGGGATGGAGTCGCGGTAGACGTCCAACAGGGTGGTCGGGGCGGTGTCGAAAACCGCGACACCGTCGAGCGCCTCGGTGACCTCCACGCCGGCCGTGATCTCGCCGCCGTGTGCGCGCAGGTCGGCAATGAGCGCGTCGGAGATCATCTGAGTGCCACCCACGGGAATCGGCCAGCCCACCGCATGGGCGAGTGTCGCCAGCATCATCCCCGCGCCCGCCGAGGCCAGCGACGGCAATGGGGTAATGGCATGCGCCGCAACGCCGGTGAACAAGGCGCGGGCGTCCTCGCCGGCCAGTGCGCCCCATGCCGGGGTGCCTTGGGTGAGCATCCGCAACCCGAGGCGGACGACGGTGGGCAGCGATCGGGGCATCGACCGCTTGTCCCCGAGTAGAAAGGCCACGACCGCGTCCGCATTGCCCACCAGTGGCCCGAGGAAACGTCGCCAGGATTCGCCGTTCTCCAGTTCAGCGGAGGTTCGCGCCAAATCTCGGTACGCGATGGCCGCCGGCCGCCCCGGCAGCGGGTTGGCGTAGGAGATCTCCGGCACGGTCAGCTGGACCCCTCGTGCGGTGAGGTTGAACTCGGCGAAGAACGGTGACGCCAGGGCCAGCGGGTGCACCGCCGAGCAGACGTCGTGCAGAATTCCGGGAAATTCGGAGTCGATCGCGCTGCGTGCGCCGCCGCCAAAGGTGGGCTGGGCCTCGAGGACCTGCACTTTCAATCCCGCACGGGCACAAATGACGGCAGCGCTGAGCCCGTTGGGTCCGCTGCCGACGACGGTGACGTCCATCTGTGAATTACAGCCGACGACGTCGTTGAAGGGAATTCCGCACCTAGTTCAGGCCGGACGTGATGCACAACACCTCGTCGAGGCTGGCGGTCGCGAGGCCGGCTGCGGCGGCCCGCCGGCCCAGTTCGGCGAGCGGATCCGGGGCGTCGGCACGGGTACCTCCGACGCGATCGAGTCGGGCGGTGTCGAACATTGCCGGGCCGTGCGTTACCTGCCCGCGCAGCACGTAGCGTCCGGCGCCGGGCGCGCGTGACGCCACCTCGTCGGTCGCGCTCGTACCGATCAGGGTGTCCGCATCGGCGAAGTTGAGCGCTACCTGGTAAACGTTCTCCTCGGCCTCGAACACGCTTGTCAGGCGGCTGATTAAGCCCTCCTGGGCATAGAACTGCCCGCCGCGTCCCAGGTGCAGCCAGAACCGTCCGTAAATCTGGTCTCGTATCTGCGACAGGATGGCTCCCGCAGGCTCTCCGGCGGTGATCGGACAGAACTCCAGAAACGGATACCGTTCGAGCAGTGTCGCGCGATCGGCTGCAGGCAGGCCCGCATCGACCACCAGGTAGCGGCCGATCCGCCATACGTCGGTGCAGCAGTTGAGAAGTGAGTTCAGCGTCACCTCGACGCCTTTGATGCCTTCGTGATCCGACCCGGCGACCAGGCTGAGCACCACCTCGGCGTCGCGGCGGTGGCCCGCCAGATGCCGCGCCAGCTCAACGGGGTACGAGGCGGCCGCTTCGAACGTCCGCGGCGCGCTGTTGTCGCAATTGGCGGTGATCCGTTGCCGATCCTCGTCGGGAAGACCGGGCTTGGCCAGGGCTCGCCGCCAGAGCGTGACCGCCTCGGCGTGCTCGTCGATCCACGATGCGCAGACGGCAGCCTCGTCGAGCGCACCCCAG
Source organism: Mycobacterium paragordonae (assembly GCF_003614435.1). Lineage (NCBI taxonomy): Bacteria > Bacillati > Actinomycetota > Actinomycetes > Mycobacteriales > Mycobacteriaceae > Mycobacterium > Mycobacterium paragordonae. Next base: position 2,135,927 of record NZ_CP025546.1, read on the forward strand.
GTATAGGTATCCGCACTGACAAGAAAGGTGTCTTCAGTGGGAAACGGGATCTCGGCGGCGTGCTTGGCGAACAGATAGCCGAGCCGGTAGCGCTCGTCGAGACGGTAGCGATAGGCGATGGCGTACAACGGTTCTGCGCGGGTCGGCCGGAACTCCCAGGCCCTCAGGTAGGCGTTCTCTACCTCCGGCCAGGGCGCACCCATCGACCACATCGACTCGGCGACGCGGTACATCGATTGGTAGGTCTCCTCGGCCCACCCGCCCATGTCGACGCGGCGCTGATACCACTTGCGGGCGTTCTCGAAATCGCCTAAGTCGAAGTAACTTTGCGCCAGATAGAACACCGACCGCGCATTGTCAGGATTGCGTTCGATCTCGGCGAGCAGCAGGTCGCGGTCGCTCTCGTATTTCTGCTGCGGATTCCGGTTGCGCGCTCCGAGACGGCGAGAATCGATGTAGTAGTCACCGTCGAGTCGGTCGTGACTGAAATCGGAGTCGACTATGACGTCTTCATGGACCACGCCTTCGTAGCGGACCGGCAACCCGTCACGGAAGAGACTGGGCCGCCAGAAGACGTTCGAGGTTTGGCGATAACGGAGTTGATAGAGATCTTGGCCCAGCTGGCCGAAATCGAGGTTGCCCACGACCTTGTCGTCGGCGTCGAGGACCCAGATGTAGTCGCCGTAGCCCTGAGCGAGGGTTAATGCCTCGGACCGGTTGTGCCCAAAATCGCGCCACGGCCGCTCGTGGAGCTCTCCGGGAATGCCAAGACGGGCCATGTGATCGCGGATGACGGCCTGGGTCCCGTCGTCGGAGCCGGTGTCCACGATCACCCATGCGCTTATGTACGGCGCGATGTTGTCAAGGGTTTCTCGGATGATCGCCGCCTCGTTGCGGACGATCATGTTGACGCAGATCGCCGGGGGAACGAGGGAGGACACGGCCGGATCGTACTCAGCGGCGCCGGTTGTGGTTGAGGGATTGGCCCGAGTGATGTGTAGGCGCTGCGGGGACCCGTTGCGCCCGGCTCCGTCGGGCTTACGATCCCCGCGGGGCCCGATGGCGGCGCTCCTCAGCGGGCCTGAACGGCCCGCATCGTCGCACCGCTAGGCCTGATGGCGGGGACCCGTTGCGCCCGACTCCGTCGGGCTTACGATCCCCGCGGGGTCTGATGGCGGCGCTCCTCAGCGGGCAAGAACGGCCCGCATCGTCGCACCGCTAGGCCTGATGGCGGGGACCCGTTGCGCCCGACTCCGTCGGGCTTACGATCCCCGCGGGGTCTGATGGCGGCGCTCCTCAGCGGGCAAGAACGGCCCGCATCGTCGCACCGCTAGGCCCGATGGCGGGGACCCGCTTCGCCCGGCTCCGCCGCGCTCGCGATCCCCGACTACGCTGTCCGCGTGAACTTGCCTGTTGTATTGATCGCCGACAAACTCGCCCAATCAACCGTCGCTGCCCTGGGGGACCAGGTCGAGGTGCGCTGGGTAGACGGCCCCGATCGGCCAAAGCTGCTGGCCGCGGTCCCCGAGGCCGACGCTCTGCTGGTGCGGTCGGCCACCACCGTCGACGCCGAGGTGCTCGCCGCGGCCCCCAAGCTCAAGATCGTCGCCCGCGCCGGCGTCGGGTTGGACAACGTCGACGTCGACGCGGCCACCGCCCGCGGCGTGCTGGTGGTCAACGCCCCCACCTCGAACATCCACAGCGCCGCCGAGCACGCAATCGCGCTGCTACTGGCCGCATCCCGCCAGATCCCGGCCGCCGACGCCACGTTGCGCGAGCACACCTGGAAGCGGTCCAAGTTCTCCGGCACCGAGATCTTCGGCAAGACCGTCGGCGTAGTGGGCCTGGGCCGCATCGGCCAACTCGTCGCCCAGCGGATCGCGGCCTTCGGCGCCCACCTTGTCGCCTACGACCCCTACGTGTCGCACGCCCGCGCCGCCCAGCTCGGCATCGAACTGCTGCCGCTGGACGACCTGCTGGCCCGCGCCGACTTCATCTCGGTGCACCTGCCCAAGACGCCGGAGACGGCCGGGCTGATCGGCAAGGAGGCGCTGGCCAAAACCAAGCCCGGCGTCATCATCGTCAACGCCGCCCGCGGCGGTCTGATCGACGAGGCTGCGCTGGCTGAGGCCATTACCAGCGGACACGTCCGCGGGGCTGGTCTGGACGTGTTCGCCACCGAGCCCTGCACCGACAGCCCCCTGTTCGAGCTGCCGCAGGTGGTCGTCACGCCGCACCTGGGCGCCTCGACCGCAGAGGCGCAGGACCGGGCCGGCACCGACGTCGCCGAGAGCGTGCGGCTGGCGCTGGCCGGCGAGTTCGTCCCCGACGCGGTCAACATCGGCGGCGGCGTGGTCAACGAAGAGGTTGCGCCGTGGCTCGACCTGGTCCGCAAGCTCGGCGTGCTGGCGGCCGCGCTGTCCGACGAGTTGCCCGCGTCGCTGTCTGTGCAGGTGCGCGGTGAGCTGGCCTCCGAGGAGGTCGAGGTGCTGAAGCTGTCGGCGCTGCGCGGCTTGTTCTCCGCCGTCATCGAAGACGCCGTCACGTTCGTCAACGCCCCCGCGCTGGCGGCCGAACGCGGCGTCACCGCCGAGATCAGCACAGCCACCGAAAGCCCGAACCACCGCAGCGTCGTCGACGTGCGCGCCGTTGCACCCGACGGCTCGGTCGTCAACGTCGCCGGCACGCTGACCGGGCCGCAGCTGGTCGAGAAGATCGTGCAGATCAACGGCCGCAGCTACGACCTGCGCGCCGAGGGCATCAACCTGGTGATCAACTACGCCGATCAGCCCGGTGCCCTGGGCAAGATCGGGACGCTGCTCGGCGCGGCCGGGGTGAACATCCAGGCCGCACAGCTGTCCGAGGACACCGAGGGCCCGAGCGCCACCGTGTTGCTGCGGCTCGATCAGGATGTGCCGGCCGACGTGCGCTCGGCCATCACCGAGTCGGTCGGCGCGAATAAGCTTGAAGTGGTTGACTTCTCGTGACGAAGCTCGCCGTCATCGCTGGCGACGGGATCGGCCCTGAGGTCATCGCCGAGGCCATCAAGGTCCTCGACGCCGTCCTGCCCGGGGTGGAGAAGACGGAATACGACCTGGGCGCCCGGCGCTTCCACGCCACCGGCGAGGTGCTGCCGGAATCGGTGGTGCCCGAGCTACGACAGCACGACGCGATCCTGCTCGGCGCGATCGGTGACCCGTCGGTCCCCAGCGGCGTGCTGGAGCGAGGGCTGTTGCTGCGCATGCGTTTCGAGCTGGACCACCACGTCAACCTGCGGCCGGCCCGGCTGTACCCCGGCGTGACGAGCCCGCTGGCCGGCAACCCCGACATCGACTTCGTCGTGGTGCGCGAGGGAACCGAGGGGCCCTACACCGGAAACGGCGGCGCGATTCGCGTCGGCACACCCCATGAGGTGGCGACCGAGGTCAGCGTCAACACCGCGTTCGGGGTTCGCCGGGTGGTCACCGACGCATTCGAGCGGGCGATGAGGCGCCGCAAGCATCTGACGCTGGTGCACAAGACCAACGTGCTGACGTTCGCCGGGGGACTCTGGCTGCGGACCGTGCAGGAGATCGGCGAGCAGTACCCCGACGTCGAGGTCGCCTACCAGCACGTCGACGCGGCGACGATCTTCCTGGCCACCGATCCCGGACGGTTCGACGTGATCGTCACCGACAACCTGTTCGGCGACATCATCACCGACCTGGCCGCGGCCGTGTGCGGCGGCATCGGCTTGGCCGCGAGCGGAAATATCGACGCGACGCGGACCAACCCGTCCATGTTCGAGCCGGTGCACGGCAGCGCTCCCGATATCGCCGGGCAGGGTATCGCCGATCCCACCGCGGCGATCATGTCGGTGGCGTTGCTGCTGGCCCATCTAGGCGAGGACGAGGCGGCTGCCCGGGTAGATCGTGCGGTTGCGGCCTACCTGGCGACTCGTGGGGACGAACGGCCTGCCACCACCGTTGTCGGCGAACGGATTGCAGCCGGGCTCTAGACTCCAGGCCCGGCGGCAACACCCGGGTCGGTACCAACGGCGCCGCGGCGAGGGGGAACAGGGCACACAGCCCCCAGGCGAGCGGGTAAGCGGCCGCGGTGATCAGCGCACCGAACATCGGCGGGCCGGCGGCGGCCATCAGCCGCTGCGTGGTGTTCTGGGTGCCCAGCGCGCGTCCGCTCCAATAAGGCCCGGCGAACTCGGTGATGGCGGTGGCCTCCAGCCCGTTGTCGAGTACCGCGAGTACCGAGACGGTGATCATCAACATCACGTCGAAGCGCGAACCCACCCGGTCGCTGAGCGACAGCAGGATCAGAGCCACCCCGGCGGCGAGTGCGATGATGCGGACCGGTCGCATCCGCGAGCCGACGCGGTCCGACCAGCGGCCGACCAGGATGCGGCCTCCCGCACCGATCAACTGCGAGATGGTGACCAGACCACCAGCCGCCGCCACCGACCAGTGATGCTCATTGATCAGCCAGACGAGCATGAAGGTGACGGTCACCGTCTGCGGCATCATCAACAACGCCGACGCCGCATGGATCCGCCACAACACGTTCGAACCGCGGTAGGGGCTGGCCAGTTCCTCGTGGGTGGCCGTCCGGCGCGGTTTGCGGGGCGGGTCGACCACACCGAAGACGCTGACCACTGCCGCGATGGCGCACATCACCGCCGGGAACATCAAACCCGCATGCGCGCTGGTCTCGGCGAGCTCGGGAATCACCAAGGCGCCCAACGCGATTCCGAGTGGCTGCGCGGTCTGACGGAAGCCCATCGCCAGGCCACGCTGCTGCGGCGGAAACCACCCGGAGACCAGTCGGCCGCCCGCAGTGTTACAGCTCGCGGCGGCCATTCCGCCCAAGAACAGGAAGATGCCCATCAGCAGCAGCGAGTGCACGGAGGCGGCGGCGTAGGCCGCCAGGGCCGTCAGTGCCGAGCCGACGGTCAACACGATGCGCTCGCCGACGCGGTCGAGCACGTAGCCCCAAGCGACCAGGGTGACGACCATGCCCCAACTTGGCATCGACGCCAGCAGACCCGCCTGGGCGAGTGGCGTCCCACGCGCCGCTTCCAACCGGGGGATCAGAAATGCGATGCCATTAATGAAGAGGAAGGAACTCGTGGTCGCGACCAGCGAGACGGCGACGATCGTCCAGCGCGCGACGGCACTGGACGGATCCCGAGGCATCTACTCATGCTTGCACAGGAGCAGCGTCGTTTCGGTCCGCGCCGCCTGCCATCGGGACTGAACATTTGGCGGCCGCTACTCGTGCTTCGGCTGCAGATTTACAGCCTCGGTGACGCGCGGCCTCGCGCACGCCGGCTACGCCCGGCTACTTCGGCTGCGCGACCACAGATAGGCTCATGCGAATGCGCCTTGGACGAATCGCCAGCCCGGACGGTGTCGCTTTTGTCAGCATCGAAGGAGACCTCGACGACCCCTCGGGTATGACGGTTCGCGAAATCGCCGAGCACCCGTTCGGCACGCCGACCTTCACCGGCCGGTCCTGGCCACTGGCCGACGTTCGCCTGCTTGCCCCG